>CAZMGX010000371.1:0-4537 GCA_964565915.1 uncultured Gemmatimonas sp.
AAGGATCTCGAGATCGAGTCGAAGTACAACACCTACAAGTACGCAGGCCTGCCACCCGGGCCGATTGCGTCACCGGGCGAGGCCTCGATCATCGCTGCCATCACCCCGGCCAACGTACCCTACCTGTATTTCGTGGCGCATCCCGACGGCCATCACGAGTTCCGGAAGACCTTCGCCGAACATTCGCGCGCCATCGCCCAGATCAAGCTGCAGCAGCGTGCGGCGTTGCGGGCAGCTCGCGACGATTCGTTGCGTGCGGCGCGCGGTGCCGCGAAGAAGCCGACACCGCGCTGATGGAGTCCTGGTGAAGGTTCTCGACGCGATCGCCACGGTCTCCCCCCGTGGCACCAAGCGACTGAAGGCGGGACACCCCTGGATTTTCCGCAGCGACATCGTCGACCGACCCGATGCGCCGGCCGGCATCGTCGCCGTCACCTCGGCGCGCGAAGAGCCGCTGGGTTGGGCGTTGTGGAGTCCGTCGTCGGAGATCTCGCTCCGCCTGATCGAGCGCAGTCCGGCGCGCGTGCCTGACGCGTCGTGGTGGCGCGGGCGCCTCTCGGCCACCCTCGCGCGTCGCACATCGCTGGCCGTGACCTCCAACGCCTATCGTCTCGTACACGGCGAGGGCGACGCATTGCCCTCGCTGGTCGTCGATCGCTACGACGATGTGCTGGTGGTGCAACTGCTCTCTGCGGGACTCGATGCGTGGACACCCGTCATCGTCGATACGCTCGTCGAACTCACCGGCTGCACAGGCATCTTGGCGCGGAATGATCCGGCGGCCCGCGGGCGTGAGGGTTTGCCGCGAGATGTACGACTCCTGTACGGCGAGGTGCCGCGCACGATCGAGGTGCACGAGCACGGGGTGCGCTACATTGCCGCACCGTGGGATGGACAGAAGACGGGCGCGTTTCTCGACCAACGCGAGAATCGTGTGCTGATCGGCACGTTCGCCCGCGGTGCTGCGCTCGACTGCTTCGCGTATCACGGCTCGTTTGCCTTGCACATGGCGCGGCAGGCCGACCATGTCACGGCGCTCGACGTGTCGGCGCCCGCGCTCGCGCGGGTCGAAGCGCACGCGGCGCTCAACGGCCTCTCGAATGTGACGCCGCAACTCGGCGATGCCTTCGACGTGCTGCGCGACTGGAATCGCGACGGGCGGCGCTTCGACACCATCGTCGTGGATCCACCGGCGTTCGCGAAATCCAAGGCCGCGCTCGACGGCGCCGAACGCGGCTACAAGGACATCAACCTGCAGGCGATGCGGCTGCTGGCGCCGGGCGGCATGCTGTTCACCGCCAGCTGCAGTTATCACCTCAGCAAGGCGCGGTTCCTCGAACTCCTGCAAGAGGCCGCATCCGATAGCGGGCGCCGGATCGTGCTTCGCGCCATTACGGCGCAACCGCTCGACCACCCCGAACTGCTCACGGTGCCCGAGACCGGCTACCTCAAAGGTGCGCTGCTCGAGGCGCTGGATTGATGAGGATGGGCTGATGCATATCGGCGTCGAGGCGAGCAAGCTGGTGCGCGAGCGTCGCGGTATCGGACGCTACGTCCGCAATGTGCTGCGTCACATCCCGCGCCTGCGCCCCGACGCGCGGCTGACGCTGTTCCTGCGCACCTTGGCCGATGAAGCGGCCGTGCGCGAGCAGCTCGCCGCGCTCGACGCGCAAATGCTCGCGCCTTGTACCTTCGAACCACTCAGTGCCCTGCCCGGCACGAACGCCGACGTGGTGTGGTACCCGTGGAACTGGCTGCATCCCCGCGCTCATCGCGCCGCGATGGTCACCACGATCTGCGACCTGGTTCCGATGCTGCAATTGGACCACCGCTGGTGGAAGGTGATCAAGCGCGCCAAGTACCGGCGACGCTTTCGTCGCACCGCCGAGTATTCCGACCTGCTGATCACGATCTCGGCGTTTACGGCGCGTGAGGTGGAGCGGTACCTCGGGGTGCCGCGCGAGGATATGCGGGTCACGTTGCTGGCCGCGGACGACTTGGCCACGCGGTCGAACACGCCGGCCACGACCCCGTCCACGCTCGGGATTGACGGACCGTTCTTCATGGCCGTCGGTGCGCACGAAGCGCGCAAGAATCTGCAGGTCCTGTTTCGCGCCATGGCGTTGCTGCACGCGCGCGGCACCCGCGCCCCGCTGGTGCTGTGTGGTCCGGGCGGCAACCTGGCCGCCGTGGCCAAACGCGAGCAGGCCCCGTGGATCAAGTTTGCCGGATACGTCTCGGATGGCGAGCTCGGGGCGATGTACCGCGCATCAACTGCGCTGGTGTTTCCGTCGCGCTATGAAGGCTTCGGTCTGCCCGCGCTGGAGGCGATGGCGGCCGGCGGCCGCGTGATCTGTGCCAATGCCAGTTCCCTGCCTGAAGTCGTCGGTGACGCCGCGCTCACCTTCGAGTGGAACGATGCGGAGGCGCTGGCCGCGCACATGCAGCGGCTATTGGACGACCCCGCCTTGCGTGAGGCGAAGGCCGCCTCGGCACTGGCGCAGGCCGCGCGGTTCACGTGGTCGCAGACCGCAGAGGATACACTGGCCGCGTTCGATGATGCCCTCGCGCGGGCCGCACGTCGCCATTCACCATCAACCGGACCGGGTGCATGACGCTCGACACCGTACGCAAGACGTTTGAGAAGCTCGGACGCGAGGACCCGCTGTATGGCGTCCTGACCGATCACAAGCGTCGCCACAACAAGTGGGATCCGGACGAGTTCTTCGCGACGGGGGTGGCCGAAGTCTCGCAGATGATGGCCTCGCTCGATCGCGCGAGCCTCACGGTGGCGCGCGGTGACGTGTTCGATTTCGGGTGCGGCGTCGGACGACTGACGCTGGCCCTGGCGGCGCACTTCGAGCGCGCAGTCGGCGTCGACATCGCGAACTCGATGATCGAGCGCGCGCGCGAGTACAACACGCTCGGCGACCGGGTGAAGTACCTGGTGAACACCAAAGACGACCTGTCGCTGCTGCCGGACGCGTCGTTCGACTGCATCTACTCCAGCATCGTCCTGCAGCACATTCCCCCCGAGAGCTCGACGCGCTACATCGCGGAGTTCATGCGTCTGTTGCGTCCGAACGGCCTGGCGGTGTTCCATGTGCCCGCCGGCAAGGCGTACCACCCCGGCTCACTCAGCGCGTGGTGGTACAACGTGCGTCGGCGTCATCTGCGGCGTGCCTGGAAGATCGTGCGTGGCCGGGCACCGTACGAGCTGCACTACGTGCCGCGCGCGCAGGTGGAAGCGATCATTACGAAGGGCGGGGCGACGCTCGTACATGCGATCGACATCGGCAAAGGCCGCCTCGCCGGCCGCGGGACAAACTTCATCTACTACGCGAGAAAGAACGAGTAATGAGTGGAGAGCACGGGAGTAAACCTTGGAGTAACGAGTAATGAGTAGGGAGTAACGAGTAATGAGTACCGAGAGGACAGGACGGCGCGCGTACTCGTTACTCGTTACTCACTACTCATTACTCATTACTCATTACTCACTACTCCTTACTCCAACGTTTACTCCCGTGCTCATTACTCAATACTCGACCTCACTTTTGGCAGCTGCAGTAGTACGTGCTGCGGCCGGCTTGCGTGATGCGGCGGATGCTGCGGCCGCAGCGGGTGCACGGCTCGCCCTCGCGCCCGTACACGCGCCACGATTCCGGTTCGGCACGCGCCGCGGCGTCGCGCGCGTAGTAGCGACCGGTGGGCGCCGCCGTCAGCACGAGACGAATCGCCTCGTGCAATCGGGCGATGCGGACGCGGGATAGTGAGGCGGCTGCACGCGTCGGGTGAATCTTCGCCACCCAGAGCGCCTCGGCGGCGTAGATGTTGCCGAGGCCGGCGACCACCTTCTGGTCCAGCAGGACGGGCTTGATCGGGCCTTTGCGCGTCGCCAGCGCCGCGGCGAAGCGGTCGACCGTGAACGCATCGTCGAGCGGCTCGGGACCCAGCGCCGGCAACCGCAGCGCCCCCGCAGCGTGAAGCCGGACCACGGCGAAGGCTCGACTGTCGACGAGCGAAACGCACGTGCCGTCGGCAAAGGTCAACCGGAGTCGCTCGTAGGCCGGCGGTGGACCGGCCGCCGGACCAATCTCCCAGTCACCGGTCATCCGAAAGTGCACCTCCAGCACCTGGCCGTCGTCGAGCGTGACGAGCTGGATCTTGGCCCGCCGGGTCACTGCGGCGATCTGGCGGCCCACCAGGCGCTCGCAGTCCGCTGGGGGCAGGCATCGCTTCATCGACGGATGAAAGGCCTCCGCGGCGGCAATACGGCCGCCTGTGACCGCTTCCCGCAGGCGCGCGGCGGCAAATTCGACTTCCGGAAGTTCCGGCATGACAGCTGTCCGTGGGCGTCGGCGATGCTACAAAGGTGCTGTCCGAACTGTGAGGTCGCGCCCGGGGCACTCGGCGCAACTCCAAAATCTGCAGTCGATTAGATCGGCGGATGTCACAATTGACTCTTGCGGTTTTCCCCCGGTGGCGTACTTTATCCACAATCTTCCACACGGGATACCCCCTTCTCGACTCCCCGGTC
>CAZMGX010000371.1:4547-5208 GCA_964565915.1 uncultured Gemmatimonas sp.
TTAAGTACGAGTACGAGCTCTACGTCGAGCGCGAAATCGAGGACTACAAGGACTCGGTGTCGCGTGGCGCGTTGCTCAAGATCGGCGATGAAGCGGTGGCGAAGCTGTGCAACGAAGCACAGATCACGCTCACGGAGATCGTCGTGTGGCAGGAGGTGGACCGGATCATCTCCCGCCGGCTGCGGCTGCCGAGCTACACGACATGGAAGCGTCGGCGCCTGAAGATGCTGGAGCAGTATAGCAAGCCCGAGCACTGGGGCATTGATCCTGACGCGGCGCTGGTCCGTGCTTTCCCGGACGCAGCCGAACGCAATGTGCTGGTTGCCGGCGCGGCGCGCGAAGGACCGGCTCTGTTCCTGGCGGCACGTGGGTGTGCCGTGACCGCCGTGGAGCCGGAAGCCGATGCCGTGGAGCGCGTCGTGCGGGGGGCCGAAGCCGCGGGTTTGGGGCAGCGAGTCCGCAGCTACTGTGCGGACCTCGGCGCGTGGGCGCCGGACGTTGAACTGCACGCGGTCGTGTGCTCGCCGACGGCATTCGCCGGCCTCTCCCCGCAGGATCGGACACGGGTCATCGAGGTCCTCCAGAGTGCGACCGTCGACGGCGGCGTGCATCTCGTGGAGACGATCGCGGCGGGGACCGACGGCGATGCGCTCGAAGAGCT
>CAZMGX010000372.1:0-3418 GCA_964565915.1 uncultured Gemmatimonas sp.
CGATGATGTGAAGGAACTGATGGCGGCTGCGCGTCGCCTCCCGGCGGTGGCCGACGTCGGCTACGTCAGCCCGGACTCGGCCCTGCAGCGCGCGCGCGCTGAGCTCGAGGAGTTCCGGGACGTCCTGGAAGGCACGATGCTGCCCGCGTCGGTCGAGGTACGCCTCAAGGAGGGCATGCGTGACCCCGAGTCGATGAAGCAGATCGCGGGCCGCCTACAGACCTATCCGGTGGTGGAGGAGGTGCGATATGGTCGCGAGTGGGTTGAGAAGTTGTACCGTGTCCGCACCGTCGTCGGCGTCGCCGGTACTGGACTCGGTCTTGTTTTCGCGCTGGTGGCGATCATCATCATCGGCGCCACGATCCGTATGGCGATTCTCGCGCGCACCAAAGAGATCGAGATCATGCGCCTGGTGGGGGCGACGAACGGTTATGTGCGCCTGCCCTATCTGATGGATGGCGTGCTGAAGGGCGTGGCCGGTGGGCTCATCGCCGTCTTCCTTGCGTGGATGGCCAATCGGACGGTATCGCGGTCGTTCATGCAGACCGAATTCTTCACGACGCAGCAGATCCTGCTCGGCATCCTCGCTGGCGCCGTGATCGGCCTGGTCGGCAGTTGGGTGTCGGTCGGACGTCACCTGCGGAAAGTGTGGCAGGAGAGCTGAGCGTGCGCCGCGCGGGGTACACCCGCGCCGGGTACACCCGCGCCGGGTACACCCGCGCCGGGTACACCCGCGCCAGGTTCGCCCGCGCAGGGTTTGCCCGCGTGCGCCTCGTCGCGTACGCATTGGCCTTCCTGGGCGCGGCTGCGGCTCCCCGATCACTGGCGGCGCAGGCCGCCGGCGCCACGACGGCCGAACAACGACTGCGGCAACAGCAGGATGAACTCGACAAACTCCGCCGCGAGCGATCGGAACTCGAGGCGCGCATGCAGCAGTTGCAGCGCAGTGCACGTTCGCTGGCTGATGAAGTCAACAACATCGAGGCGCAGCGAGCCACGACGGCGCGGCTGGTGAAGGCGCTGGACGATCAACTCGCCACGATCACCCGCGAAGTCGCGGCCGCCAGTTCAGGGCTGGCGCGTGCGGAGCAGGAAATCGTCCGCAAGCGGACCGCGTTGCAGCGGCGCATGGTCGACATCTACAAACGCGGGCAGCTATATGACGCGGAAGCACTCCTGTCGGCCCAATCGTTCGCGGCGCTGGTGGCACGGTACAAGTATCTCCACGACCTCGCATTGCACGACCGCAGCCTGGTCGAGCGCGTGGAGTCACTGCGCAACAACATCGTTTCGCAGCGCGAACTGCTCGTCCGCTTGCAGGAAGACGTGGCGCGCAACCGCAGCGAGAAGGAGCGTGAAGCGACCCGGCTGCGCAACCTCGAGGCCCAGCGCCAGCGCAACCTGACCATGGTGCAGCGCAGTGCGACCCAGACACGCACCCGACTGACGCAACTGGCGCGCGACGAAGCGCGACTTGCAAACGTGCTGGCGAACCTGGAAACGGCGCGTCGCCGCGCCGAGATGGCGCCGAACGCGCGCCCCGCCGCGCCATCGACCATCCGCACCTCGGACCTCGGCAAGCTGGACTGGCCGGTGGACGGCGACATTCTGTATCGCTTTGGGCGCGTCGTAAACCCGAATAACACGACCACGCGGTGGAACGGCGTCGGCATCGGCGCGAACCTCGGCACGGCCGTCAAGAGCATTGCCGCGGGCGAGGTGGTGCTGTCCGAGCAGGTCGGAACGTATGGTGCCACCATCATTGTGCAGCACGGTGGTGGTGACTATTCCATCTACGGATCGCTCGGGCGTCTGGACGTGCGGAAGGGTCAGACCGTTCAGAAGGGCCAAGTGATCGGCACGGTCGGCGCCGCCGATCCCGACCTGCCGCCGCACTTGCACCTCGAGATCCGACCGAAGGGCCGCGCGGTCGATCCACTGGAGTGGCTGCGGGCGCAGCGGCGATAGCCACGTCTCGAGCCCGCTGAACTTGTTCGGGCGGCGTGGTCCGTCATTCTAAATCACAGGGGCCGCAGGGGGCGCAGGGTGTGCGACTCGCAGCAAGCCGTCATGTAGAGCCGTTCTTTTTCAAAGAATAGTGAAGAGCGTTGGCCAACTGGCAGCCCCTGCGCCCCTGCGTCCCCTGCGGTTCAAAAGTCCTGCCCATGGAATTGCGACACACCCGTCGTGTGACGCCTCGCAGCATGGGCAGTAGTTTGCAGCATGCCAACCAAGAACTCCGTCGCCGAGAAAGCGACCACCAAGAAGGCGACTAACAAGAAATCGGTCACCACCAAATCGGCCGCGAAGAAGGCTCCACCGGTTCTGGATGCGCCCGTGGTTGTGGATGCCGGCGACTGGACGCGAGACCGTGCGCCACTCGGCGCGCACGTGTCGATTGCCGGCGGCACGTGGGAAGCCGCGGCGCGTGCCATGGAGATCAGCGCGACCGCAGTACAGATCTTCACCAAGCAGGCGAATCGCTGGCAGGAGCGCGAGATCGACACTGAGGAAGCCGCGCGCTACCGGAAGGCGATGGCCGATACGCACGTGCGCTGGGTGTGCGCCCATGATTCCTACCTGATCAATCTGGCATCGCCCGATGCGGCGTTGCGCGCGCGGTCGATCGAGAGCTTCAAGAACGAGCTGCGCCGCTGCCATGCACTCGGGCTGGATGCGCTGGTCTCGCACCCCGGCAACTTCATGGATGAGCGCGCGAGCGGCCTGGCGCGTAACGCCGACGCCATCGTGGAGGCGCTGGAGGCCGAGCCCGGTCCGACGATGCTGCTGATGGAATTGACAGCCGGCCAAGGCACCGTGTTGGGCTCGACGTTCGACGAAATGGCCGCCCTGTTGTCGCGTCTTCCCGCATCGCTGCAGCCGCGACTCGGTGTGTGCCTCGACACTGCCCACGTGTGGGCTGCAGGCTACGACCTCGTGAACAACTACGATGGGGTCTGGCAGCAGTTTGCCGACACGATCGGCTTCGCACGGCTCGGCTGCCTGCATCTGAACGATTCCAAAGCCGCACTCGGCTCACATCTCGATCGCCACGAGTTGATCGGCGAAGGCACCATCGGCGCCGAGGCCTTTCGACGCATCATGCAGGATGCGCGACTGGCCGCGGTGCCGAAAATCATCGAGACGCCGAAAGGTGATGCGCCTGCCGAGGCCGACGGGCAAATGCTTCGCTTGTTGCGGCGGTTGATGGAATAGAGGCGCCGGACAGGAGCTCCACACAGCTCCCGCGCAAACCCGGCGCCTCCGGCTCACCCCTCAATACAGGACTTTGTATACCACACTCAGATTCCTGCCTGGATTGAATGCGAAACTCTTGATCCGGCTGGCGGCGTCGCGGAACTGTTCGTCGAGCAGATTGTCCGCCCGCAGCGTCAGCGAATGCACGGTGCTGCCGCGC
>CAZMGX010000372.1:3428-5176 GCA_964565915.1 uncultured Gemmatimonas sp.
GAGCCAGGCGTTCACGTCCTCGCCGACGTGTCCGCCGCGCACGGTGCTGCCGCGCACCGTAAAGATCCACGTCGCATTCACGTTGACGAGCGTGTACGCATTCGTGCCCACGTCGAGCGCGTCACCGCTCACATGCGTCTGGCTGAAGACCCGGCGCACTTCACCGCCGACGGACCGCTTGCCATCATCGTATCGCAAGGATCCGCCGAGTCGACCCGCCGGGATGTACGGCAGGTTGCCGTCGACGTCGCGGAACTTCGCGCGGGTGTAGTCGCCCATCACCCCGCCAACGAAGTGACCAGGCAGCGCGGTCTCCAGCTGACCTTCGGCACCGTACAACGCCGCGTTGTCCTGACGGAAATTGACCAGCGGAATCGAATCGCCGTCGACCTCCTGCACACCCACCGCGACGGGCCGGATATAGCGGTCGATCAGGTTGTAGTACGCGTTCAGTTGCGCGAACGTGCCCGCGCGTTGCGCGCGCAGGCCGGCCTCGAATCCGGTGCTCTGCTCCGGCTTGAGCTCGGGGTTGCCGACGTCGAACGTACCGACGGCGACGTGTACGCCATTCGAAAACAGCTCCTCGACCGTCGGGGCGCGGAATCCACGTGAGGCGTTCGCCGTTAGCGACACCTCGGGCGCGACGGGAATGCTGACACCAACCGAACCCGCGACGTTGGAGTAGCTTCGCGACGCGGCGGATCCGAACTGCGCGAGTTGCTGCGGCGTCTCGGGATTGGTGCTGACGGTGAACCGGTCAAAGCGCGCGCCAACCTGGAGGCGAGGCGTCTGCTCCTCGACCGCGCCACTCGACAGCGGCACCTCTTGGAACACGAAGGCGGCCACGTTGTTGTTGTCGGCGCCCGGGGTGAACGCCTCTTCACCCGTCGGCGTGTACTGACGGAAGATGCCCTGCACCCCGATCGCACCGATGGCGCGTCCCAACTGGGTGCGCGCGGTAGCATTCGCCGTCTGCGAGTTCAGCGCGAAACGGGTCCCCACTTCACCCGATGGCTCGATCTCACTGTGACGATACCACTGCGCCGTGCCGTCGATCTTGACCGTGCTGATCGGTCCGTAGTGTGTGCCGAACGTGGACTGCGCCTGCAGCATGCGGCGATTGCCATCCAGTCGGATCGCCTCGTCCCCCGCTGGATACGGCAGACCGTATTCGAAGTTCATCTGCCGGTACACCAGTCCGACCGACGCGTGATCCCCCACGAACCCCGCACCAACCGTCGCGTTGTCCGTACGACCGTTCGTGTTGGGCTGCGTGCCGCCGCCCCCCACACGCATCTCGTCGAAACGTCGCAGGCTGCCGCGCGCCGACACGGCAAACTTCCGGCCGATCGGTGCGCTGGCACCCACACCGACCACACCGCCCGGCGTGACCGACTCACCCTGCCCCATCAGATACCCCGTCGGGCGGGATGGAATGCTGGTGGGGATGTCACTCGTAATCACGTTCACCACGCCGCCCAACGCATTGTTGCCATACAGCAACGACGCCGGTCCGCGAATCACCTCGATGCGTTCGGCACTGCTGGGATCGACGGCGTTCAGGTGATCCACCGCGGCCGACGACAAGTCGCCGGTGCGGTCACCATCCTGCAACACGAGCACCCGTTCACCGGTGAGGCCGCGAATGACGGGCGCCGCCGCGAGTGGGCCATTGAATCGTGACGACATCCCCGGTTCGCCTGACAACGTCTGGCCGATCGATGCGGTCAGCGCCCGCTGCAGTTCCT
>CAZMGX010000373.1:0-5155 GCA_964565915.1 uncultured Gemmatimonas sp.
GCCCAGCCATCCCGCTCCGGCGTACATTTCCGACGGCGCGGGTGATCGACGACGCCGCGGACTTCTGGACTTGACCCCGATGAGGATAGACATGGTGCGCCGCCTCACCTTCCGCTTGGTTGCCACGGCTGCGCTGGTGCACGGCGCCATGCCGCTGTCAGCACAGCAGCCGTACACCACGAGCGCAGTCACCGCAGCCGACTACGCCCGAGCCGAAAAGGCGCTGGCGCCGGCGGTGTCAGGGCTGACCTTTGGTGGCACCGTCGCGCCGAACTGGTTGCCGGATGAACGTTTCTGGTATCGGAACACCACTGCCGCCGGCACGGAGATCGTGCTGGTGGATCCGGCGAAGAAAACCCGGGTGGTGTGCGCGGCGACCATGGCGAATTGCCCGGGCGTTCCGGCGGATGCCGCCGCTCAGGCGGGACGCGGCGCCGGCGGGTTCCCTGGAGCCGCCGGTGGTGGCGGACGCGGTGGCCGTGGTGGCGGTCAGACATCCGGTCCGCCGCTCACCATGTCGCCCGACGGCAAACTCGGCGCCTTCATCAAGGACTACAATCTCTGGGTACGCGACATCGCGACCAATCGCGATCGCCAGCTCACGACCGATGGGGTGAAGGACTTCGGCTACGCCACCGACAACGCCGGCTGGGCGACGAGTGATCGCGCGATCCTGCTGTGGTCGAGCGACTCGAAGAAGATCGCGACGCAGCAGCAGGACGAGCGGCATGTCGGCGAGTGGCACCTCACCGAGACACGCACGGGCCGTCCTCGCCTGCGTTCGTGGAAGTATCCACTCCCCGGTGACAGTGCGGTGCAGATGATCCACCGCGTGGTGATCGAAGTCGAGACGGGCAAGGTGATTCGGCTCAAGATGGGCCCCGATGTGCACCGCGCGACGCTGGGCGACAACATCAGCATGCGCGACTACAAGTGGAGCCCCGACGGCACCCAGCTGGCGCTGGCGTCCACCTCACGCGATCACAAGATCACGGTGTTGCGGGTGGCCAACGCCGTCACCGGCGACGTGCGCGACGTGATGGAAGAGACGGTGCCCACGCACTTCGAGTCGGTGACGGGTTGGGAGGTGTTGTGGGGCAGCAACGAACTGCTGTGGTATTCGCAGCGCGACAATTGGGGGCAGTTGTATCTGTACGACCTGAACACCGGGAAGCTGAAGAACAAGATCACGAACGGCGAAGGACCCGTCACGCAGATCGTGAAGATCGATGAGAAGGCGCGCACGATCACGTACATGGCCAACGGCCGGGAGCCGGGTCAGGATCCGTATTTCGCGCACGCGTACCGCATCGGACTGGACGGCAAGGGACCGCAGGTGTCACTCACGCCCGATGACGGCACACACACCATCCAACTGTCGCCGTCCGGCAAGTACCTCATCGATACGTACTCCAAGCCGGATGTGCCGAGGGTGGTCGCGCTGCGCAACGCCGCCGGCAAGTTGGTCATGCCGCTGGAGCAGCAGGATATCTCGCGTCTGGTCGCGAGCGGGTGGAAGCCGCCGATCCCCATCAAGGTGAAGGCAGACGATGGCACCACGGACATCTACGGCATGATGTTCGTGCCGTCCAACCTGGATCGCACCAAGAAGTACCCGATCGTCAACAACGCATACCCCGGCCCGCAGAGCGGCAGCGTGGGTTCGCGCGCATTCACCGAAGCCCGTGGTGATCGGCAAGCGTTGGCCGAGCTGGGGTTCATCGTGGTGACGATCGATGGCCGAGGGACGCCAGGCCGCTCGAAGTCGTTCCACGATCACTACTTCGGCAAGATGGGACGTGACAACACGATTCCCGATCAGATTGCCGGCATGAAGGACTTGGCGAAGCAGTACCCGTTCATTGACATCGACCGGGCGTCGATGTGGGGCCACTCAGGCGGCGGCTTCATCACGGCCGACGCGATGTTCCGGTATCCCGACTTCTTCAAGGTCGGCATTTCGGAGTCGGGCAATCACGACCAGCGCCTGTACGAGGACGACTGGGGTGAGCGCTATCAGGGATTGCTGGTGCGCAATCCGGATGGCACCGACAACTACGACATCGAAGCCAATCAGTCGCTGGCCAAGAACCTCAAGGGCAAGTTGTTGCTGGCGCACGGTACGATGGACAACAACGTGCCACCCGACAACACGCTGCTGGTCGCGGATGCGTTGATCAAGGCGAACAAGGACTTCGACCTGCTGATGATCCCGAACGCCGGGCATGGTTACGGCAGCGCGTCGAACTACATGATGCGCCGCCGGTGGGATTATTTCGTGCAGCACTTGCTGGGTGCGACACCGCCGAAGGACTACGAGATCGGGCGTCGCGTCGTGCCGTAAGTCGATGCGACTTGCTCCCGCAGTACGATGCCACCGCCACCCGGCGGTGGCATCGTCATTACACGGCTTCCCAGCGGTCTGGTCGACGACGGCGGACACCAGACCCGTCGGGCGCGATGACGAACAGGTGCAGCCATTGATGCTCGATCAGCTGTCGGAGCACGAGATGCTTGGCGATCACGGAATCGATGGCCAGCGGCGGCGCCTCGACGTACACGGCCAGACGAAGGGGCTCGTGGTGCCACGCTGTCCCATCATGTACGGACTGGCGCGCCAACCCGATGCGAAGGTCTCCACCCGCGCCCTCGTAGACGCCCACGTTCCCGCCGGCGACGTTGTGCAGGGTCTTGTCACCACTGCCGAAGCGTTCCGGGTCCACGACCGATGCGTAGTACTGCAGGTTGATCCAGTGCGCGACGATGACCGGCGCTGTGAGGATGGTTTCCAGGACGCCGTAGCCAGTGTCCCGTTGCCAGATGTACTCGTGCAGGAACGCACGTCCACGCAGGTTGAACGGCATCGTGCGCGCGCGCGGCGCCGCCACGAACACGCCGTTGCGCGCCAGGCCCCACTCCGGCCGCGTTTGCGACCAGTCGGCGGCCCGCTTCGCCAGCGCGTCACGCAAGGCAGCCTGACCGACACCCTCGATGCCGAGATCCTTGCTGCGCTCGGCCCGACACCGGTCGCCCGCCAACATCAGGGAACGCGCCAGTGTCTGCCAACCGTCCACCCGATCGGCAGGGATCGGCGTGTCGGCGAAGAGTTGCACCACATCGGTGGTCGTATCGTGAAGGCCGGCCACGAAGTGAGTACCCTCCGGGATCGTGATGCCGAGCGGGACAAGCGCGCGACGCACCGCGTGATCATTCAGCAACGTCGCCGCAGCGCGCGCGTTCATCTCTCCCGAGTGACCGCCACAGGCACCACAGGCAAGCGCCGCCGATTGCGGATTGTTGGTCAAACGCACCCCGTGCCCGATGAAGGCCACGAGGGGTGCGAATCCGGCGGTCAGGCTCATACCGCGCAGGATGCTGGCGGCCAGCGACGCGCGTTGGTCAATCGTCAGCGGATCGCCATGCTGATCGCCGACCAGCACCGGCCGTGACTCGGGCATCGT
This sequence comes from uncultured Gemmatimonas sp., assembly GCA_964565915.1. Taxonomy (GTDB): domain Bacteria; phylum Gemmatimonadota; class Gemmatimonadetes; order Gemmatimonadales; family Gemmatimonadaceae; genus Gemmatimonas. Next base: position 3,462 of record CAZMGX010000373.1, read on the forward strand.
CGTCGGTGCAGACGGCGGGGTGCTCGCGATCGGTTCCGGGCCCGCGAAGGCGTCGTGCACCAGCGCGGCCGCTGACGCAATGCCGAGTGATTCGATCGCGGCGAAGGCAGACGGCGCTCCCCCGACGAAGGTCTTCCAGACATCGCCCACGGTGCCGCGGAGGTGCGTGCGGACGGCGTGCTGCTGCGCATCACGCGCGATCTCGTGGACCGCGAGCGTCGGCGTCAACAATCCCGGCAACTGCGCACGGGTTTCGCCAGTACTGTCGGTATACGCCATCGACAGGCCGAAGAATCCGGCAAAGCCGAGGGTACGCACGTCGGGATCCACATCTTCGAGCGCGCGGCGCATGGGCTCGGACCGGACGTCGATGCAGAAGACCGCCTGCGCAGCAACCGTCGGCACGGCCGATGGGCCGGTCGTCCAATCGTGCTGCACCGGCACTGTGGTGAGCGCGCCGGCCAGCTGTTCGTGATACCGCGACTCCACCGCGTCCTGCAGTACCCAATCGATCGCTTGTGCCTGTTGCAGCGACGGGGTCGCCTTCTCCCAGTCGCGACAGGCCTGTCGCCACGCCTGCGTGACCTCCACACCATCCACGCCACCGCAGACGGCAAGCTCCCACGCCAGACGAATCGCCAACAGGTCAACGATCGTCGAATCCTCGGCGCCCAGCTGCCGCGCCTCCCAGCGCTGTTGTGCCGCGACCGACGCCCACCCCGCAACGCTGAACAGCAGGGCCGTCAGGTACGTCTCGCGATGAGCCGGCGGCACAGGCAATACGCCCAGGACACCATCGATGAGGGCGGCGGCATCGGAGGGCAGATCGTCGAGGTGTGTATACAATTGTGTGACGCCGACCAGCAGCTCGGGCGAACGGTCGACACGGGCCATCGTGCGCCAGAGGCCATAGAGCCCAGCCGAACGGTCCGGCCGCCACGCGGCTTCGCCGGCGTCGAAGAACACTTCGGCAACGCGTCCGATTTGCGCGAGCATCACCTCGCGGCATGTGGCGCTGTGTCGATCGCCGTACATCACATCACGCGTATCGGTCCAGAGCGGGAAGGCCGGCGGCACGACGGCCTCGCCAGCGAGCGCTGCGCGCACCTCGGCCACCGTGAACGCGGCGCCGTTTCGCTCGATGGCGCGCAGAATGTCCGGGTCACCGAGTCGACCGGCGCGATGCTGCTCGCGGAACCACTCCCGCGGCATGGTCAGCGTGCCGCCGGTCACCGCCCCGAAGCCGGCGGCGGCTTCGGCGATTGGGCGATCGATCCAGCCCCAATACGGATTCACGGCGATGCTGCGGTGGAGCGGCCATGCAGGTGCGATCCGTTGGCATGCCGCGGCGATGAGTCGGGCGGTCTCGGGCGATGCCGTGGCCGTTGCTGCCGCAGCCGTTGCCGAAGCCGCCGTTGTGGTTCCTATGGTGCGACGAGAGTAGTGGTCGCGCGTACGGCTGATCGGCATTACGCGGCCCTCCGAACCGGCGTCGAGACCGCGCGACCTTGGAAGACGGCCGGACGCGGGGCGCGGGCGGGTGGCCACAGCGCAAAAGTGAGGCGGGTGAAGTACTCATCCAGGTGGAAGCCGCAGCTGGCGTGCGTATACAGCCACCGGACGGCTGACGCGTCCGGTGCAATACGCACGACGAGCATCAGTGCGGCGAGCCAGATGAACGCCGAGATGACCGT
>CAZMGX010000374.1:0-5126 GCA_964565915.1 uncultured Gemmatimonas sp.
GGTCGAGAGCATCGGCCTCGTCTGGCACTCGGCCAAAGGCGCCTACTGGAATGAGTCAGCGTATTACGCGTTCACCATGGAGCAGGTGAACACGATCGAGCGCGCCACCAACACACTGCACGGGATGTGCCTCGAAGCCGCGCAACACATCATCGATCACCGACTGTTCGACCGGCTGCAGATCCCGCCGCGCGTCGTGCCACTGATTATCGCGTCGTGGGAGCAGGAGCCGCCGTCGCTGTACGGACGGTTCGATCTGGCGTACGACGGCACGAGTCCGCCCAAGATGCTGGAGTACAACGCCGACACGCCGACGTCACTGGTGGAGGCGTCACTCGCGCAGTGGTTCTGGTTGCAGGACGTATTTCCCGCGAAAGACCAGTTCAACTCGCTGCACGAGCGGTTGATTGCCCAGTGGACGATGCTACGCGATTACCTGCAGGGGGAACGCCTGCACTTCGTCGGCATGGACGACATAGAGGACGGGATGACCCTGGCCTATCTGCGCGACACCGCGGAGCAGGCGGGGGTCGTCTGTGACAGCCTGACCGTGCCGCAGGTCGGACTGACCTCCGACGGCTTCTTCACCGACGTGAATGACCGCGTCATCGAATCGGTCTTCAAGCTTTATCCGTGGGAATGGATCGTGCACGAGGATGAGGCGTTCGTGCGTGCCATGCGCGAGCGCGGCACGACGATGCAGTGGATCGAACCCATCTGGAAGATGCTCCTGTCCAACAAGGGTATCCTCGCCGTGTTGTGGGACCTGTTCCCCGACAGTCCATACCTGCTGCCGGCATCGCTCGACGTGGCGGACACCCTCACGTGGGACGCTTATGTGAGAAAGCCGCTGCTGTCCCGTGAAGGCGCCAACGTCACGGTCACGATGTTCGACCAGACGCTGCTGGCGTCGTCGGGCGACTACGGTGACGAGGGCTATGTATACCAGAGCCTCGCGACCATTCCGAATATCGACGGACACCACCCGGTGATCGGCTCCTGGGTCATCGGTCAGGAAGCGGGTGGTATGGGCATTCGTGAATCCTCCCGCATCATCACCGATAACCTGTCGCAGTTCGTGCCGCACGTGATCGAGGGATGACCACGCTCGCGGCCCTTACGGATTCAGCCAATAGCTGACCTTGAGCAACAGGGTGTTCAGCGGACGGGAGTCGAACAGGTTTCGCACATCGCGCCCCGGGACGAACGTGCCCGGATTGCGCGCATCCTGCAGGCGTCCCTGCTGCCACACCAGGAAGATCGTGCTGGCCGGGCGGTACTCCCACCGCAGCACCGCATTGGAGTTGAACTGCTTGCTGTTGAACGATGCCGGTACCGTGGTGCGAAACGGGACAAATCGGGCGTCGTAGCTGGCGGCCCGAGGTTGACCCAACGAGCGCCACTCGTCGAAGGCTCCCGTGGACACGAACGGCTGCAGGTACACCTGCAACGACAGCGTCGGTGTCGCGGTCCAGTTGGCGCGGGTGGTGACGGAGAGGATGTGCTGATGTAGTCGCGCGAACGTATAGCGCGTAGTGTCGCTCAGGAACGCGCCGTAGTTGCCGATCCATTGCTGATCGTTGGTGACTTCATCCAAGACGAGCGCCATCGACGTCGAGAAGCGGCTGGCTACGCGGAGCTCCATACCGAGGTCGGCTCCACGATACCACGATCGTCCTTCATCGCTGCTCCCGATCCGGAACGCGGCCTTCGGCACGAATACCGGCCGCGGGTCGCCCACAATGTCGAACCGGATACCACGCTTTGTGGATTGTCGCAACGCCGGCCCGCCGCGGGCGCAGCTCACGCAGTGGGTGCCGCCGAAGTCGCTGAGCGTCGCCGTGATCGCTCCTCCCCAGTTGTTCATCAGGCTGCCGCTGGTGTGCACCGACAATGTCTGCGCCGAAAAAAGGCCGCCCGTGGTCCAGTGCGATTCCAGCGACGCGGTGGAGAACGAGGAGCGGAGCAGGCCAGACGGGCGCAGTTGCCGGAGATCGACCGATTGCCGAAACGATACGTCGTTGACCAGGTTCACGAACCCGAGATCATTCGCTTCGTGCCCCGCGGTGGCCATGCGAAACGAGTTCTCGTAGCGCACGCGACCACCGATCTGGCGTAGTCCAGCCGAGAAGGCTACCCCTCCCATCGACGTGCGGGTCGAGTCGTATCGCTCCTCGTGATCGGGACGCTGAAAGAAGTGCACGCTGTTCCGTTGGGTCAGCGCAATCGATCGGGCCGACCCGCGCACGCCGCTCTTGGCGGCGAACCCCGTGACTTCCCAGCGGTCACGGCCAAAGCGGTGGAAGCCCTGTACCAGCAGCGTCGTCCCTGATCGCCGCAGAAACGGGTCGGTGTCGGCGTCGCGTCGGCGGCGCACATCGGTCAACTGCAGGCCAAGCTGTGATCGTCCCCCGCGCATGTCACGCAATGCGCGTGCGACGAGATAGTTGGTCTGCGGCTCGATGGTGCGGCCACCGAGCCCACGCACATGTTCGGTCGACGCATTCACGAGGCCAAAGGCGACGCCGTTGTCGAAGCGGCCGGTTGCCTTCACGGCAGCCGTGATGTTGGTGAACACCGGGTCGCCGGCCGCGCTGCGCATTTGCGGTGTGCGGCCGATGCGACGCGTGTAGAACAGCCCTTCACACGGACCATTGCAGCGATACAACCCCGCGCCCTCTTGAAAGAACGGACGACGTTCGTCGAAGCGGATCTCGAAGGCCGACAGGTTCAACACCGCCGGATCGGCCTCGACCTGACCAAAGTCGGGATTGAGGGACGCATCGATCGTGACGTGTGACCCTAGCCCGGCCTTGAGATCGAGGCCACCGGCCACCTCCCCATGGGAGCCACCGATCTGTGCCTGCGTGTTCGGCACACTCTTGGTCACCGTGTACGGCATCAGCTCCAGGCGCCGCGGCGTGCCGATGTCGGCAATCCCGGTAATCGTCCCGAGCTGCGACACGAGGGTGCGCCGCGACGGCCGGTACACCGGCCACGCATCACGCTGATTGAGCCGCGCGATATCGCGCCACACGCCGAAGCCGAATTCGTGCACGTCCTTCGCGGTAAAGCGAAGCTGACTGAACGGCACCCGAAACTCGGCGACCCAGCCCAGGCTGTCGATCTGCGTCCCCACATCCCACACGCCGTCCCACGTCGCGTCTTCGGTGATGTCGCCGTAGATCGAGTGATCACGCTTCACGCCGGCCGGGTTGACCGCCATCTCCACACCGCTGCGCCGGTCGTTGTACGCATCGATGATGATCTTGAGCTGGTCGCTCGCGGTCTTCACGTCGCGACGGCTGAGCAACGCTGCAATGCTGTCCGGGTGCGGATCGAAGGCGCGCACCAGTACGTACAGGTTGCGATCATCAAACGCGATACGGGCTTCCGTGCGAAACGTCGTGGGCGTGTTCTCGCCGGGATCGAACTGCCGGAACGCGGTGATCGCGGGAGCGAGTCGCCACACCGCATCGTCATCGCGTCCGTCCACCGTCGGTGCAGTGGCCGCGCGGACGGCCCGGCCGGTCGTTTGCATCTCGGACGCCAAGGTGTCGCGCCCCGCGGTCTGCGCCTCGGCAGGCGCCCCGAGCGCAGCGAGCAGCAGCGCACCCGCGAGGCACGAGGCCAGCCCGCGCCGAAATCGAGGCGTCGACGTGGCCACGCCTATGCCTGCTGCGCCGGATTGTATCCCTTCACGTCGTCGTAGTAGCTGCGAATACGCGTGATGCCGGCCACCGTGTCGTCTTCATCGGGCATCGTCGTTGGTCCTATGCGAATGACCTTGCGCGACCAATCGAAGGCGACACAACAGATCGGCACCCCCGCGCCTTTGGCCACATGCCAGAATCCGCTGCGCCACTGTGTCACCTTCTTGCGTGTACCCTCGGGGGCGAGCACGAGCGCGAACTGTGCGTTCGAACGGAATCCCTCGATGGTCTTGTCCACCACCTTCGAGCTGTTCTTGCGGTCCACGGGCAATCCGCCGTTGGCGCGCATGAACCACCCGAGTGGCGGCAGGAAGAGCGTGTCCTTCCCCCACCAGTGTGCGTCGAAACCCAACGCCCACTTCGCCGCGAGGCCGACGGGAAAGTCCCAATTGGAGGTATGCGGCGCGACGATGGTCACGAACTTCGGCAGGTCCGGCCACGCCCCTTCGAAGCGCCATCCGGCGCGCGTCAGCAGCCACAGGCCGAAGCGACGCAGCAGCACGCCCCGCGTTTGCGGAGCACGCGGACCGAGCGCCCACGACGCACGTGCGGTCGACGGCGGCGCGGTCAAGTCTTCGGGTGCTGCGGGCGGCGCCGAGGGATCGCGCGAGGACGATCCCGAGGGTTCGGGGTCCGGCGCGCTGGCGAGGCGGGATGTCATGGCGTTCATTTGACGCATGACGTTCCCGATCCGCAAGCCCGACCAGGAGAAATCGACGTGACTGCAGCTCGCCCCGGCCGTTGCGCCTACCGCTCGACGCGCCGCGCCATCCTCTCAATCGGGCGGCGCCCGCTGTCTGCGGCCATAGCAGCCATGTTGCTGGCCGGTGGCACCGCGGAGGCGCAGCCACGCGGGGAAGGGCCGTTGGTTCTGCGACTGCCATCGAGCGCGCGCACGCTGGCGATGGGCAATGCGGGACTCGTGTCGACCGATGGCGACGCCCTCTTCTACAATCCGGGCATGCTGGCGCAGTCGCGGGGCTCGGCCGCGTCGCTGCAGCGCTATGGATCACATGGGACCGCGGGCTCGATGGCGACCGCCACCACATCGGGCTCGATGACGATCGGGGTCGGCGCGCAGTTCCTGAACTACTCGGCGCCCGCTGGTGCGGACTACGCTGCCGTCGTGAAGCCGGGCGCGACGCGTCTTTCCGATAGCGGTGCCGTGGCGGCGAGCAGCACCGCTTTTACTTTAGGTTTCGCGAAGACCATCAAGGGATGGCGGCTCGGGGCGAATGCCAAGTATGTCGAAGACCGCGTCGGCAGTACGCACGACGGGACCGTCGCTTTCGACATCGGGCTCAATCGACCGATGGGCGTTGGTACGGTCGGGGTGGTCGTGCAGAACCTTGGCGTGGGCCCGCGCATCGGTGGCGTGGAAGGCACCTTGCCGCGACGCATCGGCATCGGGTT
>CAZMGX010000375.1:0-5093 GCA_964565915.1 uncultured Gemmatimonas sp.
CCGGGTTTGAGATTCGGAGGACAGGACTTCGCGATGGCCATCATTGCTAGCATCTCTTTCTACCTGCTAAAATCGGCGAGCGTGGTCCAACTGATCGATCCGCCACCTCCGTCGTCGTAGCAGCTTCTCTCAAAAGAGTGAGACAGCCGCGTCTGGGCAGGGGATCGGCGGTTGACCGTCGCCGAGGTCGAGGAGGTAGGGTAGCTGGTCCATGGGCCCAGGATACGCCGGGGCGTCATCGGAACGTCATCACGGGAGGTTCGGATGAGTGAAGTGCCTGGAGATGGCGAAGTGCGGTTGCATCGCTTTCATCGAGGTGGCGTCGCATACAAGCTTGAGATCGTCGATCGAGGCATCGTCTCCGGCGGCATGGCGCCCGCTACCAGCTCGCAATGGCATGTGACGGTCGGCGACGAGACTCGCATCATGCGACCGTGGCGGCTAGCGGACGACCAGACGCTGCAATCTCTCGAGGACGAGGCTGTCAGGTTCGTGGCCGGATGGTTGTAAGTTTCCCGGCAAATTGCCGGTACGCCGCCGCGGTGAGTTCAGTCATCATCCGCCGACGGGCGTTCCGGGACGAAATCTCTGCGGGTTCTGCATGGCGGTCATGGCGTCGATCGCGCCACCGTTCGCAGGACTTACCCCGCACTTTGTGAGTGCCGATCCCGTCGCCTCCTCCGCATCGTGTGGTCAGGCGCGCATGGGCGCCAGCCGGCAACGCACCGCGCTTCACCTTTCAGCAGAGAAATCGATGAGTCTCGACGACACCCTGGCACCTCGCGCTCGCTACATCCTGATGGTGGATCACTTCGCCGCGACCGACGATGGAAAGCCTATCCTCATGGGCATCTTCGATCGCGCGTTTATCAAACGTGCTCCGGACGGCCGCCTGATCTTCAACGCGGGTTGGCTCGCGGCGCAGTTCGAGTGCAGCCTGGCCGCCGGCACCCAGCACACCCTGGAAGTCGTGCTGGTCGACGAGCAGGGCGTCGACATTTCTCGCGGACCGGTGCAAGATCTGGGGTTCTACGCCGCGGGTGAGGGGTTGGGGCTTCGTGCGGGGCTCGCGGTGCGTATCGGCGCCATCGTGCTTCCCACGCCCGGCTACTACGAGTGGCGATTGAACATTGATGGCACTCCGGTCGGTACGTGCCCGTTGATTGTGACCGAACATATCCCGTGAGCCGCTGGGAGAAGCTCCTTGAGCGTATGCGCGCGAGCCCGCGGTGTGTCGGTTTCTCCTACGACGACGCGGCGGCGGTGCTGCTCGCGTTTGGCTTCGAGCAGAAATGTGAGGGAGGTTCGCATCGTCGCTGGCTCCTGTTGCGGGAGGGCCACCCGGCCGTCATCATTGGGCTGGTGGAGCAAGGGCACGGCGACCTGAAGCCGGTGTATATCCGCAAGATGCTACAGAGCCTGCGTGACGCAGGCCTGATTCCCGAGGAATGACCGATGTCCCAACACGAGTCGCTGGCGCTGATGCTGAACCAGCCATGGACGGTATCGGTGACACAGGATCCGGAGAACGGCTGGGTGGCCGTGTGCGCGGAAATGCCGGACGCCATTGCAACGGCGGACTCACCGAAGGAGCTGGCGGCCGAATTCTGGCAAGCGGTGCGCGCGTCGGTCAGTGCGCGGCTGAGTGCGGGACTGCCAGTACCGTCGCCGGCGGGCGGGGCGCCGATCGTGGTGCATATGCCCACTCGAATCATCATGCAAAACAATCCTGAGGCGTGGACCACGGCCGCTACGCGCACGCAGGTGCTCGTCGGCTGATAGGCGTCAGCGCCGCGGTTCAACGACAGCGGGGCCCGTGATTTAGCAGGCCCCGTTTCTCGTTTCTCGAAGAGTGATTTTCGAATCACGATCGCGATCTCGTCATCCTGCAGCACGATTGAGCGCGCTTCCTGACGCGTGTCGACGCGCTGCAGATCCTCGAGCAGCCAGTCGGCGGTGACCTTCGCTGCGGACGGCCAGGTTCTTTCGGGCGAGCCGGCGTTGCGACACGCTGGGGCCGAGGTCCTATCCGCCGCCCAGCCCCTTTGCGAGCGCAAACACCCGCTGCAGGAAGCCGTACACGCGCAGATATCTGAGCACCGCGGCGACGACGCCGATGTGACCGCGGACGAGCACGAAGCGCGCCTGCCACTTGCTGCCCTTTTGTAGCGCATCGAAGTACTCAAACTGCACATCGGCAATATGCGGATCGAACACTTCGTCTGCGGCGCGGTCGCCAAAGATCGTTCGAAGCAGCTTGGCGCTTCCAATTCCAGGCGGGCGGGACAGCTCCGCAGGCCTAGGGCGGCGAACTTGGAGTTTGGACCAAGCGAGGATGTGCTGCAACGCTCGGACAACATTACGCCGCTCAATCAGCTCAGCCTTAGCGGCGACAAGGAAGAAAAGCGCCGCTCTGCTCCAAACTGCGCGCTGGCGCTCCTCTACAGATTGGTTGGTGTGCGATCCAGCCGGAAACCGACGCCGCGCGAAATAAGAAATAACAATGTCCGTGTACATCTCGGGCAGAGCTCGCGCCATAGTACCAGTGTCGCGTACCTCGGGCAGAGCTCGCGCGCGCGAATCAGTTTCTCGTCGCGTTACGGTCATGATGGGCTCCACTCCAAGGAACCCAAGACCGACGCCTTCAGGCGACGGTACTCCTTCACCGCATACTTACCGGCCCCGGTCACACGATAGAGTCGACGCGGGATGCCGCTAGCCTCCTTCGGCCGGGCCTCGGTTCGGGACTCGACGAGACCCTTCTCCGCCATTCGGGCCAACGTGACGTAGATCGAGCCACGGGCGAGAAGCCCGTTGGACTTCTCAACGAGTTCAAGGCCGAACATTTCTGAGCCGCTCGCCATCAGCATGGCAAGAATCGTCTCCTCGAGGCTCGACAGCTTCACGGGTGGGTTGGTGTCGTTCTTCATAGGCACTCTTACAATATACGATAGACACCACGAGCGCAAGACTGTAGGGCTTGTCAGCTAGCCGATCCCCATCACGGCCCCTACCACTACCGCCGCACCAGACGCCAGTCCGCCCCCTCGAAATCCTCGAGCTGCAGCGTATCGCCGACTACAGCGTATGCCAGCGGATCACGCGGTCCTTGCCGCCAAGGCGTCGCGTGCGATCGGCGACCAGCCACCCTTCGCGACTGCCGGCGCCGCTGGTGTTGCCCTCGCGCGTGTCGAATGTGCCATCAGCGTTCACGCCCGTCACCAGGCCGACGTGGGCGTAGCGCTTGAGTGACGGGAACCAGATCACGAACAGATCGCCCGCCACCGGCGGTCCGTCGAGCAGGCAGCCGCTCGCGATCGCCCAGTCCACCATTTCCTGTACCCGTGCTGTGCGCTTGACCGGCCACGCCTCACCGAGCGCGATCATCCCCCAGTCGGTCACCTGCGACGCGCACCAGGCATCGCCTTTCCGGTTGCCGGTGCGCCGCTGCACGCGTTCGACATACGGGCCGGCATTCGTATTCGGCGGGTGCTCTGAAGCGCCGACGCTGGCCGCACTCACCCGCAGGAGCAGCTCGACCGGGGAGAGCGTGATCACCGGCCCACCGTGGTCGTCGGGTGAGACGCGAAGATGTCGGCCAGCCGTCGCGGGGTGAAATACGCCATGCGTTGGCGGTGGACATTGATGCCACCCGCGACGCACACCGCGGCGGCCAGCTCGGAGCAGAACCACCGCGATTTCACGCCGCTGCCGGCCGCGCGTCCAAACCACCACGCCCAGAGCACTCCAAGCCAATCGTACTTCGCGCCGATCTGCGCAGTGGCGAACCTGTGCGCGCGACGCATGCCGTCCGGATCCACCGGCACTTGAACGAGCGTCCAGCGGCCGCGGGCCAGCCGTGCCGATGTCGGGATCGAGCGAACGCCGGAGAAGGCGGCCTCGATGCACTCGTCACCGAACAGGATCGCGACGTGCACGGGGGCGCCGGTCACGCGCGCGATCAGATAGCGCAGGTCCCAGCCGACGTCATGGCGAAACGCGAGGTGCATCATGCGGGATCGATCCCCGACGCATCATCGCGACGCGCGCGGACTTCCTTTGCGATCGCCGCCAGATCGCCCGTCAGGGTGACGCTCGTCTGCGCGCTGTGTGAGGCATTCAGGGTGTTCTGCTTGATCGCGCCGAGATAGCCCTTCAAACCGAAGCCGGCGCCGATCACGACGACGCCAAACGACAGCAGGGACCAGGACGGGTCGCGTTTCGTGACGATGCAGAACACGAACGCCTGCAGCGCCGTCCACGTGCACAGCTTGTTGAAGCTGATCTCACCCTTCCCGTTGCCGAATCCGGTGAACTCCACGAACGCGCCGAGGCGGGTCACGTGCGCTTTCCTCGAATGCGCGCCGGTCTGGCCGCCTGCGGAGGCTCAAGCGCCGTGATCCGATCTTCGTGATCTTCGATGATCTGCCCCATGCGCGTGAAGGTGGCGCCAGTCTCGGTCTGGTACGCCCGCTGCAACTCCTCCGCGACACCGAGCGCATTCGCAACCCGCTCGGTGGCCTCGGTGTTTCTTTCAATAGCGGAACTCACGCCGTTGATCTTCGGTGCGACGTGCTCGTTGTGGAACGAGTCCAGCACATACTTCATGACCTTTGCCAGCCCGAAAAGCACGGCGAAAATCGTGACGACCAGACCGAGAACCGCTTCAACGAACTGCAGAGAAGACATTGCTACTCCGTGAGCAGTGCAAGAATGGCGCAGCAGGCGCCGAGCAGAATGCCGATGGCGATACCGGGGATCATCGCTTAAAGAACGCGAGCCGGTCGACTTCCACCCACTGGCCTTCGGGTGGCGTGAGAATGTCCGAGTTACCGCCACCACGCGTCATGTCTTGCCGCGCCTTCGTGAACAACATCTGGGTCGTCGGGTTGTTGCTGAATTGCCAGTTCGTGATGTTCATAACCCTGACGCCGTTGATCCACGCTTGCCATATGCCGTCAGACTGCCCCGGTGTGTTCATGCGAGCGTAGAACTCCGCCGTGAACCACACGCCGATGGGTACGACGTTCGCCAGCGTTTTCGGCTCGCCGACGGGCGCTGCCTGAATCGGACCCGCCACCCCCACCAAGTGT
>CAZMGX010000376.1:0-5061 GCA_964565915.1 uncultured Gemmatimonas sp.
CGAATCGCAGCACTGAACCCGGTGACGTCTCCGCCAGCAGGCACACCGGCGCGCAAGCGACTCGGCGTCATCGGGACGATGGTGTGGGACGTGATCCATGGGCGCGACAAACGTGCGGTCCCCGTTGAGGAATGGGGCGGCATCACGTATTCCCTGTCCGGCCTCGACGCCGCACTGCCCGATGACTGGGAGATCGTGCCCATCATCAAGATCGGCGCGGACCTCGCGGAGAAGGCCCGGACCTACGTCCGTGCCCTCAAGCACATCGCGCCGGATGCGGCGTTGATTGAAGTGCCGTATCCCAACAATCGCGTCGAGCTGCGGTATCTCGACGACGAGCGACGCAGTGAGTACCTCTCCGGCGGCGTGCCCGGTTGGACGTGGTTGGGCCTCAAGCCGGTGCTCGAGGCGGCGCGACTCGATGCGCTGTACATCAACTTCCTCAGCGGGTGGGAGCTGGACCTCCCGACCACGCAGCTGATTCGCGCGTCGTTTCTCGGACCGATCTACTGCGACTTGCACATGCTGGTCATGGCGGTGCAGTCCGATGGCCTGCGGGTGGCTCGGCCGCTGCCGGACGTGGCGGCCTGGTGCGGCTGTTTCGACGTGCTGCAGGTCAATGAAGAGGAGATGCAGATGATGGCGCCCGATTCGATGGCGCTGGCGGCGACCGCGATGGCGGCGGGTGTCTCGTGTCTCTGCGTGACCATGGGGAAGCGCGGCGCGGTGTACGTGGCCGCCCCGGGCATCGAACGCCTGTCCGACATTCCACGTCGCACAGGTCACACATCCTCGCTGTCCACATCACCGCGTGGAGGACACGGCGCACTTGGGGCCGTGCGCACCGGATTGATTCCGTCCGTGCCGCCGCGCATCGACGGGCCCGGCGATCCGACCGGATGCGGCGACGTATGGGGCTCGACCCATTTCTCCCGGCTGCTTGCCGGTGATATGTTCACTGACGCGATTGCGGCGGCGAATCGTGCGGCGTCACGCAATGTCGAGCATCGCGGCGCCAGCGGACTCGCGCAACACCTTCGGGGAGAACTCAGCACGACGTGACCACCGTGATCAGCGTGCCGCCATCACTCGACGAGCAGTCGTTCGAGCAGGTGTTCGAACAACTGGCGCCGGTGCCCGAAGGGGAGAAGATCCTCGTCGACGCGCGACACGCGCGGTGGGCGTCGCCGTACGGCCTCACGACGTTGCTGTGTGTTGCGCAGTCGCGCGCCGAGCGCATGGCGTTTGCGGTGCCGGAGCACGCCGATACGCTCTCGTACTGGTCGCGCACGGGGTTCTTTCGGTACGCCGCGGAATTGTACGAGTTGCACGGGAGTGTGCCACGCCCGCGCGATGCACATGAATCCGACGTGCTGCTCGAGATCACCCCGATCGTGCGGACGGACGACGTGCACGGCGTCGTGGGGCGCATTCAGCAAAAGGCCGGCGACATCCTGCACGGTCAACTCAAGCTCGACACGGCGGTGACAGGTCGCTTCAGCATGACCCTGAGCGAGTCCTGCCAGAACATCGTCGAGCATGCCGGGTTGGGAGGATGGGTGGCCGTGCAGGCGTATTCCTACAAGAAGCGCCTCGGTCGGCGCGTGGTCGTGATCGCCGTGTGTGACGCGGGCGTCGGTTTCCGGAAGTCGCTGGAGAGTTCGCCCGGGCACCGCCGCAGCGACCGCTGGGACGATGCGATGGCACTTGAAGACGCCGTGCTGCGGGCCGTCAGCCGCTTCCGTCACGCCGACAAGGGCCGTGGCCAAGGCCTCGCTGGCATTCGTCGCTTCATCGGGCAGTGGAACGGCAAGCTGACCGTGCGCAGTGGCACGGCCCGTCTCGCGATCACGCCAGACTGGGATGAAGACGTGCCGATGACCGAGTCGCTGCCGTTCTTTCCAGGGACACAGATGCAGATCACGATCCCCGAGCGAATCGGGGACGCGCCGCCGCGACCGAAAAGCTCGGCGCCCAGCGCGCGGCCCCGGCCGCAGGAGCGCTCATCGTGACGCACCTCATCGATGTCAGCACCGTGCTGCGCGGTACGGTCTGTGATTTGTACTCCAACCTCGTCACCAGGCCGACGGGGGCCGCCGTGCGATCGGCCATCGAGCAGCAGGTCGTCGAGATCGGCACGCCCGTCGTCACCACGATCGACTTCTCGCAGGTCCGGTTGCTCGACTTCTCGTGCGCCGACGAAATCGTCGCCAAGCTGCTGCTGCGGTATGCGGACGACGACGGCCCCGAGGGGTATCTGCTGTTCCGCGGCATTCACGATGGCCATCTCGATCCGATCGAGACCGTGCTGGAACGTCACGAACTGGCGCTGATCGCGTGGCATGAGGGCTTCGCCGAGTTGTACGGGTGTGTCTCGGACGACGAGCGGTGGTTGTGGGAGTATGTGCGCGACAATGGGCCACTCGACGTGCGCGAGGCCGCCAGCGCACTCCGGATGCCCACGAGCGACGCGGAGGCGCTGCTCGGGCGGCTGGCCTCACGTCGGCTGATCATGCGGCACGGTGCGGGGTACGTCGTTCCGGGCGTGTTGCCGCGCGTCTCCTGAGGCCCCCTGAATACCCCTGAGTACCACCTGCGCACCAGCTTTTCCACACGACAGCCATGGCCAAGTTCAGCGGGTTTTCCCCACCACTCCAGGTGATCGGCTTCATCGCGACGCGGGCCGGTGACGCCGAACGAGGGCCAATGATCCGCATGCGCCCGGAAGACGCCCTGATCCGGCTCGTGACCGATGGGGAGCTGGTGCGTGTGGTATCGGATCGGCGGTCGGAGCTGGCCGTGCTGGCGGTTGACGAGACACTGCCGCGCGGGGGCGTGGTGCTGCGCGACGTGGTGGGTGCGTCGCCGTCCGAAATCGTCCGCGTCCTCAAGTCGGATACCGACACTCTTCGCTACGTCTGACCTGGGTTCCGAATCCGTGACTCGCGCCACCCAGAACCGCGAACCGCTGCACCGCGAAACGTTGCTGCTGCACGGCGGACGCGCCCCGAGCATCGCCGGCGAACCCGTCGTCACTCCCCTTTCGCCGTCGGTCAACTTCGTCATGCCGGTGGACGATGGCAGCGAAGTCCCCTACCTGCGCCACGGGAATACACCTGCGGCCGACGTCCTCCAGGGTCGTCTGGCCGCGCTCGAAGGCACCGAAGCCGCGTTGGTGTTGTCCAGCGGCATGGCGGCCACGGCCTGCACCATGCTGGCGCTGCTGCGGGCCGGCGATCATATGGTGGCAAGCCAGTGGCTCTACGGGGGCACGCGACGTTTCCTCGAAACGGAGCTGCCGGCGATGGGCGTCGAGGTGACGTTCATCGATCCGACGGAAACCCGCGCCTGGCGTCGTGCCATGCGGCGCACGACGCGTGTCCTGTTCGTCGAATCGCCGGTGAATCCCACCACTCGCGTCGTCGACGTGCGCCCGGCGCGGACACTGGCCCAGGAGCACGGTGTGGCGTTGGTCGTGGATTCGACGTTTGCAACACCGATCAACTGGCGGCCGGCCGAGTCGGGCGCCGACGTCGTCATCCACTCGGCCACCAAGTATCTCAACGGGCATCACGATGTGCTGGCCGGCGTCGTCTGCGGCGCCGAGGCCGTGATCGAGGAAGTGCGCGCCAAGATGGCCGTCTGGGGACCGGCACCGGACCCATTCGCGATGTGGTTGCTCGAACGGGGACTCAAGACACTCCATGTCCGCATCGAACGCCAGAACGCGAGTGCGTTGAAGATTGCGCAATGGGCGGCCGACCACGACGCTGTCGCAGCCGTGTTCTATCCAGGGCTGCCGTCACATCCGGACCACGAGATCGCCAAAGAGTGCATGAGCGGCTTTGGCGGCATGCTGGCGCTCGAACCGGTCGGCGGCGTTGCGGCGACCGCGCGGCTGTTGTCCCGTCTGAGACTTTTCACGCATGCCGCCTCGCTCGGCGGTGTCGAGTCGCTGATCAGCGAGCCACGGCTCACCTCGCACCGTCACCTCAGCGTCGAGCAACGCGAGGCCATGGGGGTCCGCGACGGGTTCGTGCGCCTCAGCATCGGCCTGGAGCATGTCGATGATCTGATCGCCGACCTGACCCACGCGCTGGAGTCGTAATGGCAGGCATCCTGCGCCTGACGAACGTCACCAAGGAGTACCCGCGCTCCGGTGCGGCATTGCGCAACATCTCCTTCGAGTTGAACAAGGGGGAGTTCATCTTCCTCGCCGGTCACAGCGGCGCCGGCAAGAGTACGCTGTTGAAGCTGATCTCGATGACGGAGCGTCCCACCGAGGGAGAGGTACGGGTCTCGGGGTTCTCGTCAACCACCATCAAGGCGCGCGAGATTTCCAAGCTGCGACGCCGACTCGGCATCGTGTTTCAGGACTTTCGCCTGCTGCCCGATCGCACCGCCGAAGCCAACATTGCCTTCGCGCTCGAGGTCACGGGCGCGCCGCGATCGAGCATCGGCCCGAAGGTGTCTCGTCTGCTGACGCAGGTAGGCCTCGCCTCGAAGGCCACGGCGTATCCGCACGAGCTGTCCGGGGGCGAGCAACAGCGTGTCGCCATTGCGCGCGCCTTGGTCAACGACCCGTTCGTGCTCCTGGCGGACGAACCCACGGGCAATCTCGACGACAAGGCGACGCACGCCATCTACCTGCTCCTGCGCGAGATCAACGCCTCGGGCACGGCGATCGTGATGGCGACGCACGACGTCTCACTGATCGAGCGGACGGGGCTGCGCTTCCTCGAACTCGAACAGGGCAAGCTGTTGTTCGATGGCACCGATGTCGCGCGCCTCAAGGCCGATCTGCGCGGCGGAGGACGGCGATGAGACTGGCCTGGCGCGAAGTCTTTCTCGCGTTCCGACGCTCGCCGGCCCTGGCGTTCCTCAGCGTCACCACGATCGCCTTCTCCCTGTTCGCGTTCGGGCTGTTTGGCCTCGTGGCGATCAACATCAAGTCGGCGCTGCGGGCGATCGAAGACCGCGTGGAGATCCGGGCGTTCCTGGTCGCCAACGCCAAGGACGATGACGGCTTCGCCCAAGTTGCCGCGCGCGCTGGGGGCGGCA
>CAZMGX010000377.1:0-5057 GCA_964565915.1 uncultured Gemmatimonas sp.
GGGGAGCCGGACAACTTCGATGTCGGCACGGCCGACGCGCTGGTCGACTTCTGGAAGCAACTCACACGGGTGCTGTTCGCCGTTGTGCCGGCGGTGGTCGCCATCGGCATCGTGGTGGGCGGCATCGTCATCATGAACATCATGCTGATGGCGGTCACCGAACGCACACATGAGATCGGGTTGCGCAAGGCCGTTGGCGCGACGGCGCGCGATGTGCGCCGCCAGTTTCTGGCCGAAGCCATTGCGCTCGCCGTGCTGGGAGGCGCGCTCGGCGTTGCGTCCGGCTGGGGGCTGGCGCTCCTGATTTCTGCGGTCTCGCCATTGCCGGCTCGCGTCAGCGGGTGGTCAATCGCCCTGGCGTTGTCACTGGGTGCGGGGATTGGTGTGCTTTTCGGCGTATACCCGGCCGCACGAGCGGCGCGCCTCGATCCGATCACCGCCATGCGCGCGGAGACCTGACGTGGCGTGGCGTCTGCGGCTTGACGCGTTCGGTGAGAACATCCGCATCGCTCTGGACGCGCTGCGCGTGAGCAAGCTGCGCTCGTCGCTGACCATCCTCGGCGTCGTCATTGGCGTGGCGACGGTCATGGCCATGGCCGCCATCGTGCAGGGCATTCGCGACCAGATCGTGAACACGATCGAAGTGGCGGGCCCCACCACGTTTTACGTGATGAAGAAGTTTTCGCAGACCCCGCTCAATCCTGACAACCTGCCGAAGGATGTGCGCATCCGGCCCGACCTCGCGGAGCGCGAAGCAGAACGCATTCGCCGTCTGCCGGAGATCGGGTATGCAGCACTCTGGGCGCAGACACTGGCGCGCATCGAAGCCGATGGGGCCAGTTCACAAACGATGGCCATCTTCGGGGCTGACGATGGATTCTCGGAGGTGCAAGGCGGTGAGCTGCTGGACGGCCGCTGGTTCACGCGCAGTGAGTTGTTGGCGGGAGCATCGGTGGTGGTGCTGCAGGAACGTGCGGCGCTGCGCCTGTTCGGGCGCGAGACCAGCCTCGGTCGCTGGGTGAAGGTGGGCGGTCGTCCGGCGCAAGTGATCGGGATCTGGCTCGAGCCGGCGAACATCTTCGCGCCGCCGGGCCAGGAGGTTGGCGCCGTCGTGCCTTATCGCATGATGGACCATCAGTTCCAGATCGACCGCACAAACGCCCTGTGGATTCCCGTCAAACCCCGCGAGGGGGTCAGTGTGGCGGACGCGCAGAGTGCGGTCACCATGTTGCTGCGAGAAATGCGCGGGCTCCGACCGTCCGACGGCAATACATTCGACCTCATCACGCAGGATCAGGTGCTCGACACGTTCAACAGCATCACCGGCGTGTTCTTTCTCGTGATGATCGTGCTCTCCGGCGTGGCACTGCTCGTGGGCGGCATCGGGGTGATGGCGATCATGACGGTCTCCGTCACCAGCCGCACGCGTGAGATCGGCGTGCGCAAGGCGCTGGGGGCCACGCGTCGCGACATCCTGCAGCAGTTCCTGATCGAGGCCGCGACCCTGACCGGCATCGGCGGCGCCATCGGCATCGCCGTCGGCCTCGGCTTCGGTCGCATTGCCGCGATCGCCCTCAAGGTGGATGCGCCAGTGCCCATGGTCTTCACGGTCATTGCCGTCTGCGTCTCGGTCGGCATCGGTATCGTCTTCGGAATGATACCCGCCCGGAGAGCCGCGAGATTAGATCCCATCGAGGCACTCCGTCATGAGTAACGAGTATGACGAGTAACGAGTAGTGAGCAGATGAAGCGAGCAACAGAGAGTAACGAGTAGTGAGTAGGGAGTAGTGAGTAACGAGTAACGAGACTCGCTACTCCTTACTCGCCGTTGCTCATTACTCCGGACTCTCTACTCACTACTCTATCCGTCAGTAACCCCGCAGGGCGAGGAACCAGTCCCAGAGGGCGAGGTTGACCGGGGCGCCGAGTACGGCGAGTTCGAGGACGCCGAGCGCGCCAAGCACCGTCAGCAGCATCATCGCTTGCCGACGCATCGGGGTCGGGTCGCGCAGCGCATGCAGGCCGACGCGCAACGTGAAGATCAGCAGGGCCGCGACGGTCACCGGCAGGAACCACGAATTGCGCTGCGGCCCGAAGTACGACTCGAGAAACGTCGTGCCTTCCGGGAAAAAGCCGCGGCCGGGATTCTCGACGCCGAGAAAGATGTTGATGCTCGCGGCCTGGTGGCTGAGCCAAAAGGTGAGCAAGGCCCACCAGGCAATACGATTGGGACGGCGCGCCACGCTCCACGCCACCGCCGCCAGCACCGCCAACATCGCGAGTTGATACCACAACATCGAGATCACCGCGCGCACGGCCAGTGACCACGACGGAGACTCGGCCGGGATGGGGAACGCCAGAGACGCCGGTCCCACCAACCAGCCTCCGTAAAACAGGACCTGCACCCACGTCCAGAGAAATGCGGCGCCGAGGAAGCCTCGCCGAACGGCCGACGGGGATTCGAGGTCGCGTTCCACCGTCACCAGCCAGAGACCCCAGATCGCCAGCAATGACGCGAGCACGAGTCCCACGGTGCGCGTCGCCGCGCCGCGCTCCAGCGCGAAGATGACACCGGTGGCCGCCCACCAGAACAACACAACCACGAACACCGAGCGCATGAATACCCGCGCCGTCGTTTCGCGCGTCGCGATATCGATGCCGCCGACCTGCGACAGTCGGCGTCCGCGTAACAGCGCGAGGGTGGCGTTGCTCATGCCAGCTCCCGGGCGACCTTCACCAGACTGCCAAGCGCTTTCGCATCGGTATTCGGCAGAAAGACGTACCGCGCCCGCATCGCCTCGGCAATGCGTCGCGCCATGGGCTCGCCACGAGGCGACGTGTCGACGAACATGGCCGAGATACCGAATTGCGCGAACGCCCGCGCCGCCAGCAGCGCATCACGCTCGGCCGCGGCGCGCCCCGGCGTCCCGTCTCGCGCGATATTCGCGCGGCCGTCGCTGAGGATCACGACCAGCGGTGCACTGCCACTGCGCCGCGTCGCGAGGGCTTGTTGGGCCGCATTATCGATCGCCGTGGCCATCGGCGTGCCGCCACCACCCGGCAACGCCGCGAGCACTCGCTTCGCACGCGCCAGCGCGCGCGTCGGTGGCAGCAACACCTCGGTTCCCGTCCCGCGAAAGGCCATCAGACTGACCCGATCGCGGCGCGCGTAACTCTCGGCCAGCAGCAACTCGACGGCGCCCTTCGCTTCACCGAGTCGATAGACGGCAGCCGAGCCCGACGCATCGACGATGAAGTGCACGGTTGTGCCGGTCTTCTCGATGAAGCGTCGAATGCGGAAGTCTTCGCGTCGGACGGCCACACGAGATTGCGGTGCGGTCGATGCGCGGACGCGCACGCGTTGCCAGGGCGCGGCCGCACGCAGTGTTTCGAGCAGATGTAGTCGCGCGCCGCCACGCGGCATGCCGCTGCGCGCGCCGCGTGGACGCCCGCGCATCATGTTGGCCTGCTCGGCACCCACTCGTCCCGAGCTCGTACTGGTGTTCATGCGCTCAAGCAATTGCGCCAGCAAGCCCGGCGGGAGTGCTGCGGCGACGGCAGCCCGCAGCAGTTCTCCGCCTTCGAGCGGCGGTTCCGGCGTGTTGTTCTCGTCCGATTCGGATTCGGGCGGCGGCGGTTCCGGCTGGTTCGATTCGCGCGGCGGCGGATCGTTGGCGGCGTCATCCTCGGACGGCGGCGGCTCGGGCACGCGCGTGGCACGCGGAGCGAGCACGAGTCGCGCAGCGACTTCGGCGTCGTCCGCATTCACCAACAGTCGCCCCGATAGTGCCGCGTGGGCGCGGGCCGCACGAATCGCAAACAACGTGGCCCGCACGGAGTCCACGCCGAACAGGTCGGCGGTGCTGCACAGCGCCTTCAACCACGAGTCGTCGAGTGTCACGCTGGCCAGCCGGCGACGCGCCTCGCGCACAGCCTGCCCCACCGCGTTGCCGGACTCCTCGATGGATCGCGCGAATGCCGATACCGCGGCGGGATCGAGCGGCATCCGAAACGCGAGGCGATCAACCAGGGCCGGATGCAACGCCTCGTCCTCGACCGATTCATCAAGGAGCACGGCGATGACACGCGCCTCGTGCTGCTCGGCGACTCCATCCCGCGCCACACGCACCGCACCACTTTCCAGCACTTCGCAGAGGGTCGTGCGCACCGACACGGACGCGCGTTCGGCCATCGGCAACACGACGATGCCGCCGTCGGCGGCGGCGAACACGCCACGTTCGGAAATCAGCCGACCCGCGCCCAACGTGGCCGCGAGATCGACGCCGCCAATGAGACGATCGGCACTCACACCGATCGGCACACGGCGCATCGGGGCGCCCGTCGGCAGCAACGCACGCAGCCCGTCGACAAAGCGACGTGAGAGGTCGTGTGCGGGATGATCGAGCACCACACCGCCCAACCCGGCCCCGTCGACCGCCAGCATCGCCGCTACCAGTGCGACGTCATCGCCCGCGCGTACGTCCGCGCTGTCGTCCTGATCGATCACCGACATGCCCGCCACACTCACGCCGACGCCTTGGCCGCTCCCCACAGGTCGGCGACCGCCCGCTCGACCCGCGTGGTGGAGTCCGCGTCATCGAGCACGTTGCGACGGAGGCGGTGACGCAGGGCCATGGCCGCGATGCGCCGCAGATGCTCGAGCGTGACCGCGCCGTCCCCCTCGAGGGCCGCGAGTGCCCGTGACGTACGCAGCAGCGTCAGCTCGCCACGCAGTCCGTCGGTACCCAACTGCGCGCACAACGTAGCGGCCTGCTCCAGCACCGTGTCCGGCACCGTCACCTCGGACAAACGCGCACGCGCTTTTTCGAGCGACCGACGGATCTTGCCGTCCGCCTTTGCCCAGTGCGCCATGAAAGCGACCGCATCGCGATCGAAGGCATCACGGCGCTTGATGACGTCGATGCGCGTTGCGATCGACTCCGGCGTGCGGACATCCACCGCCAGCCCGAAGCGGTCCAGCAACTGCGGGCGCAGTTCACCCTCTTCCGGGTTGCCGCTGCCGACCAGCACGAAGCGCGCCGGGTGGCGCACGCTCA
>CAZMGX010000378.1:0-5057 GCA_964565915.1 uncultured Gemmatimonas sp.
GATCGAACGGCACGTCCGCTCGCGTTGCACTCGGATAGCGCAGGAAGTACCACGCGCTGTCGAGGAACGTGTCGGACACGTCCGTCTCTCGGCGCGCGCGGCCGCCGCAGCTTGGACACGCCACGCGATACCACTCTTCGTGCCGGGCCAGCGGCGAGACACCCGAATCATCCGGCTTGAAATCGGGGATGAAGGGCAGCTGGACCGGTAACTGCGATTCCGGGACCGGGACCGTACCGCACGCATCGCAATAGATGATCGGGATCGGCGGCCCCCAGTAGCGTTGCCGCGAGATGCACCAATCGTGCAACCGGTAGTTCACGACTGCGGTCCCGTGCCCGTGTTCCGCCAGCCACGCGGTTACCGTCGCCTTGGCTTCGGGTACGCTCAGTCCATCGAAGGCCCCGGAGTTCACGAGGCGCCCATCAGCGTCGTCGGTGAAGGCTGCGTCGCCGAGTGGCGTCGAGGCCTCGTCTCCGGGACCCGCCACCACGCGGGTGATCGGCAACGCAAACACCTGGGCGAACTCGAAATCGCGCTCGTCATGCCCCGGCACGGCCATGATGGCCCCGGTCCCGTATTCCATCAGCACATAGTCCGCGATCCAAACGGGAATCTCGGCGCCGGTCGCCGGATTGATCGCGAAGGCTCCCGTGAACACGCCGGTCTTCTCGCGCGTGCTCTTGCGCGAAATCAGGTCCTGCTTGCGCGTGGCATCCTGGTAGGCAGACACCGCCGCACGTTGCGCTTCGGTCGTGATGGCCCCGACCAGCGGATGTTCGGGGGCGAGCACGAGGTACGTCGCACCAAAGATCGTGTCGGCGCGCGTCGTGAACACCCGCACGCTCGCGTCGGACTCACCGGCGATACGGAACGTCAGCTCGGCACCCTGCGACCGCCCGATCCAGTTGCGCTGCGCCTGCTTTGTGATGGTCGACCAGTCCAGCCAGTCGAGATTGTTCAGCAACCGTTCCGCATACTGCGAGATCCGGAAGAACCACTGCTCGAGCACGCGCTGCTCGACCGCCGTCCCGCAGCGCTCGCACAGTCCGTTCTCGACCTGCTCGTTGGCCAGCACGGTCTTGTCGGTCGGACACCAGTTGACCGCGGCCGCTTTTTTGTATGCCAGCCCCTGCTTGTACAGCTGCAGGAAGACCCACTGCGTCCACCGGTAGTAGTCGGGGCTGGAGGTATCGACCTTGGCCCGCCAGTCGATCATCAGCCCGGCGCGCTCGAGCTGGCGCTGGAAGTTGGCCACGTTCTTCGGCGTCAGCTCCATCGGGTGCGCGCCGATCTTGAGCGCGTAGTTCTCCGAGTGGATCCCGAAGGCGTCGTACCCCAGCGGCTGGAAGACCTGGTGGCCCATCAGGCGCTGGAAGCGCGCGGAGATGTCGCTGCCGGTGAAGGCGAACAGGTTCCCGACGTGCAGCCCCTCGGCCGACGGATAGGGGAACATCATCAGGGCGTAGAACGGGCGCTCGGGGTGGTCGAGGTCCACCTGATTGGTCCCGCGCTCAGCCCAGCGTGTCTGCCACTCGCGTTCGACGACGCGCGGATCGTAGCTCTTCGGTTCGTTGATTTCGGACATTCTTCAAAGGTAACCGGCTCTGATCAATGGAGTTAGCGCGACCAGCGATGATTCGCCTTGCCGTGCGGGAAAACGGTACGATTTCCGGCACCTCCGCACGATATCCTCGTGGGCCACCGCAGTTGTGCCGGTATCTCGCGAAGGACGCAAAGGTCTCGCGAAGAACGCGAAGAAGACAAAACCCTCTGGGTGTTCTTCGTGCCCTTCGCGAACCCTCCGCGCCCTTCGCGAGAAACCCTCTCAACTCTCAACGCTCCGGGAGTCTGCCGCAATGCAAGACGACGCCCTTACCAACCTGATCATTGGGGAAGCCATCGCGATCCACCGTACGCTCGGGCCCGGCCTGCTGGAGTCGGCCTGCGAGGCGATTCTTGCCGACGCGTTGGAGCAGCAAGGGTTGCGCGTAGAGCGGCAGTTGGCCGTCCCCATCAGATACAGAAATCGTACGATCGCGGCGGCGTACCGCCTCGACCTGCTGGTCGAAAATCAGATCGTGGTCGAGATCAAGTCCATCGAGAAGCTGGCCCCAATTCACAGCCAGCAACTCTTGACCTACCTCCGGCTCGGCGGGTTCCAGCTCGGACTCCTTCTGAACTTCGGAGCCGGAACCCTGCGCGACGGACTTAAGCGGCTGGTGAATAACTATGCCCCGTCTGACGACTCGCCGCTGCTCGTGAATCGAGCGAGGCGCCCCGATGCTAGCGCCTGAACAGGAACGCAGCGGGCTCGAGCCTGGCGCCCTTTTCGTCGCACACGGCATAGCGTCCACCTGAGTACAGTGTCGCGCCAGCATGGCGCCCGTCCTTCGCCACTGCGTAGAATTCGAGGTCGAACTTCGGCCTCCCGTTCGAATCCAGCAAACGCGCCTCCGTCGTCGCGACCACCCGCTCGAGCACCTTGATCAGCGCGGCTTCCGGCGCCAATCCCTGCCGCATGTACTCCACCGCCAGGAACGACGCACAGGACTTGATGTTCGCCTCACCGCGTCCCGTGCTCCCCGCCGCCCCCACGCCATTGTCGCAGTACTGGCCCGCCCCGATGATCGGCGAGTCGCCGATGCGGCCGGGGACCTTCCAGGCCATTCCACTGGTCGTCGTGACCGAAGCCAAGTCTCCTGCGGCCGTCACCGCGTTCATGTTGATCGTCCCCGTCGTGAACTTGATCTTGATGTCGTCGTTGTGGTCCAGCCAGAAGTCGTTCGCATTCAAGCGCGACTTCCACCGCATCCAATCCTGACGGGACTTCTCCGTCAGCAGGTTCTGCGGCGTGAACCCCATGGCCAGCGCGAACTTGCGCGCACCCGGGCCGACCAGCATCACGTGATCGGTATAGTCCATGACGGCTTTTGCCACCAGCGATGGCGTCGCGATGTCTTCGATGCTGGCCACCGACCCGGCGCGCTTGGTCGGGCCATGCATACACGAGGCGTCCAGTTGCACCACGCCCTCCTCGTTCGGCAGCCCGCCCAGACCGACGCTCTGATCATTCGGGTCGAGTTCCTGGATGTTCACGCCGGCAATGATCGCATCCAGCGGGTCCTCCCCTCCGATGATCTTGTCGTAGGCCACCTTGACCCCACGCAGCCCATTGCTCGATGACACCACCGTCGGCCTGGCGCGAAAGCCCGTGGTGGTGGCTGAGGCCGTGTTGAAGTCGGCCGGCAAAGGCACGCGCGGCAGAAAGCCAGCGGCGGTCAGCGCGGCTGACCGTTCAAGAAAATCACGACGGGAAAGAGGCATGAGCGGCTCCGGAACGCGAAGAAAGGCCAGCGGTACATGACGCAGCGACGATACCACCACGCGTCGCCCGTAGCGAGGGGCGTGACGCAGCGACAGTATGTGTCTGCGTGCCCGCTCAGTCGTCATCTCACGGGCGCCAATCCCACCTGATCTCCCACGCGCGGATCACGCGCGTATCACGCTGATGGCCCGCTGGCACGATCGCGGATCGCACCGTCGCCACGGGCGCCACATACTCCACGTCATTCATGACCACCCCGGCCGAAATCGCCGATTGGCTTCGCGCAACGTCCTTCCTAGACGGATTCTCCGATGCGCATCTCTGGAAGCTCGCCCGACACGTCACGCCACAGGCGATCGATCATGACGAAACACTCTTCCAGGAGGGGGAACCGCGGCAGCGGTTCGCCATCGTCATCACCGGAGCCATCGCCGTCGAGAAGCATGCGGACGGCCGGACCACCCGCCTGGTCACCCTTGGCCCCGGAGAAGCCGTCGGCGAGGGGCTCCTGCTCGACGACTCGGCCCACGGCACCACGGCTCGCGTGATCATGCCTGGACTGGCCGTGGTCATGACCCGCGCCCAGCTGGAGGACATCACGCGGGAGGCCCCGCAGTTGTACGCCGCGTTGGTGGCCCGTGCGGCGCGCGCCATCTCGGCCCGCCTGCGAAAAGCCGACGCCACACTCGTCGGACGCGGACGCACCCTGGGCTTCGGTGGCCACCGGACCCGCCGCGAACGCGACTTGCTGGGGGAGCGGGAGGTCCCCTTCGAGGCGCTGTACGGTATCCAGACCCTCCGTGCCCTCGAGAACTTCCCGATCACCGGGATCCCGCTGCGCGAGTTTCCCGTCCTCATTGAAGCGCTGGCGGCCGTCAAGGAGGCCGCCGCTGCGACCAACCTCGAATTGGGCCTGCTTGGCGCACAAGAGGCCGATGTGATCATCCGCGCCGCCCGTGAAATCCGCGCCGGACGTCATCACGAGCACTTTCTGGTGGACATGATCCAGGGCGGGGCCGGGACCTCGACCAACATGAACGCGAATGAGGTCATCGCCAACCGCGCCCTGGAGCTGGTGAACCAACCGCGAGGACAGTACGACGTCATTTCGCCGAACAGCCACGTCAATCTCAGCCAGTCCACGAACGACGTGTATCCCACGGCGATTCGCATCGCGCTGCACAAGAGTCTCAGTGGGTTTCGTGCTGAGCTCGATCGCCTCGCCGATGCGTTCGCCGACAAGGGTGCGGAGTTCGCGTCGATGCTGAAGATGGGCCGCACGCAGATGCAGGATGCCGTTCCCATGACGCTGGGCCAGGAATTCCGGGCCTTCGCGCATACACTGCGCGAAGACGTGGAGCGCCTCGCAGAAGCGCAGTCGTTGATCCGCGAAATCAACCTCGGCGCGACCGCCATCGGCACGGGGATCAACGCCCCGCCCGGCTACACCGAAATCGTCGCGCGGCGCCTCGCGGCGATTGCCGAAGTCCCGGTGATCACGGCGCCGGACCTGGTCGAGGCCACCAGTGACACCGGCAGTTTCGTGCAACTCTCCGGCGTACTGAAGCGCACGTCGACCAAGTTGTCCAAAATCTGCAACGACCTGCGACTGCTCTCGTCAGGACCGCGTGCCGGATTCGGTGAGATCAACCTGCCGGCCATGCAGCCCGGCTCGTCGATCATGCCGGGCAAGGTCAATCCGGTCATCCCCGAGGTCGTCAACCAGGTC
>CAZMGX010000379.1:0-5044 GCA_964565915.1 uncultured Gemmatimonas sp.
CGTGGTACTTCCTGCGCTATCCGAGTGCAACGCGAGCGGACGTGCCGTTCGATCCGGCGCGTACGGCTGCGTGGCTGCCCGTCGATTCGTACATCGGCGGCAATGAACACGCGGTCCTCCATCTGCTGTACTCGCGCTTCATCACGATGGTGTTGAAGGACGGCGGTCACGTTGATTTCGAAGAGCCGTTCACGCGGTTCCGTGCGCACGGCATGATCATCCGCGAAGGCGCCAAGATGTCGAAGTCGAAGGGCAACGTGATCAACCCCGACGTGTACATGGAAGAATGGGGAGCCGATGCCTTTCGCATGTACCTGATGTTCCTGGGCCCGTACGAAGACGGCGGGGACTTCCGGGATCAGGGGATCAGCGGTGTGCGGCGTTTCCTCGATCGTCTGTGGTCCACGGTGCGTGATGCCACGACCACCGGCGCGGCGGATGTCACCGTGCTCCGTCAGCTGCATCGCACGATCAAGAAGGTCGGTGATGATACGGCGAACCTGGCCTACAACACCGCGATCGCGGCGATGATGGAGTACCTGAACCATGTACGACGCGGTGACCGTGTGCCGCATCGCGACGAGGTGCTGCCGCTGGTGCAGCTCGTGGCGCCTTTCGCGCCGCACCTGGCCGAGGAGTGCTGGGCGACCTTGGGCCACACCGTGAGTGTGTTCGACAGCGGCTGGCCCGCCTACGATGCCCGCCTGCTGGTGGATGAAACGGTCGAGCTGGTCGTGCAGGTGAATGGCAAGGTTCGCGGCAAGCTGCCGGTGCCCGCCGACATCACACAGGCCGACGCGCTCGCGCTGGCCCTGGCGGAGGCGAGCATCAGCAAGTTCGTGGTGGGTGAGATCACGAAGGTCATCTTTGTGCCCAAGCGTCTGCTGAACATCGTCTGCCGGGCGGAGTAAACTCCCGCCGCGCGGTCCGTGTCACATGGTCGTCACACTCCAACCCGAGACGATCATGCGACGCACACTTTCAAACCTCCTCTGGATTTCAGCCTCGATCGGCGCCCCGCTGGCGCAGCCGCTTGGGGCGCAGGACACCCGCTCGACCGATCCGCTGGCCCGACAGCGCGTTCGCGTGGAGACGCCCTTGGTGTGGACGAGCGCCCGGGACCGTGCGGTGCTGGGTGTCACGCTTGGCGCCTCGACGCGATCGGACACGGCCGGCGTGCGGA
The DNA here is from genome assembly GCA_964565915.1 of uncultured Gemmatimonas sp. Lineage (GTDB taxonomy): Bacteria > Gemmatimonadota > Gemmatimonadetes > Gemmatimonadales > Gemmatimonadaceae > Gemmatimonas. The sequence continues at coordinate 1,184 of CAZMGX010000379.1, forward strand.
TCGAGGACGTCGACGCCGATGGCCCGGCCGCGAAGGCCGGGATCAAGTCCGGTGACGTCATCACGGACATCAACGGGGTCAGTCTGCGGGTCACGGCCGCCGACGCGGAGGATCTGGCGCTGGCGGGTATCGCGCAGCGCCGTTTGCAGCGAACACTGGCCAAGGCGAAGCCCGGTGATGACGTCAGCCTCCGGGTCCGCAGCGGCGGGACGTCGCGCGCCGTGACGGTGAAGACGGTATCGGCCGCTGAGCTCGATGGCAGTCAGTCGAGGGCGGCGGCGAGGATCCGCACCGATGACGATGACCGAAGCGGCGCCATCGGCCTGTCGGTCGGGGGAACCGGATCGGCGCGGGACACGCTGGGGCTTTTCGTCTCGTCGGTCGTCGGGAACGGCCCGGCCGAGAAGGCCGGGGTCATCGAAGGCGAGCGGATTGCGGCAGTGAATGGCGTCGATGTTCGCGTGCCGCGTGAGGACGTCGAAGACCCGCAGGCGACCAGCGCCCGCGTGAACCGATTCGTGCGCGAGGTGCGGAAGGTGGCGCCCGGTGGCACCGTGACGTTGCGTGTGTATGCCAACGGTCGGTCGCGCGACGTAACGGTGACCGCGGTCAAAATGTCCGACCTGCCGTCCCAAGGGTTTCAGATGTCGATCGGCGACGGCAGTGTCCGGATTCTCCGCGGTGCGCCGGGCGGATCGACGTTCGAAATCATGCCGTTCGGCGACACGTCGCCGCGAGCCGGCGCCGGGACGGCACGAATCCGGGGATTCATGAATGGGCAGCCGTTCGAGTTCGACGGCACCAACATCGAGCAGTCCATGGAGCGCCTGCGGGAGCGCATGCAGGAGCTGGGCCGGGACTTTCGATTCGAGTTCCGTGGGAGCGCGCCTGGGCGTACGGATGGGGTCGTCAGGGTCCAGCCGTCCGTGATCCGGCGTAGTACGGTGCTCTGATCGGCGGCAGAAGAAACCGGGGCCCGGCACAACGGAACGGGCCCCGACGGCGTTAACTTGGCGAGCGTCCTTCCTGACGCGTCCTGATGGCGCGCACCCCCGCCGGCGACACTCGGCTGGGTCGGCGCGCCATTCGTATCCGACGTTCGCCCCTGCGAATGCAAGCCATTGGTTTCGGGCTGCGCCATGCGCGCCCTTCGACAACACGATCCACGCGCAGCGCCCTGCTGCTTTCGCTCTCCCTGTCGGCCTTCGCGGCGTGCAAGGAGCCGCCACGACCGCAGCGTCCATCACCCGTCGTGTCGACCACGACGGCCGTGAAGGGACCATTGCCCTATGTGGTGATCGCCAACGGCGAGGTCGAGCCGAATCGCACCGTCGCGGTGCAGTCGCTCGTCTCGGGGATGATCACGAGCGTCGCCATCGCCGAGGGTGATGAAGTCCGTCAGGGTCAGACGATTCTGCAAATCGACTCGCGCCCGTTCCAGGCGGAACTCGATCGACTGCGCGGCACGCTGGCCCGCGACGAAGCGCAGCTCGCGCGTGCGCGCGCGGACTCCGCACGATTCGCTGGCTTGGCCAAGGACGGCTACATCACCAAGCAGCAGCTCGATCAGGCGTTCGCCGATGTGTCCGCGCTGACTGCAACGGTCGCCGCCGGTACGGCGTCACTGCAGCGCGCGCAGCTTGACCTCGAGAACACGACGATCAAGGCGCCCATCTCCGGTCGCACGGGACAGCTGGCCATTCAGGCCGGCAACCTCGTACGCGCACAGGCGGATCCGCCGCTCGTGACGATCAACGAACTGCGACCGGTGCTCGTCCGGTTCAGCGTGCCGGAACGCGACTTTGCGGAGATGCGCGCGCGCGCGGGACTCAACCGCGCGCTCAGCGTGACGGTGCGCCCGAATGTCGGTGACAGTACACGGAGCACCACGGGCTCGCTGACGTTCGTCAACAATGTGGTGGACCGTGCGACGGGTTCCGTGTTGCTGAAGGCGCGCGTCGAAAACGCCGACCGCAGTTTGTGGCCGGGCCAGTTCGTCACGGTGGGTCTGCAGTTGTCGGTGGACAAGGACGCGGTGACGGTTCCCGCGGAAGCGGTCGTGACCAGCGCCAGCGGGACGTTCGTGTACGTGCTCGAGGAAGGGAAAGCGAAGCGCGTGGGGGTGAAGGTCGGGCGGCAATCCGGCAACGTGATCAAGCTCGACAGCGGGTTGATGGGCGGCGAGCAGGTGATCATCGAAGGCCAGAGCCGCTTGTCGGATGGTGCGAAGGTCGAGCTGCGGTCGACGGCGCCACGCGCCGCCGGTCGCGGCCGCGGGAACGGTGCCGGCGGCAGTCGTGGCGGTGACAACGGAACTCCATCGAAGCCAAGCGGTGACAGCGGCGCCGCCTTGCGAGGGAAAGCTCCATGAACATCAGCGCGATCTGGATCAAGCGGCCGATCATGACGTCGCTCGTCATGGTCTGCATTCTCGTCTTCGGCGTCATCGCCTATCGCGGCCTGCCCGTGAGCGACTTGCCGACGATCGACTATCCCACGATCACGGTGAATGCGTCGCTGCCGGGGGCCAGCCCCGAAGTCATGGCGACGTCCGTGGCGACGCCGCTCGAGCAGCAGTTCTCGACGATTGCGGGCATCGACAACATCACGTCGAGCAGCTCCCAGGGCAGCACGAACGTCACGCTGCAGTTCAACCTGGAACGCGACATCGACAAGGCCGCTGCCGATGTGCAGTCGGCCATCTCGAAGACGCTGCGCCAGCTGCCCCAGGGTATCCAGCCGCCGTCGTACAACAAGGCGAACGCCGCCGACATGCCGATCGCGATGTACAGCTTCAGCACGGACCAGATGACGCGGACCGAGTTGAACGAATACGTCGAAACGTTCGTGGGCCAGCGACTGTCGACGGTGTCCGGCGTCGCCCAGGTGCAGGTGTTCGGGTCGGCCAAGTACGCGGTGCGTATCCAACTCGACCCGGGCGCGCTCGTGTCGCGCGGCATCGGCATCGACGAAGTGCAGCAGGCGGTGCAGGCGGGCAATTCGAATTTGCCCGGCGGTGTGCTGATGGGCCCGAACCAGTCGTTCACCGTGCAGGCCAGCGGGCAACTCAAGTCGGCGACGCAATATCGTCAGCTGGTGGTCGCGTACCGCAACGGCGCCCCCGTGCGGCTGGGCGACCTGGGCAACGTGCTCGACGACGTGCAGAACCAGCGCGGCATGAGTGAGCTGAACGGGCGTGGCAATATTTCGCTCGCGATCATCCGGCAGCCCGGCGTCAACACTGTGGAGGTGTCGGAGGGCGTCCGGGAGACGCTCGAGGAACTGAAGCCCCAGCTGCCGGCCGGTATCCGCGTCGAGAAGATCTACGACAAGGCCGACTCGATCGAGGAATCCGTCACCGACGTGAAGTTCACCATGCTGCTGACGCTGTTCCTCGTCATCATGGTGATCTTCCTGTTCCTGCGTAACGTGCGAGCGACGGTGATCCCGTCGCTGGCGCTGCCGTTCTCGTTGATCGGCACGTGCTGCGTGATGTGGGCGCTGGACTACAGCCTCGACAACCTGTCCATGATGGCCCTCATCCTCGCCATCGGCATCGTCGTGGATGACGCCATCGTCATGCTCGAGAACATCGTGCGGCACCTCGAAATGGGCACCCCTCCCATGGAAGCCGCCTATCGTGGCTCCAAGGAGATCGGCTTCACCATCGTCTCCATGACCATCTCTCTGGCCGCGGTTTTCATCCCCATCCTCTTCATGGGCGGAGTCCTCGGCCGCCTGTTCAAAGAATTCGCAGTCACCATCTGCGCCGCCATTCTCATCTCCGGCCTGGTCTCCCTGACGCTCACACCCATGATGTGCAGCCGCTTCCTGCGCAGTATGCACGAAACGAAGCATTCC
>CAZMGX010000380.1:0-5006 GCA_964565915.1 uncultured Gemmatimonas sp.
TCGATGAGCGCGCTCAACACCCGCACCGCCGCGTCTTTGTTGGGATGCGGAGCGCCGACGAGGTACATCGGAATGTTCGAAGCGACGAAGATCATTCGGGCAGATCGATGCGATAGGCGCCTTCGGCTTCCGTCAGGATCTGCCGAATGTCGCCGGTAGGATATCCGTGACGAGCCGCCTCTCGCACCACGGCCAGCTTACGTCGCGGCTCGACAGACGGCTCATCCTGGCGCGCCCTGCGTAGTGCCTGGCGCACCCACTCGGCGACCGTCATTCGATGTCGCTTCGCGACCTGCCGGATTTCTTCGAGCTCGTCGTCTTCCAGCAAGACCTGAAGTCGAGTTGTCATGGGTGGAGTATATTCGACTCATGTAGATGAGTCAGATTGACTCATCTACGACAGCCCCTCGATCGTCCCGTCCGGGTACACCTTCATTCCCTCGGCCGCCGGCACCTTCCCCAGCCCCGGCATCGTCATGATGTCGCCCGTCTTGGCCACGACAAATCCAGCGCCCGCCGAGCCCCACACCTCGTTGACTGTGATCCGGAAGCCGGTCGGACGGCCCAGCCGCGTGGCGTCGTCGGTGAGTGAGTACTGCGTCTTCGCCATACACACCGGCGTGTCGCCCAGCCCGATCGACTCCAGATAGTCGATGGCACGACCGGCCGTCGGGGTGATGTCGGCGCCATCCGCACCGTACACTTTGCGCACGATCTGATCGATCTTCTCGCGGATTGGAAGCGCGCTGTCGTAGATCGGCTTGAAGTCGGCCGTCTTGCCGTCCAGGAGCTCCAGCACGCCGCGCGCGAGCGCCTCACCACCAGCACCGCCATTGGCCCACACAGCGCACAGCGCCACCTTCGCGCCGATGCGATTTGCGTACTCCTCCACCATCGTCAGCTCAGCGGCCGTGTCACTCAGTCGGCGATTGATGGCGACGATCACTGGCACACCAAACTGCCGCACGTTGTGCACGTGATGATCCAGATGCGGCAGGCCGCGCTCGAGCGCCGCCAGATCCTCGATGTTCAACGCGTTCTTCGGGGCACCACCCTGCATCTTGAGCGACCGTACCGTCGCGACGATCACCGCGGCTTCCGGACGTAGCCCACCCGCTCGGCACTTGATGTCGAAGAACTTCTCCGCACCCAGATCCGATCCGAAGCCGGCCTCGGTCACCACCACGTCACCCAAGGCGAGCGCGGTGCGTGTGGCGACGAGACTGTTGCAACCGTGTGCGATGTTGCCGAAGGGCCCGCAGTGCACGAGCGCGGGACCACCCTCCAGCGTCTGCACGAGGTTGGGGCGCAGTGCATCCTTCAGCAACAACGTCATGGCGCCCGATGCCTTGAGGTCACGGGCGCGTACTGGTGACTTGTTGGCACCAGCGGTCGCACCCACGATGATGCGCCCCAGGCGTTCCTCGAGATCGGTCAGGTCACTCGACAGCGCGAGGATCGCCATGACTTCGCTGGCCGGGATGATGACCCACCGTTCCTCGCGTGGCACCCCTTCACCAGGACCACCAAGCCCGATGATGGCGTGACGCAACGCGCGATCATTCATGTCGATCGTACGTGGCCAAGTGATCCGGCGCGGATCGAGATTGAGCGAGTTACCCTGCTGCAGGTGATTGTCCATCATCGCGCTCAGCAGCGAGTGCGCGCTCGAAATGGCGTGAAAGTCGCCAGTGAAGTGCAGGTTGATCTCGTCCATCGGCAGCACCTGCGAGTATCCGCCACCGGCCGCACCACCCTTCACACCGAAAACCGGGCCGAGGCTTGGCTCGCGAATCGCCAGCACGGCGTTGGTGCCGATGCGCCGCAGGGCCTGCGCCAGACCAACACTCACCGTGCTCTTTCCTTCGCCCGCCGGCGTCGGGTTGATCGCCGTCACCACCACGAGTCGCCCGCGTGCCGGCCGCGTCGACAGCTCGAGCGGGAGCTTCGCCTTGAACTTCCCGTACTGATCGATGTCGTCGGGCGTCAGACCCAGGTCCGCGGCAACGGCGGTGATGGGGCGGAGCGTAGCAGACTGGGCGATTTCGATATCCGACGGAACGGCCGTGACGGTCACAAAGGCTCCTGAACCTGACGAAAGGGATGATGTGGCGAGCGATCGACATGATCGTGCGCGTCCCGCAGTTCCTGCGGGGTGTTGAGATTGGCGAAGCTTGCCGCGATGTCGCCCGCATCGACTTCGAGCACGCGCAGCGTATCCAGCCAGGCATGCACCGATCGCGCGCCGCTGTCGAGGTACGCCGTCAGCGCAGACTGAAGAGCGGTACGCATCAACAGGAACAGATGCTGGGTGCGCGTTCCGTCATGGGGTACGGCCACGTCCACATCGCGGTCGTCCAGAGCGTCGGCTAGACGCCGTACCAGCGACCGATCCAGAAAGGGTGCATCACCGGGACACGCGAACAGGTACGGTGTGGTATCGTGGACACCGACCGCGTTCAGCACCGCCGCCAGTCCGCCCAGTGGACCCATGTCTTCCTGACGGTCCGGCACGACCCGATCGCCGTACACCGCATACGCGTCCCGCGAACGGTTCGCGCTGATCAGCACGCGAGCAACCTGCGGCGCGAGTCGTGCCTGCACATGCGCCACGAGCGGTGTGCCGTCCAGCAGGGCCAACGGCTTCTCGACTCCGGACATCCGACGCGCGGCACCGCCGCACAAGATCACGCCAGTGATGTCCGCACGATCGATCATTCGTTGACGTCGCGCCGCAGATGATCAACCGCGCGCAGCACCAGTGGTGCGAGTGGAGTCGGGGTGGGCGTCAGCCCGCTGGCGATCGACAACAGTTCCTTGCGCATGCCCGGATCCCAGAACTTCACCAGATGATCGCGGACCCCTTCAATCGCGTCCTCTTCAGGATACGGCGAGAAGAAGTGGGCGATCTGGTTGGCCATACGCACGAGGTCTTCAGCGAGCATCCGATACCTCTGAGTCATGAGCGGGAAATCGAACGACGCGGTCGCCGTCCTCGCCGCGCAGGAAACACGCGAGCGGTACCGAGAGCGCGGCCGACCATTCGAGGGCCATGGTCGTCGGCGCAGAGATCGTGGCCAGCAGATGAGTGTTTGCCGCAGCAGCTTTGTATACCAACTCGTAGCTGCAGCGGCTGCTCATCAAAACAAAGCCCGGATTCGACAACCGTCCGGCTCTGGCTAGCGCGCCGATCAGCTTGTCGAGTGCGTTGTGCCGACCGACGTCTTCTCGCACCATCACGATGTCACCAACGGTCGTGCACCACGCCGCGGCATGGACGGATCGGGTGACCTGATTGATCGGTTGATGCGCCGGCAGCGCCGCAAACGCGCGCAACACGGCAGCATCGTCGACAAACTCGGCGACAAACTCGCCAGCGGCGTACTCGTGACGCCCGGCACGCCCATGCAACTCGGCCAGCGACTCCAGTCCACACAGTCCGCACGCTGTACTGCTCAACAGCGAACGCGAACGCACCACACGGGTATCGATCTGGTCGTCCGGCACCACGATATTCACCGAGATATCGTGCAGGTACTCGCTGACGACTACCTGTTGCACGGCCTGTGCGTCACGCAGCACCCGCTCCGTCGTCGCCAGCCCGATCGCCAGATCCTCGACGTCCGCCGGCGTGGCCAGCATCACCGTCCACGGCGTTCCGTTCAGGGCAATCTCGATCGGCGCCTCGACCGCGATACCCCACGATTCCACGTGCTCGCCACCCGTAGACTCCGTTACCACCACCGAGCGTCGCGCCGTCGGACGCCTGGCAACGGATGACATCGAATCCGCGGTTGGCACGTCAGTCAACCGGTCGAACCTCGACGGCCGTCACCTTGTACTCTGGACAATTGGTGGCCCAGTCCGAGAACTCCGTCGTGATCACGTTCGCCGCTGTCTCAGGCTGATGAAACGTCGTGTACACCACACCTTCCGGCACACGATCCGTCACATGCGCGTGAAGCGTTATCGCTCCCTTGCGACTGGCCAACTGCACCCCGTCGCCGTGCGCAATCCCGCGCACTTCAGCATCCGACGGATGGATCTCGAGCACATCTTCGGCATGCCACACGGTATTCGGTGTGCGTCGAGTTTCGGTGCCGACGTTGTATTGCGACAGGATGCGCCCCGTGGTCAGCAGCAACGGGAAGCGCCGCGTTGACCGTTCATCGGTCGGCACATACTGCGTGATCAGGAACCGCCCCTTACCACGCACGAAGCCACTCTCGTGCATGATGCGGGTGCCGAGCGGCTGGTTTTCGGTGCACGGCCACTGCACGCTGCCAACCCGATCGAGCAGGTCGAACGACACACCGGCGAACGTCGGCGTCAGTGCGGCAATCTCGTCCATGATCTCGGCGGAATCCTGGTATTCCATCGGATACCCCATTGCCGTCGACAACCGACACACGATCTCCCACTCCGAGAGCCCCGTCTTGGGCGGCATCGCCGGCCTTACCCGATTGATGCGCCGTTCGGCGTTCGTGAACGTGCCGTCCTTCTCCAGGAACGCGGTGCCCGGGAAGAACACATGCGCGTACTTGGCCGTCTCGTTGAGGAACAGATCCTGCACGACCACCAGTTCCATCGCCTCCAGCGCATCCGTCACGTGCTTCGTGTCCGGATCGGACTGCGCGATGTCTTCCCCGTGTACGAACAGGCCGTGGAACTGACCAGCGGTCGCCGACGCCAGCATGTTCGGAATGCGCATGCCCGGCTCGGGATCGAGCGCCACGTTCCAGGCGTGTTCGAACGTCGCGCGCGTGCTGTCATCACCGATGTGCCGGTATCCCGGCAGCTCGTGCGGGAACGAACCCATGTCGCAGGCACCCTGCACGTTGTTCTGGCCGCGCAGCGGATTGACGCCGGTGCCTTCGCGTCCGATCTGACCGGCGGCCATCGCCAGATTCGCGATGCCCATGACCATCGTGCTGCCTTGGCTGTGTTCGGTCACGCCGAGGCCGTAGTAGATCGCCGCGTTGCCGCCGGTGGCGTATAGGCGCGCC
>CAZMGX010000381.1:0-2716 GCA_964565915.1 uncultured Gemmatimonas sp.
CGCTTACTGACCCGACAGGATAGTCTCTTTGCCGATCTCGAGCGCTCGAGTCGTCTGCGATTTGAAGCCGGCGAAAGCACGCGCCTCGAGAGTGTGGCGTCTTCCACGCGCGCGATGCGCGTGCGGAACGCGCTCAACGAGAATCGGGTGGACGGTGAGATCGCGCGGGCGCAGTTGCAGGTGCTCCTGCGCACCACGGACTCGCTCCGCATTGCCGACACGATGCTTTCGCCAAGCACGCTGCTGGCCGCTGCCGACACCGGGCGGCTCGACGGCAACCCGGAGCTCGCCAGATTGCAGCAGGAGGTGCGCATCAACCAGCGTGCCACGAGTGCCGAGCGACAACGCCTCCTGCCCGAGATTTTTCTGGGATACAACGCGGTCACCTTCCGGGGCGTGCCGACTACCAACGGCGCGACGCCGACGGCGAGAGACGGCGAGCGATTCCCGTTCTACTCACTTGGGATCGGCATCCCGCTCCTCACTGGGGCGACACGCGCCCGCGTCTCCGCGGCGCGCATCGCCGAGAATATGGCGCGGACACAGCTGGAGTGGTCGACGTTGCTGCTACGCAGTGAGTTGCAACGGCTGCTCCGGGAGCGCGACAAGCTGCGCACGTCGGTGACGTATTTCGAAACGCAGGCGCTGCCGCAGGCGGCCCTGATCATCACGAGTTCCAACGCTGCGTTCCGCAGCGGCGATATCTCATACGTCGAGCATCTGCAGAACCTCACGCTGGCCAGTGAGACCGAGTCCGGCGCGGTTGACGCCGTGTACCGATACAACAGCATCATCATCGAGATCGCCGCTCGTCTCGGCGTTCACTGAGGAATCCTGCATATGCCTTGCATCCTGTTCGCGCGCATGCGCTCCGCATCCCGCCCTGCGCCTCTCGTCCGGCTTTGTGCCCTCACCCTCATCGTCGCGGCCTGCGGCGGCGACGCCAGCGTCAGCGCGGACGCCTCCGCATCCGACGACGCCGTTCGCCCAGACTCTGCCTCCTCGGCTCCGGTCACGACGTTCACCAACCAGCAGTTTCAACTCGCCGCCATCACGCTGGGCTCTATCGAGCAGCGAAACCTCAGTGCGGTCATCAGCCTCAACGGGGTGATCGAGGCGCCGCCCAGCGCCTTGGCGGTCGTCTCGGCGCCACTCGGCGGGTACGTGCAGTCGGCGGGTTTGCTGCCCGGAACACTGGTCCGCAAAGGGCAAGTGCTGGCAACTCTCGAAAGCCCCGAGTTCACGCAACTGCAGCAGGAGTATCTCGAGGGCAAAGGGCGGTTGCTCTTTCTTGAGCAGGACTATGTTCGGCAAGAGGGGCTGCGCCGCGAAAACGTCAATGCCGAGAAGACATTTCAGCAGGTCGCGTCCGAGCGGGCCATCATGCAGGCCCGCATCGCCGGGTTGGAGCAGAAGATGCGGCAGGCCGGCATCCCGCGCAGTGCGGTCGACAGCGGCCGCATCTCACCGGTGGCGTACCTGTACGCGCCCATCGGCGGCTCAATTAAGCACAGCAGCGTGAGCATCGGTCGGTACGTGGCGCCGACCGACGTGCTGTTCGAGATTGTCGGCACCGGCGAGTTGCATGTGACCCTCAACGTCTTTGCACGCGATCTCGCGCAGATCCGCGTTGGGCAGACGGTGCGGTTCGGCACGGCCGACGAACAAACGATGGACCGGAAGGCCCGCGTCTTTCTGGTGGGACAGGCCACCGGCGAGGAGCGCGTATTTCCCGTGCAGGCTCGGTTGGACGCGCGGAGCGTACGCGGTCTGCGGCCGGGGATGTACGTCAAGGCGGGACTCGAGGCCGGCGGCGCGCCGATGTATGCCGTGCCCAGCATCGCCCTCGTGCAGTACGAAGGCAACGACTACATCATCATCGAGACGGATACGTCGACGGCGGGACACGCGTTCCGACTGGAACGCGTGCGCCGTCAGACGGAGCAAGGTGGCTACGTCGGGATTCTTCTTCCCGATGGTTTTGATGTGAAGGCGGCGCGAGTGGTCGTTGGAAATGCTCCATCGATTCTGGCCGCCATTCGCAACGCGCGGGAAGGCGAGGATTAAATGATCAGCCGGCCCTTAGCGAGCGGCTACTCTCACCGCGCGGCGGCGATCGAGTCCGCACGCGCGTCCTCGATGGCCTCCAGCGCCAACTGTTTTTTCAACTGCCCCATCTGCGTGAGGCCGATTCGTCGGCCCACGCCGGTGGGGTCGATCGCGTACTCGGCCGGCAGTACGGTCGTCAGCACGACCACGATTGCCACCGCGAGTGCGGCAATCGTGGCCCGGCGAAGCGTCGCCTTCGACGGAGCGTGTGCCGTCTCCATCACATCGACTTCAAGGCGGAGAACTGGCCGGACGCCTTCACCGTGATCGTGACCGGCTTCTCGCCCGTGTTACGCCACGACCAGCCGTGCACGCCATCGAACACGGCGACGACACTGCCCTTCTCGCCCTTCGACGCGCCGCGATGGTAGACGTGCGCCTTCACACTCGGATCGTTTGGCACTTCGCCATGAAGGTTGAAGGCCACTTCGGCACCATCGGTGCTCCACTCGAAATCGGCCTTCTGGCCCTTTGTCATCACCAGCTTCACTTCGATGCGCTTGGTGGGCTCGATGGTGACCTTCATGGAATCACGGTGCACTTGCGGCTTTGCGGTGGTCTGGGCGGACGCGGTCGCGCTGACGGTGACCAGCGCGCCACAGGCGAC
>CAZMGX010000381.1:2726-5006 GCA_964565915.1 uncultured Gemmatimonas sp.
GGCAGGGCGATGCGCAGCGTCGCACGGCGGACCAACTGGGACAGTGTTGACATGATGGTTCTCAGGTACGGGTAGTGAAGTATCCCGTGAGCTGATAGCCCACGAGCAGGATTCCGGCGCACAGCAGGAGCATGTTGGCGGCAAAGCCGCGCCGCGTGAACGACGGTGATTGGCGCCAGTAGGACATGGCGATGAGGACGCCGGCCAGTGCCATCATCTGCCCGACTTCGACGCCCACGTTGAAGGCGAGGAGGTTCTGCACGAGTCCGTCCGTGTCCATCTCGAAGTCCAGCAGCTTGGTCGCGAGACCAAACCCGTGGAACAGTCCGAAGATGAACGTGGCCACTCGCGCGTTGGGCTGTACCCCGAACCACCGCGGAAACGCGCCCACGTTGTCCAGCGCCTTGTACGCCACCGAAAAACCGATGATGGCATCGATGAGGTAGGGGCTCACGCTGACCTTCGTGAGCACGCCCAGGATGAGCGTCGCGGAGTGACCAACGGCAAACAGCGTGACGTAGGTCGCGATGTCCTTCAGACGGTACAGATAGAAGATCACGCCGCACAAAAAGAGCAGGTGATCGTATCCAGTCACCATGTGCTTCGCGCCAAGGTACAGGAACGGCACGAGGCGGACACCGAACGTTTCCTGGATGTAGCCCTTGTCGCCCGATGAGACGCCGTGCGCGAGCAGTACTGCTGGTGACGCGGCGAGCGTCAGCAGCACCCCGGGCATGCGCACGGCCACGTCTCGCCAGCGACGGTGTGATGGAATGAACACGAATGGAGCGACGGTGTGGTCGATCGCGGCGTGCCGGCGCTGGAAGTAGGCCTGGCGGGCGATCGACGCGTGTTTACGATGGAACACGCCACGCACCACCGTTCGAAACGAACGGTGGTCGCGTCAGACCGTGGGCGGGTCGCGGAGCCTGGGCGGAGGGCCGGTCGCCGGATCCGCACGCGGCAGCGTGGTGTACGCCACGCGCGCGTGCGTGACCGCGATGATCGCCACGACGGGAACGCGCGGCGACGCTGCCATCGCGTGGAACGGCGCATCCACGCGCGATGGCAAGCCCTCGTCCACCACGGGATCAGCGTGGTGGTCATGCTCGCCGACGTCGCGAATGGATACCCCACTGCCCTCTGCCGACGCCGACGACACGCGGTGCGAGTGCGCACTGTGCGAATGCGCGCTGGACGACGGCGAACCGTGGTGATCTCGGTGCTTCGGAGAGGTCAGCGCCTCGTGATGGTGTCCGGTGCGATGCGACTCCCGGTGATGCGCCAGCCCGTGGGCCACGCCACTGGCGGGCGCCCAGAGAGCGCCGAGCAGCAATACACGCGCCAAGCCATTCGTCACTGCGCGCGCGTGCTCAGACACGACCATGGCGACACGGCTGATCCCCTTGGTGATCGTCGACGCAGAATAAGTGCCCCCACGCCGACGAGGCATCATGCTCGCAGTGCGCGGAGAAATGACCCGCCGGCAGGAGTGGGTGCAGTACCATCACCCCGGAGGCCCACACCACCGTCAACACGGCCGCTGCACTCACGATGCTGCGCCACGAAATGACGAATCCCACTGGCGTCACCTCGCCAGCCAGGCGACGAATGCGTCGTTCCACGAGGTCACGCCGCTGAAAGCCGACGGCGGCGTCAAACCGCGGCGCTGGTGCGCCCGCCATACGCAGGATCGCGGACGCCAACGGCAGTGCACGCTGACGCGCCGCGTAGTCGTCCGCCAGGATTTCCGCCTCGATGGCCAACTCCTCGACCAGGCTGCGCAGTGCGGGCAACCAGAACAACACGGCGGCCAAGGTGCGCCACGCGAACTGGCGGAGCGGATCACGTCGACGAACATGCGCCCACTCGTGCAGCAACACCGCTTCGAGTTCCGCGCCGTCCAGGCGACTCGGCAAATCGACAGCGACATAAATCGTCGGCGTCCACCACCCCGCGGTGAATGCCGGGTTGGGTGATCCGGTCACGCCCCGCACGCGCCCGAGGGAGATTCCGGCTGCGGTCGCGGCGAGGCCGATGGCCGACTCGCCGGTCACGGTCGCGACGGACAGCGCACGCAAGGCTCGGGCGTGCCGCCACACGGCCCGGGAACGCTCAAAGAGCGCATAGCCAACGCCGACCGACAGCAGGACATGAAAGATGCCGTGGACAGGAGCCAACAAATGATGCAGCGCGACCACGCACAGCGGGCCGAGATGTTCGAGCGTCGCCGGCAACCAGTCAACCGCACCGATGACGTGGTGTCCGAAGACCGGACTG
>CAZMGX010000382.1:0-4998 GCA_964565915.1 uncultured Gemmatimonas sp.
GCGATGATCCCCGGCCCCCGCGCCACGCGCACCGACAGCGCACCGACAGCGCACCGACGGCGCACCGGAAAGCCCTCCGAAGTCGCGCGACGGGTCAGTACGCGACGAAGTACTTCTGGATCTCGCGCGGATCGCGTGATTTCGTGAGCGCCAGCATCAGCAGGATGCGGGCCTTCTGGGGTGTGAGGTGCTGCGACACCACACTCGGCGGGCCGGCGCGCGCCGCGCGCGCAGCCACGGCAGCTGCCGATGTATCGGCCGGGGTGGAATCCGGCGGCGCCGGCGTGTTGCGCGGGACCCCGTTCACGTTGTCGCCCGATGGGAACGCCGTCACGACCACCACACCGGACTGACGCAGGCGCCGATACGGCGCCCCTTCATTCGGGGCCAAGCCTGTCGTGGCCACGACCACGCCGGCGGGCAACGTGTCGAAGCGCGGCCCGGTCCCGCCCGGAAACGAGTAGGTCAGCTCCACGCGCGGCAGTGAATCGACCCCTCGGAGGTCGAACTCACTCTCGGCGCCGTGGCGACGCACGGGGGTGAAGAAGAACTCCGGCCCGTCCGCCCCCACGACACCGAGCATCCCCATCTCGCCGACGCCGAAGCCGCCCACGCGCTGGTATTGCTTGCGGACTTCACGCGCCGAGAGGATGCGATCATCCATGACCACCATCACGCCCTTGCCGATCGCCTGACTCGACGCGGCGGTGCGTACGGCCGCGAGCAGGTTGATCGGGCCGTCGGGGCTGATGCCCGTTGCTGGTCGCTGGGCGCCCACGACGATCACCGGTTTGTCCGAGCGGACCGTGAGATAGAGAAAGAACGCCGTCTCCTCCAGCCGGTCGGTGCCGTGGGTGACCACGATACCGGCAAGATCCTTTCGTGCGCGAAAGACCGAGTCGATACGCCGGGCGAGCGCCACCCAGTGGGCCGGAGTGATCTGGGTACTGGCGACGTTCGAGAATTGCTCGGCCTCGACCTGCGCGTGGCGGGAGAGCTCCGGCACCGAGGCCACCACCTGCTCCGCCGTCAGCGTGCCCGCGCGGTAGCGTCCCAGCGTGCCGGGCGCGTCCTGTACGCCGGCGATGGTGCCGCCGGTCGCCAGGACCAGCACCTTCGGCTTCGGCGCACCGTCCGCTGGCTGTCCGCTGGCGACGCTCGCCACGGTCCCGATGAGTGACGCGGCCATCAACACACGAACACGAACCGACGAACGAATCACCCGCACTCCCGGTTGGATGGATGGGCCTGAACGCGGGAAGTGATATCCCGGGGAGACAAACGGCAACCCGGCCGGCGGGTGCTCGGTTGGGCCCGTGTTGAAGGCCTGCATTGCCTCCGTGCGGTCCTTGTGAAATATTTCACAAGTGAGATCCGAGCCCAACACCAGCACCCGGTGGACCAGCACCCACGCCAACGACCCACGCCCCCACGTCGTGATCGTCGGCGGCGGCTTCGCCGGACTCGCGGCCGCTCGAGCATTGGCCACGGCCGACGTCCGCATCACGCTCATCGACCGGACCAATCACCACCTCTTTCAGCCACTGCTGTATCAGGTCGCGATGTCCGTGCTCAATCCGGCCGACATCACCGTGCCGATCCGCTGGCTGCTGCGCACGCAGCGCAACGTCACCGTGATCATGGCCGAAGTCGACACCATCGACGTCGACGAGAAAGTCCTCACACTCGACGGCGGCAGCACCGCCGTGGCGTGGGACTACCTGCTGATCGCGAGCGGCGCGCGGCACGCCTACTTCGGGCATCCGGAGTGGGAAGCCCATGCCCCGGGACTCAAGAGCATCGACGATGCGCTCGAATTGCGCGGTCGCTTCCTCCTCAGCTTCGAAGCCGCCGAACGCGCCAGCGCCGCCAGTCAGCGTGATGCCCTCCTGA
This sequence comes from uncultured Gemmatimonas sp., assembly GCA_964565915.1. GTDB lineage: Bacteria > Gemmatimonadota > Gemmatimonadetes > Gemmatimonadales > Gemmatimonadaceae > Gemmatimonas. The sequence goes on from CAZMGX010000382.1 coordinate 1,894, forward strand.
CCTTCGTGATCGTGGGCGGCGGCCCCACGGGCGTTGAACTGGCGGGCATGATTCCGGAGATCACCCGCAAAGCCATGCGTCGCGACTTCCGACGCATCGACCCGTCGAACGCGAAAGTGATCCTGCTCGAAGCCGGTCCGCGCATCCTGCCGCAGTTCCCGACGGAACTCAGTGAACGGGCGGAGCGTGACTTGCGCGAACTCGGCGTCGACGTGCGCACCGGCACGGCCGTCACCGGCGTCGATGCTGACGGCGTGTCCCTCGCGAATGGCGATCGCATCGCGGCGCATACGGTGTTCTGGGGCGCCGGCAATCAGGCCTCGCCGCTCGGTCGCCAACTCCAAGTCCCGCTCGATCGGGCCGGTCGTGTCGTCGTCTCCTCGGATCTCTCGATCCCCGGTCATGACCACGTGTTCGCCATCGGCGACACTGCGGCCGTGATGACCGCGGACGGCAAGCCCGTCCCGGCCGTCGCCCCGGCCGCCAATCAGATGGGGGCGCACGCCGCTCGGCAAATTGCCGCCGACCTCGCGGGCCAGGCCCGCACGCCCTTCGCCTACTTCAACAAGGGCGACCTCGCAACGATCGGACGGAACCGTGCCGTCGCCGCCATCGGACCGGTGAAGCTGCAAGGCGTCATTGCCTGGCTGGCCTGGGTGTTCGTGCACATCATGTACCTGGCCGCGTTTCGCAATCGACTCACAGTGTTCGTGCAGTGGGCCTACCAGTACTTCACATATCAGCGGGGTGGCCGGTTGATCACCGGCGCGACGGCGCATCGATTGCTGAAGCGGAGTGGCGCATCGACTTCCGCGGCCGGGGAGTGAACCACGATATCCGTTATCCATTATCGGACAACCGATAGCTGATATCGTTGTTTGCGCATCGTGATGTGTGGTCGGATGGCCGCGCCCGCCTACTCCATCACCGACAGATACGCCCGCCACGGCCCCACCGCCTCGCGATACTGTTTGGCCATCACGCGGGTGATCTGCACCGTGTGCGCCAGATCATGCGCCACCCACGTCGCCAGCAGTTGCCGCAGTGAGACCGCACCGAACGCCGGATGCTCGCCTTCGAGCGCCAATTCTGCGTCGCTCAACGTCCATGCGGTCAATGTCCGCAGGTTCTCCGCGCGCAGCTGCCTGAACGTGTCCAGCAGCACATCGATCGTCTGACCGCGGCTCTCGCGAAACTGCGCGAATCGATCATACGGCGCAAAGCGGCGATCTTCTCCCTGCGACAGGATGATCCGCGCCCGCGGAATCCAGTCCGTGCGTTCCCCGTGAATGAGGTGCCCGATCACATCGTACGGGCTCCACGTCTCGGGACCTTCGGTTGCATCGATCAAGGACGCATCAAGACCGCGCAACAGGGTGTCCAGCACCTGCGGTGTGCGGGACAAGACGGCGACGCCATGCTCGACGACGAACTCCATGGTGGCTCCGGATTGAGTCAGGACGCGACCATCGACCGCGACGGTTCGATCGGCTGGTCCCGCGTGGTCACCACTCGGCACCACGAGGGGTGCCTTGGTCGCGCACGCGGAAAGTGGGCGACCGAACTGCGAAACACCATCCAACCGTTTTGGCGTATGGGCGGTCCAAGAGTGTTGCCGACCTTCGGCGCCTCACCTTCCAGGATCGCCCATGCTCCTCCCTGCCCTGCTGCTCCAGACGGCCGTCGCCTCGCCGGCCTTGTCTCCGCGTCCTGATCTCGGCGCCCGCACACCCGTATCCGCGCCGGTGCCGCGCCCGATGCGAGCACAGCAGGCGCCCGAGATCGACGGCAAAGACGATGACGCCGTGTGGCAAACCATGCCGGCCATCACGGAGTTCCGCCAGTTCGAGCCAACGGAGGACGGCGCACCGACCATGCGGACGGAGGCGCGCATCGCCTACGACGCCAAGAACCTGTATGTCATCGTGCGAAGCTTCGACCCGAAACCGGACAGCATCCTTTCCGTGCTGCAGCGACGGGATGCCTTTCTGCTGTCCGACGACATCATCGTCGGCATCGACTCGTACAACGACAAACGCACGGGATACCTCTTCCGCCTCACCGCCGCCGGCGCCATGGCCGACGGGTACATGTTCAACGACGGCGAAGAAGACTGGGGCTGGAATGCGGTCTGGCACGGCGCCGCGAAGGTCGACTCACTGGGCTGGATCGCCGAGTATCGCATTCCACTGAGTCAGCTGCGTTACGTCCCGCGTGGTGACAACACGTTTGGCGTGTCGATCATGCGGCGCACCGCACGCAACGGGGAACGCGTTTCCTGGCCCCTCATCCGCCGGTCCAAGACCGGGATGGTCAGCCAGTGGGGCGAACTCCCCGGCTTCGTCGAGCTCTCGGCGCCGCGTCGCGTCGAACTCATGCCATATACCGTCGCGCGGTACGGTCACAAGCCGCTGGGTGATGGCACTCCGCGCAATGTCGCGCAGGGACAGGTCGGCGCCGACCTCAAGGTCGGCCTCACCTCGAACATCACGCTCGATGGGGCGATCAATCCCGACTTCGGTCAGGTCGAGGCCGACCCGGGCGTCCTGAACCTGAGCGCGTTCGAGCAGTTCTTCGCGGAACGCCGGCCCTTCTTCCTCGAAGGCAGCGGCATCTTCCGCTACGATATCGACTGCAACGATGGGCAGTGCACCGGCCTGTTCTACTCGCGTCGTATCGGACGTGTACCACAACTGCGTGGCCAGTTCGGCGATGCCGCGTCGCCGCTGCAGTCGACCATCAGCGGCGCCGCGAAGGTCACGGGGCGTTTGCAGAATGGACTGTCCGTCGGCTTGCTGAATGCGGTCACCAATCGCGCCGAAGGCACCAGTGACCGCACCATCGAGCCGTTGACGAATTACGGCGTGCTGCGCCTGCAACAGGACCTGCGCGGAGGCAACTCCGGCATCGGCGTCATGCTCACGAATACCACGCGCCGTCTCGACGACTGGACGCGGGATGTGTTGCGCGGCGGCGCCTGGACCGGCGGCCTCGATCTTCGCCACCGCTTCGCCAGCAACAAGTACCAGTTTTCCGCGCAGCTCGCGGGGAGCCGCGTCACGGGCAGCGCAGCGGCAATCGCGCGGACGCAGCGTTCCAACGTGC
>CAZMGX010000383.1:0-4888 GCA_964565915.1 uncultured Gemmatimonas sp.
GCGAAGTCGTCGATCCAGGCGAAGTCGAAGAACTACAAGGTGCGTCTGGGTGGCGTCATCGCGAACCGATCGAAGGACACCAACGAAATCGACCGATTCAACGCGGCCGTGGGGCTGCGGACGATGGCGCACTTCCAGGATGTGGACGCGATCCGCCGCAGCCGGTTGAAGAAGTGCACGATCTTCGAGATGGACGACGCGCCGGACGTGAAGGCGGTGCAGGACGAGTACATGGCGTTGGCGCAGCGGATGCTGACCGACGTGGTGCCGTTGCCGGCGAATCCTCTCAAGGACCGGGAGATCTTCGATCTCCTCGGGTTCGATTGAGCGCCGGCGGATGACGAAACAGGGGACGACCGCATCGCATTCAGGTCCGTCGCTCGCAGGTGGGGCGCCTGGGGGTTCGCACGCCACATCAGCGCCATATCTCGAGCGGCGGGCCTGGATCGGTGAGTACTTCGACCGCACGGCGGCGTCGGCGTGGAAGGCGCTGACCTCCGACGCTCCGGTCTCGCGCGTGCGTGCGACGGTGCGGGCGGGCCGCGACACGATGCGGCAGACACTGCTGGCGTCACTGCCGGCGGCCTTGCACGGCGCGCGGGTGCTCGACGCCGGATGTGGCACCGGCGTGCTGGCGATGGACCTGGCCCGGCGAGGCGCCGACGTGGTCGCGATCGATCTGTCTCCCACGCTGGTCGAGCATGCCCGGGAACGGGCGGAAGCGGAGGGTCTCACGATCGACTTCCGGTCGGGGGACATGCTGGACCCGGCCCTGGGATCATTCGACTACCTGATCGCGATGGACTCGCTGATTCACTACGACTTGCGGGAAATCCTGGGGGCGCTGTCCGCGGTGGCCCCACGGGTCCGACGACAGATGGCGATCACGGTGGCGCCACGCACGGCGGCGCTGGCCACCCTGCATGCGGTCGGCAAGCTGTTCCCGCGTCGGGACCGGGCGCCGTCGATCATGCCGGTGGCCGAGCCCAGATTTCGACGGGGGCTGGCGGAAACCCCGGCCCTGGCCGGCTGGATCGTGGCCAATACCACGCGAGTTGAGCGTGGCTTCTATCGCTCACAGGCCTTTGTGCTGCAGAATCAGGGGTAGTTTCGCGACACGGGCGTGCTCCGTGGCGCGGGTCACGCAGGGATACACGAATTTCGGAGGCAGGGGATGGTTGGACTGGGATGGTGGCTCGCCGGCGGAGCGGTGCTGGCGGTGACTGGATGGTTCGTGATGCGCCGCCGTGTCGAGGTGCCGTGCACCATCGACGTGGAGGCGTCGCATGACACCTTCCATGCGCACGTCAGTCTCGCGGGCGTTGAGGTGGACCCCGGCGATTCCGTGCTCGTGCACGGCGCACCGTCGCGCGTGCCGTTCGGCACCCGGCAGCAGTACGAATCACATGCAACGGTCGAGCGCGCCAGCTGGCTGCGCCGACAGTTCGTCAAGCTGACCGGCGGGACGGAACTGTACGAATTGTACGACGTCGGCTTCGAAGGCTGAGAGAACCCACCATGTACGCAACGACCACCGACCTGCCGACCCGCGCGTTCGCGCCGCCCAACGAATCGACGAAGATCGCGCAGAAGGACGCGATGCTCAATCCGCGCTTCTACACGACGGACTTCGCCGCGGTCGACCGCCTCAAGATCACGCCCGAGAATCGCCAGATGTGGAACGACATCCTGGACGAATTCCGCCGTGATCCGAACAAGGACCACTTCAAACGCAACGCCGACTTCGATGCCGACTTCTCGGGCATGGATCCGACGCTGCGCGAGCAGTTCATCGATTTCCTCGTCTCGTCCGTGACCGCCGAGTTCAGCGGCTGCATCCTGTATGCCGAGGTCAAGAAACGCATCAAGAACCCGGACGTGCGCGAGCTGTTCGGCTTCATGAGCCGCGATGAAGGCCGGCACGCCGGGTTCATCAACCACACGCTCAACGACTTCAACGTCGCCGTCGATCTCAGTTTCCTGACGAAGGCCAAGAAGTACACGTTCTTCCAGCCGAAGTTCATCTACTACGCGACGTACCTGTCCGAGAAGATCGGCTACGCGCGTTACATCACGATCTATCGCAACTTCGAGAAGCAGCCGGACAAGCGCTTCCACCCGATCTTCAAGTGGTTCGAGAACTGGTGCCTCGACGAGTTCCGCCACGGCGAAGCGTTTGCTGTGCTGATGCGCTCCAATCCCGAGTACCTCGAGGGGCGCAATCGCCTGTGGATCCGGTTCTTCCTGCTGGCGGTCTTTTGCACCATGTACGTCCGGGATCACGCGCGGGCGCCGTTCTTCGCGTCCATGGGCATGGACGTCGAGGACTTCGATCGCCGCGTGATCAAGCTGACCAACCTCATCAGCCGTCAGGTGTTCCCCCATACCATCGACACTGAGAGCGAGGCATTCTGGGCGCTCATGGATCGTATGTGGAAGAACACGGACGCGATGCGGAAGACCGAAGAACGGGGGGGGCTCTTTGCCTCACTCAAAGTTGCGACGCTGAAGGCGGCCAATGTGCTGATCTTCGCGCGCCTGTATCTCCGCCCGCCGGTCAAGCAGGATCTGCCGGCGGATGTCCGTATGCAACCCACCTGGTAGCGTATGGGGACGTTGGCCGACGCGGCGGCAAAGACCACCGCGAAGCTGAGCCGGAAATGGCTGCCGTTTTCAGATGTGGCCACCGCCGAATTCACACTCGGGCGGCTGCTGCGGCTGTCGCTGTTTCAGCTGTCGGTGGGCATGGTCCAGACACTCTTCGTCGGGACGCTCAACCGCGTCATGATTCTGGAGCTCTCGGTGCCCGCGTCACTGGTCGCCGTGATGCTCGCGATTCCGCTGCTGGTCGCGCCGTTCCGCGCGCTGGTCGGGTTCCGCTCCGATTCGTACCGGAGTTTTCTGGGATGGAAGCGGGTGCCCTTTCTCTGGATCGGCACGCTGATGCAGTTCTCGGGGCTGTCGATCATGCCCTTCGCGCTGCTGGTGCTGTCCGAAAACGGCGGCCAGGCGGGCAACATCTGGATGGGCTACATCGGCACCGGGCTGAGCTTCCTGCTGGTCGGCGGCGGCGCGCATACGACGCAAACGGCCGGGCTTGCGCTGGCGACCGATGTGGTGGACGAAGAGAAGCGTCCCCGTGTGGTCGCCTTGATGTACCTGATGATGCTGCTGGGTACGCTCGTCAGCGCGCTCGCCCTCGAGGGGATGCTGCGCAACTTCAGCCCGCTGCGTCTCATTCAGGTCATTCAGGGCACGGCGTTGTTCACGGTCGCGGTGAACATGGTGTCGCTCTGGAAGCAGGAAGCGCGGGTGCCGGGAACGACGCCCTATCAGCCGGGAGAGCGACGTCCGCGTTTCCGCGAGGCGTGGCAGACCTTTGCCCGCGGTGGGCAGGCCGTCCGGCTCCTCGTCGCCTCCTTCCTCGGGTTTTTCGCCTTCAACTTGCAGGATGTCCTCCTCGAGCCGTATGGTGGCGAGATCCTGGGATTGTCCGTCTCGTCGACGACGCAGCTGACGGCCTTCATGGCGCTGGGCGCGGTGTTCGCGTTCCTGATTTCGGCCGATGTGCTCCGGCGGATGTACGATCCGGTCAAGCTGGCGGCGACCGGCGTGTTGGTCGGCATCGTGGCGTTTGCGATGGTGATCTTTGCCGACGGTTTGAATTCTTCGCTGATGTTCCGGTTGGGCGTCCTGTTGATGGGCTTTGGAGAAGGGTTGTTCGGCGTCGGCACGTTGTCGTTCGCCATGCGGTTGCGGGATCCGTCGCAACACGGCATCGCTCTCGGGGCCTGGGGAGCGGTGTTTGCGACGGCGGAGGGACTGTCCTTCGCCCTCAGCGGTGTTTCGAAGGACTGGTTGTCGCATCTGGTAGCGCGCGGTGCGCTGGGGCCCGGCCTCAACACGCCGTCCGTACCGTACTTGGCGGTATATCTGGTCGAGATTCTGGTTCTCTTCGCCACGTTGGTGGCGTTGGGGCCGCTGGTGGTCCGCCGGGCTGAGCGAACGGAGACGATCGACGAAAAGTCGACCGCGTTCGGTCTGGCCGACATGCCCGCCTGATCCATCCACCTCCGCAGCGGGAGAGATCGTATGAGCAACATTGATGGTGCACAGATCGCGATCTGGGCGTTCTGGCTGTTCTTCGCCGGGCTCGTCATCTACATCCGTCGCGAAGACAAGCGCGAGGGGTATCCGCTCGAATCGCCGCAAGGGCCGCGTGAAGGCTGGCCACCCGTTCCTGAGAAGAAGACCTACATTCATCGCCCGACTGACGGAGGAACGCACTGATGGCCGAGCTCAACGCGGTGCCGGTGGATGGCTACAATGGCTCACCGCTGGTGCCAACGGGCAATCCGATGATCGACGGCGTGGGGCCGGCGGCCTGGGCCAATCGCTCCGACACGCCCGACATGACGGTGCATGGCGCGCCCAAGATCGTGCCGATGCGACTCGATCCGACGTTCTTCGTGGCGAAGGGCGATCCCGATCCGCGCGGCATGCCGGTGGTCGCGCTCGACAAGGCGGTCGCGGGAACGGTCGTCGAACTTTGGGTCGATCGCGCCGAGCCGCAGGTGCGTTACTACGAAGTGCAACTGGCCAACAGTGATCGACGCGTCATGCTGCCGGCCGGCTTCGTGCAGTGGCCGAACCTCGGCCTCTGGGGCAACGACAAGCTGCTGGTGAAGTCGATCACGTCGGCGCAGTTCGCCAACGTGCCGGCCATCAAGCGCGACGACCAGATCACGCTGCTCGAGGAAGATCGCGTCATGGCGTACTATGCCGGTGGTCACCTGTACGCGACCGCCGAGCGGAGCGAGCCGATCCTATGAGCCACGACAACGGGGTGGGGAGGCCCGCCTACATCAAGGGCGTACCCCACCCGTTG
>CAZMGX010000384.1:0-4876 GCA_964565915.1 uncultured Gemmatimonas sp.
GTGGAGCGTGTGACGGACGATACGCGCGCGCGCGTCCGTGGCGTGGCCGAGCGACTTGGCTACTCGCCTCATGGTGGCGCGCGTAGCCTGATCACGCGCCGCACCGGCACGGTCGGTGTGCTGCTGCCCGATCTCTACGGCGAATTCTTCTCCGAAGTCATCCGCGGCATCGACCAGACCGCCCAGAAACACGGGCTGCACATGCTGGTCGCCAGCTCGCACTCCGACGCACGCGAAATCGCCGCCGCCGTGGGCAACATGCGCGGACGCGTGGACGGGTTTGTGGTGATGTCGCCCGATACCGCGGCGCGCGCGGCACTCGCCGGACTCGCCCGCAGCTTCCCCACCGTGATCGTCGGTGCCGGCAGCGAGATCGGTCCGTTCACGACACTGTCCGTGAACAACTATCACGGCGCCGCCGCGATGATGCATCACCTGCTCGGCCTCGGGCATCGACGGATCGATTTCATTCGAGGACCGGTCGGCAACGTCGAGGCGAATGAGCGCCTGCGCGCGGTGCAGGACGTGGCGCGACAGCACCCCGACTGCACCCTGCATGAACTCGCCGGTGATTTCCGACAGGAATCCGGCTACGAGGCGGTCGCGTCCCTGTTGCGGGACGGGCATCGGCCCGATGCCATCTTCGCCGGCAATGACGCGATGGCCATCGGTGTCCTCGGGGCACTCCACGAAGTCGGCCTGCGCGCGCCGGACGATGTGGCCGTCGTCGGATTCGACGACACGCCGATTGCGCGCTTCCTGCTGCCTCCCCTCACCACGGTGCGTGTGCCGATCGCCGAACTCGGCGAGCAAGCCACGCTCCGGTTGATCGATGCGTTGCGGGGCGGCCCCGCGCTCATCGAGCACCACGAAGTACTCACCACCTCCCTTGTTATCCGCGCCAGCTGTGGCGCATCCCGCCGAGAGCCCTCCAGGAGAACTGTTTCATGAATTCGCGTTCGTGGGTTGACCGACTAGGACCCAGCATGCAGCGCGCGGCCGTGACGGCCGCCGCTGCGCTCGCCCTCCTGTTCGTCCCGTTCGACACACCGGTCGGTGCACAAACCTCGACGGGCTCGATCCGTGGATTTGCCACCACGAAGGCCGGCGAGCCGGCGGCCGGTGCGACGATCCTCGCCCGCAACGTCGAATCGGGCCTGCAGCGCTCGTCGATCGTCAGTGAACGCGGCGCCTACGCGCTCAATGGCCTCGTGGCGGGCGAATACGAGATCGTCGCCCGGCGGGTCGGGCTGCAAGCGGTGACCAAGCGCCAGCGTGTCGGCATCGGACAATCATTGTCGCTGGATTTCGTGCTCGATGATGCCAGCGCCACGTTGGCCGCGGTGTCCGTCACCGCCAGTGCCATCGAGACCAAGACCTCCGAGGTGGCGACCAACGTGAGCCGTGAGCAGATCGAGAATCTGCCAAGCTCCGATCGCAACTTCCTCGCGCTGGCCGCGCTCGCCCCAGGCGTACGCATCAGCGGCAACAATAACGCATCGACCACGAAGTCGTTCTCGGCCGGCGCGCAGCCCGCACAATACGTGAACGTCTTCATCGACGGCGCGTCGTTCAAGAGCGACGTCTTGCCGTCGGGTCTGTCGGGCCAGGACGCGAGCCGCGGCAATCCGTTTCCGCAGAACGCGGTGCAGGAGTTCCGCGTGATCACGCAGAACTACAAGGCCGAGTATCAGAAGGCCACGAGCGCCATCATTACGGCGACCACCAAGTCCGGCTCGAACCGGTGGTCGGGCGGGCTGTTCGGCTATGGACAGGGCACGAACTTCACCGCCCTCGACACGTTCCAGCTCGTGCAGCGCGGAGCGGCGAACTCCACCTTCCGCCGTCCGTCGCTCTCTCGCTACATGGCCGGCGGCTCGATCGGGGGCCCGCTGATCAAGGACAAGTTGTTCTTCTTCGGTTCCTACGAAGCGAACATCCAGGACCGTGAGAATACGGTGACGTTCGGCACGATCCCGGCCACATTGCCGGCATCCGTCGCGGCGGAATTCCAGGCGGCGGCCGGCGTGTTCGGTTCACCGTTCCGCTCCAACCTGATCTTCTCCAAGCTGACGTACGCCCAGAGCGCGAACACGTCGTACGAAGCGTCGTACTCGCTGCGCAAGGAAACGGATGTACGCAGCTTCGGTGGGCAGACCAGCTTCGGTGCCGCTGAAAACGTCCGCAACGACGTCACGAATGTCAACGTGAAGCGCACGTTCGCCTCCGGCGAACACCTGAACGAAACCCTGTTCAACTTCTCGAACGCGAACTGGAACCCGTCGCCGGAAGACGACGGCACGGTCGGGCGGAACTATCAGGGAATCGGCCGCCTCGGCGGGCGCGACACGTACCAGGAGTTCGTGCAGGATCGCTATTCCTTGCGCAACGACTACACCTATACGGGCCTCACCACCGGCGGCTCACACGTCGTCAAGATGGGCGGCAATCTCGATTACCTGAACTACAGCGCGACCAAGTACTTCAACGGCAATCCGCTCTACCAGTTCCGGGCGACCGAGAACTTCGCCTTCCCGTTCCAGGCAGCCTACGGCAAGGGTGATCCGAAGATCGCCCGCCCGAATACCCAGCTTGGCCTGTACGTGCAGGACGACTACACGCCGTTCAAGCGTCTCACGTTGAATCTCGGCCTGCGCTGGGACTACGAGTCGAACATGTTCGACAACGACTACGTGACGCCGGCACAGGTCCGCACGGAGGCGGCGCCGTTCAATTTGCCGGCCTCCTACTTCTCCGACGGCACGCAGCGCAAGCCGTTCATGGGCGCCGTGCAGCCGCGTGTCGGCTTCTCGTACGCACTGAACGAGTCGCAGAAGACCAACATCTTTGGTGGCTGGGGTCTGTTCTACGATCGCAACAACTTCAACAACGCGCTCGACGAGCGGTTCCGTCTGCAGTTCGCGGTCGGCACGTTCCGCTTCTCGACCGACGGCGCGCCGCGTGACGGCCAGCCGACAGTGATCTGGCAACCCAAGTACCTGACCAAGGCGGGCCTCGACGAGTTGCTGGCGCAGGGTACGACCGGCAAGCCGGAAGCCTTCCTGATCGACAACAACTCGCGTCCGCCCAGCGCCCAGCACTTCAATGCCGGTATCAGCCAGGCCGTCGGCAACTGGGTCGTGTCAGCGACGTACACGGGCATGCGCAGCAAGGATGGTTTCACGTTCATTCGTGGCAATCGCCGGCCCGATGGGTCCTGCTGCGTCACGCTGCCGACGTACGCGGCCCTGCTGGTATCCTCCAACGCGACGAAGACGTGGTATGACGCGGGCGTGCTGCGCGTCGAGCGTCCGTATCGCAACGGCGGTGCCGACAAGTGGAACTGGGGCTGCGGCCTGACGTACACCCTGCAGGAAGGTGAACGCATCGGTGGTGACCTGTTCTCGCTGGACTACCGCCGGGTCGAGGATTACCCGCGCACTCCGTCGGCAAACGACCAGCAGAACACGGTTGTCAGCAACTGGATCGTGAACATTCCCGTCATTGGCGGCATTCAGTGGTCGGGCCTGTTGAACCTGAGCTCCGGCGCGCGGTACAACATCAACGATCAGTCACGCGGCAACACGATCGACCTGCAGCGTCTGTTGCTTGGTGCCGGCACCCCACCGAAGGATGTCTTCCTGGGCATCGATGCGTTCGGCTTCCGCAACGTGGACATGCGCTTCCGGAAGGACATTCCGTTGCCGTCCGGTCGACTGGGCATCGTGGCGGACGTCTTCAACGTGTTCAACTACCAGAATCTCGGCGGCTTCAACGGGTTCATTCCCACGTTGCCGGCCACGAACGCCAATTTCGGACGGGCCTCGTCGGTGGTCTCCGATCCGCGGCGGGTGCAGCTCGGCATGGTGTTCGACTTCTAGCAGGATCAAACCGGCAGGCATCGGTCGGGGGCGCTTCCGCTTCCCGACCGATGCCGCGCCGACGACAAGGTGCGACAGGCGTGAAGAGCATCCGCAGTATTTCCCAATGGGCAGAACGTCGCGCCGTGGTTGCCAGGGCAGCCGTATGGTCCCTGGTCATCCCGGCGCTTGTCGCGTGCAACGCGAACAACGTGAGCATGCCGGCGCCAATGCCGGCCCCGTCCGCGTTCACCGCCAACCCGCGACAGGCGGCCCTGCTCGACACCGTCGCGGAACGCACGTTTCGCTGGTTCTGGGATGTCACCGACGCGCGGACCGGGCTCACTCCGGATCGCTGGCCGACCAAGAGCTTCTCCTCCGTCGCCGCCATCGGGTTCGCTCTCACCGCGTACCCCGTCGGCGCGGAACGCGGCTGGATCTCGCGTGAGCAGGCCGCGGAGCGAACGCTCAACACGTTGCGGTATCTCTATCAGCTGCCGCAGGGACCCGCGCCCACCGGCATGGGCGGACATCAGGGCTTCTTCTACCACTTTCTGCAGTACGAGAATGGCCATCGCTTTCGCACCGTCGAGCTGAGCACGATCGACACCGCATTGCTGCTCGGCGGCGCGCTGTTCTGTCAGTCGTATTTCACGGGCACCAGCGCCAGTGACGTCGCGATCCGCGCATACGCCGATTCACTGTATCGACGGGTCAACTGGCCGTGGGCCATCGCGCGCGCGCCGGCGCTGTCGATGGGATGGCATCCGGAAACGGGGTTCATCCGCTCCGACTGGAAGGGCTACAACGAAGCGATGATTGCCATCGTGCTGGGACTCGGCTCGCCGACGTACCCATTGCAACCGTCGTCGTGGGACGCGTGGACCAGCACCTATGCATGGCGCGACTTCCTGGGCCAGCCGCAGCTCGACTTTGCGCCGTTGTTTGGCCACCAGTACTCCCACGTCTGGATCGATTTCCGCGGCATCCGTGACGGCTACATGCGTGGCAAGGGC
>CAZMGX010000385.1:0-4861 GCA_964565915.1 uncultured Gemmatimonas sp.
TGGCCCGCCTGAGCTTCCAGGAGAGATCGCTGCTGTCGTCTGTACGACAGTCTTGCCGTCGACAAGACGGATTGCGCTAAGTAGCCCGTCCGACACCGTCTGCGACAGACCGAGTGGTGCGCCGATGGCAACAACGCGCGTGCCGACGGCCGGAAGGTCCAGCGTAGTCGCCGCGACTGGCATACCCAGTCCCGGAACACGGACCATGGCGATGTCCGCCAGCGAGTCACCGTCGACGAACATCACCCGATCAAAGATCTCACCGGCCGCAGTTCGAACGCGCGCAGACGAGGCGCCGGCTAGTACGTGCCAGTTGGTAACGATGATCCCATCAGAGCGGATCACGACACCGCTACCTTGACTAAGCGTGTCGCCCGAAGCGTCGAGAGAGACAATGGTCACCGTGGCTGGTCGCCCAAGCGCCGCAATTTGCTCGGGCGTCCTGGAGATATCGCCGGCTCTCGTTTGCGCATGCGCGGGCACCACGGCTACCAAGAAGAGCGCTGCAGTCAGTAGTTGCAGCTGACAGCGCCGAGGCGCCTCTCTCAGAAAATCCTGTTTCATTGATTGTGTCCTCTGGGGTGACGCCTGACTCCACCCATGTGCTGTAAAGGTCCTGCGGCGTGCGGCCAAGATCGCGCTTCCTCCTCGCATGAGAGGACGACCGGCTGGGGCCAGTCGCAATTCGGCCTTTCTGGCCCCGTCGCAGCATCCAACTCCTAAGCGCGAGCGTGAGAAAACCTGCGCTCACCGTCTGACACTGGCTAGCGTTTTCGTCCCACCTCGCTCGGGCGAGCGCCAGCCGCTAACCCGCTGTTTTCGCCGCCGCGAACGGCAGCACTTTCGCCTCTTTGCCATCGAGGTAGCGCTCAATGGCGCCGGCAATAGAGTCCGCCGCCGTGCGCACCGTCGCGTCTCGCACTTCGCCGTACCGCGAGGTCATGCCGCTGAGCTTGTGACCCACCAGTCGGGCGATGACGTGATCGCCGAGCCCCATCTCATCGCGCGCCACGGTCGTAAAGCTGTGGCGGAGGTCATGCAGTCGTAGGGTCGCTCCCTTCTCGAGCTCAGCGGCCTCCTTGAGGCTCTGCCAGACGCGTTTCGGCTCGGCGATGTGTGTCCCGGCGCGTTCGCCCGCGAACACGTACGGGTTTCCCTCGATGCGCGGTTGGGCGCGCAGGACCGCTAGCGCGGGCTTGCCGAGCGGTCGCTCGCTGCGGCCGCTCTTGGTGTCATCGAGGACCGCGACGCCGCGCTCGAAGTTCACCGCGTCCCATCGCAGTGTCAGCGCTTCCTGTTCACGCCAGCCGCTCAGTACGAGGAATCGCAGGGCGGCAATAATGGTCGGATTCTGTTTCCGGGGCGCGTCGGCACCCTTGGGGCGTCGGTTCTTCGTGGCTTCATTCGTGCTCACCTTCCGGAGTTTTGCTGCGGACCGGATACCGACCGTGAGCGCCGCGTCGAACGCCTGACCGAGTTGACGGTACTCCGCAGCCGTCAGGCTGCGTCCCTTGCGAGCCTCCTCGAATCGCTCCACCTCCACGCACGGGTTGGTGTGCCTCGCGCGATAGCCCCGGCGCTCGCCCCACGCGCAGAATGACGAGAGGAGGTCAACAGCGCGGTTGGCGAGCGTGGGTGTCGCGTGTCGGCTGCTGTGCCATCGGGCCACGGCGCCTTCGTCGAGGGCAGGGAAGCGGGTGGCCCCGAATGTCGGCGCCAACGTCTTCGTCCAGAGCCGTTCGTATTCAGCGAAGGTGCGCGGGGCGATCTTCCCGTCGCGCTCTTTCAGGTATTCGGGGAACACCTCGGCCAACGTGCGGCGCTGCAGGGCGTCCGGGTCAGCGCCCTGGGGGTCGCGGCCCTCGGCCACCTGCGCGGCGGCACGCTGTGCCAACTCGCGCGCTTGGTCGGCCGTGATGGCGGGATAGGCGCCCAGCACGACGCGCCGTGTCTTTCCCGTGGCGCGCATGACATACTGGTAGACGAAGAGGCGCCGGCCGCTTGGGTAGACGCGCAGGCCAAACCCCCGGACCTCGGCGTCCCACACGAACGTCTCACCCGTTTCCGGGGGCTTGGTGGCATCGACGGTGCGCTTGGTAAGCTTGACCCGCGAGAGCTTGGGCATGGCCGGCGTCTGGGATTCTTTTTTCTTCCGGAATGTCACCGGAAGAACCGGAGCGGGAATCGAAGGGTGCCGCCCGGGTGGCTCCAGTGCAGTGTTTCCCTCTGTGGAGGGCACTTCCGGAGTATACCAAGGAACACGCGGGAACGCTAGTCCTCTGAATGGGGTTCAGGGGGTCGCGGGTTCGAATCCCGCCGTCCCGATCATTTACAGCAACGAGTTACGGCGCCGATATCACAGAGATGATGTCGGCGCCGTTTTTCATGGTCTGTCGATTGTCGTGGCAAAGCGGCGATGACGAAATCGCAGCAACTGGGGCACGGGCCGCCGGCTACTTTCGAAAAAGCACCGGCGGCGGTGTCATGTTCGGATTCGGCGCCGCTGCTGGCGCTGCTGCGGGAGCACGGAAACGAGACTGCGGTAGAAGCTGATCGGGTTGCAGCATGAACGCTCTGACTTGGTTCTCCAGTCGGCTGGGATCGGTGCTCGAAAGCTTCCCGCCGTTTTTCTTGAGCTGTCCGTCATGAAGTTGCTCCTCGCAGGGAACCCACTTCTTCAAGCCGTCGCTCCACGCGGACCGAAAGTAGCGCCCGCCAATATCCGCCACGCCAAAGTAGAACTTGAATGCGATCTGCGCGGCCCGAAATGCGCCGTCTGCGGTGTGTGGGTAGTGCCCGGACTGGTTGTTCACCCAGCACAGCTCGCCACCCTGAATCTTGAACTCACCAGCCGCGAGACAAGGCTTGTCACCCGACGCCGCGTTCACCGGATTGGTGCTTACCAGATCCACATGGCCGCAGAGCACGTTGTCGATTTCACCAACTACGAACGTGCCGTCGTCTCGCACCGCATAGTTGAACTTTATGCCCTTTCTTTCTCCGCAGAGTTCAAGGATCTGCGACAAATACTCGGAGGCATGCATGGCATCGAATACCCAGATTCTCCTCCTCCTGTCGCCAGGTCCCCCGAGTCCCGCCCTGACGGGGTCGGCGGGGCGAACGTTCGCGATGAGAATCGGGGCTGCACCTCGGCGGAGGTTAGCCTGGTGCAGGGCGTGCACGGCCGCGCCCGCAAGGCGCTTGAGCGACGGATCCTTGACGAAGGCGTCCAGATCTTCGGGGCTTTTCATACGCTAACCGTGAAGTTGGATCGCGTGGGTGCAATCCGGGGAGGGCGTCGACTAGCGGGCGAACGTAAGCTTCAGCCGCAGACCGCGCAACGCCGATGCGACCTTTCGAGGTGTCCTGGCAAGAGGCAGATTGAGACAAGGAGGGTTTCGTCTTTTTCTCTTGGTCCCGCGGTGTTGGTCCCCCTTTTGCGCGCGCCACGCCGGTTCATCGCATGACGTTCGAATCGCTGAAGACGCGTTATTTGACCGATACCGCGGGTGGAGGAGCCGGTGCGTCGCCGGCGTTGGCGCGGGCGCTCGAGCGCATCGGATGGCGCGCCGTGCGCGAGCCATCGCCGGAGGAGCTGGCCGGTGAGCTGGCCGAACTCCTCGACGCGTGTGTCCACGGGCATCGCAACGTCGCGGAACTCGAGTACGGCATCGCCGCCACGCTGCGTGCGTGCGGCCCGGTACTGGATGGGGGATTGCCACCGGTCGAGGCCTATCAGCCCGCCGCCGCCGATCTGCTGCGGCTGTATGTGCGCAACGACAGGGCGCCCATGATGCCGATGTCGGATCCGACCTTCGATCCGTTCGCCTAACGCGCGCGTTCGGCGACGGCATGGCGGTAAATGGCCTCGCTCGCCTTCGCTGACGTGAAGAGGTCGAGCATCGGCAGTGGATAGGTGGTCCCGGGTGTGACCCCGAAACGGCGCTGGTCATCAACGGACAACAGGTCGATGCGATGTACGGCCGGACCCGGCACGCCCCGGAGTTCGGGAAGCCAATGACGCACGAAGTCGCCGGACGGATCGTAGTCGATGGCCTGCTTGTGAATGTTGAAGACACGAAACCCGCGACCGTCCGTGCCCACGGCAGCCGAATAGAGCCAGTTGCCCCAGTTGCTGGCGACGTCATAGTCGACGAGCAACGACTCGAACCACTCCGCGCCCGCGCGCCAGTCGATCCGCAAATTCTTGGTGAGAAAACTGGCGACGTACTGACGTCCACGATTGCTCATGAATCCCGTGGCCGACAGTTCCCGCATGGACGCATCGACAAGCGGGAACCCCGTCGCGCCGGACGTCCACCGCGCGAAATCCGTGCGCACCTCGGGGTCGTTCAGCGTGCGCCACCGCAGGCGCAGTCGTTGGATGCCGCCGGGCGCGAACACGGCATCACCATGGCGTTCTACGAGGAAACGGAAATAGTCGCGCCACAACAACTCGAACACGAGCCAGTAGGTACTGTCGTTCTTCACGCGCTCCTGCTCATACCGCTGCACCTCAGCCCATATCTCACGCGGCGACAGACACCCCATCGAAAGCCACGGCGACAATTTGGACGCGTCATCCGGCGCGAGCATGCCGTTGCGCGTGTCCTTGTAGTGACGCAGTCGATCGGCGTGCCAAACGAAGTGAGCGAGCCGCTCATGACCGGCCGCCGACCCACCGCGGAAGACGAAGCACGCGCGTGAATCGCGTGGAGGCTCGGCAAGGCCCAACGCGGCCACCGACGCGGGGATATCACCAGCGGCGATCGGCGGCGTGTTGAATGCGGTCGGTGCCCCGAGCGGTGTCCGGACACGGACGGTGCCCCCGGGCGCGTCGCGCTCCACGCGCTGGCGAAAC
>CAZMGX010000386.1:0-4826 GCA_964565915.1 uncultured Gemmatimonas sp.
CGCGTGCAATCGGATCACGACGCGGCGCGACGGGCAGCAGGGGGCGCCAGACTTGCACGCACGCAACCGCGAGAATGACACCGGCAACCCACAGGCCCGCCTTCCACCAGCGCTGACGAGCGAAGGCACCGGTCTCCGTCGCCAGCAGCAGGATCGCCGCAGGGTACATGAGCGCCGGCCAATTGGGTTCGACGGAGCGACGAACCGCGCTGACGGCGAAAAACGCGAGTGGTACGAATGCCAAGAGCGACAAGGCGAAGCGACGGACGGCAGGGTCCGTCGCGCTGGCCTCATGTCGCACGCGCCAACCGTCCCGGAATGCGCGCCATGCCGCCATCATCATAAGACCGAACAGGATCGGTGACATGAGGCCAAGCTGCCCTCCGACCAGTTCGAGTTCGCGGCCCAGTACTGATCCCGGGGCGGTGGTGCCGAATCCGTGGCCCAGCTGAAAGCGGAACGAGATCCACTCGTTCAGATAATTCCAGGCAACGACCGGCGAAAAGAGCGCGAGGGCGATCGCCGAACCCCACCACGGTCCTGCTTCCCGAAATCGCTGGCGAAGCACCGGGTGCAACGCGAAGGCAAGCACGAGACCGGCGGGGAGCAGCACGGCCGTATACTTGGACACGAAGGCCAGGCCGAGGCCGAGGCCGGCGGCGGTCCACCAGGCGAGCGAACGCCAGGAGCGCACGGGTGAGGCGAGTGCCCGTTCCACCGCGAGCACCGCGAGCATCACGACGACGAACAGCGCCGCGTCCGGTGTCGCGATGACGAGTCCCAGCATGGCCATGGGGAGGACCGCCAGCAGGACGGCGGCGCGCCACGCGGCATCCGCACCACGGGCTCCGCGACCGGCCAGCTGCCACGCGGCCAGTACGGCGCCCACGTGCGTCAGCAGCGCGGCCACGAGCGGTCCGAAGCGAACACCGCCAACCGTGTCGCCGAACACTCCGGTGCCGATCGCGATCAACCACGCCACGCCGGGCGGGTGATCGAAGTAGCCGGCTTCGATGCGGCGCGACCAGAGCCAGTAGTAGGCCTCGTCGGGGAAGAGCGGTACCAGCGACGAAAGTACGAAGCGCACCAGCGCCGTTCCGCAAACGAGCAGGGCCACCATCATCCAGCGCGAGGCAGGTGACGGTGATGAAGGGGGCACCACGTCCCCGGACGGCCCGTCGTGTGACGGCGCCTGCTCCCGAGTCAAAGGGCGGCCGATCGCCCGATCAGGGTCGGACACGAGCGGCGGCGCAGCGCGACCCGTCACTGGTGCCGGCGCCGGGGCACAAGTGGAAAAACAACGGGTGGTCGAGTCAGTCGGAGCAATCACAGGCGTCTGGTAAGTTGTCACAGTGGCGGTATCGCACGCCACTGAGGCGGAACGTTTTCGATCCGGCAACCGAGCGGGCCACTCGGGTGTACGAACCCGTGACGGAGCGAGTTCCGACACCAGTGGTGCGGCGGCGGCGAACGCGTCAGTTTCCCGTGGTGTAACGGTTACGGCTCGCCCCGACCGTGCGTCTTTGCGTATACCCGGGGGCTCTTCGCGGGTAACGCCTTTCACTTATTGCCGACAGGACGTCCCTGCATGCGGGCTTTCGCATCGTTCCTTCCTCCGTCCCTTCGACGGACCGTCGTCGTGGCGCAACGTACCGCGACGGCGTTGTCCGCATTGGTACTGTTGGCCGCGTGCGACGCGCTCAACCCGAACAAGGAAGCCTGCTCGGTCACGATCGCGCCGACGAACTTCACCGTTGCCGTCAACGGCTCACAAACCGTGAACGGGACGGCGTTCGATTGCGACGGCAATTCGATGCTGAACAAGACCGTCAACTTTTCGTCGGCGAACTCGGCCATTGCGACGGTGACGTCGGGTGGTCAGGTGATCGGCATCAGCGTGGGCCAGACAACGGTCTCGGCCACCGCCAATGGCAAGTCGGGGACGGCCCAGGTGACCGTGGTGGCGCAGCCGCCCACGACCGTGACGATCTCCCCCGCCAACTTCACGCTGCGACTCACCAACGTGCGGCAATTCAGCGCCGTGGCGAGAAACGCCTCGGGAGATCCCGTGACGGGACGAACGTTCGCCTGGGCGTCGAGCAACGCGGCGATCGCGTCGGTGGACCAGAGTGGCAACGTTTCGGCGCTGAGCGTCGGCACGGCTACCATCACGGCGGTGACGGACGGGATCACCGGGGCCTCCAACGTAACGGTGACCAACATCCCAATCGGGGCGTGCAGCCTATCGCCCACCAGCCAAACGGTAACGGTGTCGGCCCAGTCGCAACCGACGCTCACCCTGCGGGACACCGCGAACAACGTCTTGTCCCAGTTGGGACGGCCGATGACCTGGGTGAGCGACAACGAAATCGTGGCGACCGTTTCCACGACCGGGGTGATCACCGCGCGGCAGGCCGGGACGGCGCGCATTACGGCGTCGTCGGTGGAGTATCCCACGATCTCCTGCGCCACGAACTTCACGGCCGTCAATCCGCGAATCGCGACCGCGACCATCCAACCGCAGACGGGCCAGCTTCGCGTCGGCATTCCGCGCCAGTTCACCGTGACGCTGGCCGACAGTGTCGGCGGTGCGATCCCGCCCGGTCGCGTCGTCACGTGGACCAGCGCGACACCGGCCATCGCCACCGTCTCTCCGACGGGTTTGGTGACCGGCATCGCCCTTGGGACGGCGCGGATCGCGGTCAGGGCCGAGGGTGCCGTGGATACGGTCACCTTGAGCGTCACCAAGATTCCGGTGGCGGTCGTCCGGCTCTCGCCGCTCTCGTCGAGTGTCATTCAAGGGACTCCCGTGCAGTTGACGGCGACGGTCGAAGATTCCGCCGGCACGGTCGTCACCGATCGCGTGATCGAGTGGACGAGCAGCGATCCGACCCGCGCGACCGTTTCGGGTACGGGACTGGTGAGTACGCTCGCCCCCGGGGCGGTGTTGATCTCGGCGATCAGCGAAACCCGCGTAGGCCAGTCGACGATTGCCATTCTCCCGATCCCAGTCGACAGCATCGTCGCCGATGCGAACTACTCCGCGCCGCTCAACGCGCAGAACAA
Organism: uncultured Gemmatimonas sp.; assembly: GCA_964565915.1. Taxonomy (GTDB): domain Bacteria; phylum Gemmatimonadota; class Gemmatimonadetes; order Gemmatimonadales; family Gemmatimonadaceae; genus Gemmatimonas. The sequence goes on from CAZMGX010000386.1 coordinate 3,067, forward strand.
GTCGTTCGCAATCACCCTGCGTGATGCGGCGGGGAATCAGCTCTTCAACCGCAACGTCAGCGTCACCAGCAGCGTGCCAAGTGTGGCAACCGGCGTCGTGAACGGGCAGTCGACGGCGGTCCTCATCACGACCGGATCGACAACTGGGCAAACCACGTTTACGCTGCGCGCCCTGAATTCGAACGGACAACCTGAAGGCAAGGTCACCACCGTCACGGTGGTGATCACGGCGGCGGTTCCCTAGCCTCGCGGACACCGCGTCCCATCGAAGCCCCCGGCGTCGCAGATGACTCGATGCCGGGGGCTTCTTTTTGTCGCCAGGTGTCCCCAACCCCGACCACGCGTCCCCGCGTTACTTTCTCTGCCATGAGCACCATCACCAAGCCCTCGCTGCTGCGCGGCCTCTTCTCCGGCGAAATCGCCGATGAGCTGCTCTTCCCGTATCCCGCGCCGCTGGACGAGCGCCGTCCCGACGAAGCGAAGACGGTACGACGACTCGTCGAGGCCCTGAATGGCATGGTGGCCAGCGGGCTCATCGACTCGCGCCGTTTCGACGAGGAGGAGACGATCGGTGAGCCGGTCATCCGCGCGTTCGCGGACGCCGGGCTGCTCGGCCTGACGATTCCACGCGCGTTTGGCGGCCTTGGACTGTCGGCATCCGCCTACGCGCGTGTGTTCGGCGCGGTCGCCGCGATCGATCCGTCGTTGGCCGTCCTCATCGGCGTGCATTGCGGGCTTGGTGGCAAGGCCCTCGTGCTGTTCGGCAGCGACGAACTCAAGGCGCGATACCTGCCGGGCCTCGCACGTGGCGAGACGCTGGCGGCGTACGCGCTCACGGAACCCGAGACGGGGTCCGATGCACAGAACATCGTCACGCAGGCGCGTCGCGCGCCCGACGACAAGGGGTGGCTGCTGAGCGGACGCAAGCACTGGATCGGCAACGGCCATCGTGCCGGCGTGATTGCGACGTTCGCGCAAACGCCGGTGCTGCGTGACGGCGCGACGGTGATGCGACCGACGGCGTTCATCATCCGACCCGATATGCCGGGGTTCAGCCTGGACGGCACGGTGCGCAAGCTGGGCATTCGCGGCTCCACGCAAGCCGAGCTGGTGTTCGACGACCTGTACGTCCCAGACGACCATGTGCTCGGCGACGTCGGTAAGGGCTTTCGCGTGGCGGTGCACGCGTTGAATGCCGGCCGCTTGTCGCTGGCGTCGGGGTGTGCCTCGGCGTGCAAGCGGCTCTTGGGCGAGTACACGCGCTACGCCGAAGCGCGCACCCAGTTCGGCGGGCCGCTGGCCTCCTTCGAAATCACCCAGCGCAAGATGGCCACGATGGCGGCGGATACCTACGCTGCCGATGCGATGGTCGGTGCGCTCGCGGCGGCGCTGGACACCGAGACGGTCGACGCCTCACTCGAGGCCGCGTGCGTCAAGATCTTCGCCAGTGAACTGGTCTGGCGCAGCACGGACGAGCTCGTGCAACTCGCCGGCGGTCGCGGGTTCGTGAAGCCCTGGCCCTACGAGCGATACCTGCGCGACGCCCGCATCAATCGCATCTTCGAAGGGGCGAATGAGATCCTGCGCTTGTTCGTCGGCCTGAACGGCATCCAGGATCCAGCGGAGGAGTTGAAGTCGCTGGCCAGCGCGTTCCGCAACCCGATTCAGAACTGGGTATTGGTGTCGGAGTATGCCGTTGATCGCGTACGCACCGCACTCGGACGCCGCGATCGCCTGGCCGCCACGATCCATGCGTCCCT
>CAZMGX010000387.1:0-574 GCA_964565915.1 uncultured Gemmatimonas sp.
CACACGACTCCGACTGACTACTTTCGGCAGGTATGAATCGTCCCGAACGCCACAGTACGCGCCGCACCGTCGCCGGTGCCCTCTTCGCGGTCGCGATGTCGCTCGCGGCTTCGGCCTGCGCCGGCAGTGAGAAGGGACCGACGGCCGCGCGCCTTACGTCTGTCGATTCCGCGGGACAGGTGATGTTCGGCGTGCGGGCTGTATTGACCGAGAAGGGGCAGTCGAAAGGATTGCTGCGTGCGGATACAGGGTACGTCTTCGATGATGGGATGCGCATCGACCTGCGTCGGGTCACCGTGACGTTTACGGGCCCATTGGGCGAAAGCCTGTCGGAGATGACCGGTCCACTCGCCATCTACTCGCTGGGCGACGCGCGCCTGGAGCTTCGTGGCGGCATCGAGATCAAGAGCCCCGCCGGCCGCGTCCTGAAGACGCCGCACCTGGTTTTCGACGTCGCCAGCGAGCGTGTGACGAGCGACAGCAGCTATGCTTTCACCACCAACGGACGTACCGTGAGCGCGGTGGGCTTCGTGACCACGCCTTTTTCGGTCACGATGGCATCGATCAACTCGGC
>CAZMGX010000387.1:584-4795 GCA_964565915.1 uncultured Gemmatimonas sp.
ACAGCGAAAGGTGGATGCACAGGCTGCGAAGGCCGCGGCTGAGAAGGCCGCCAAGGAGAAGGCGGCGGCCGAACGGGCCGCCAAACGCGCCCCTGGCACGAAGCCCGCCCCTGCGACCAAGCCCGCCCCTGCGAGCACGTCTGCACCGGCGACCAAGCCTGCCCAACGATAGCTGGCGGTCTTGAATTGTCCGTTGGGAGCATTTCACACTTTGTGTCGCAAAGTACTTGACAGACGGCACGCCCACCAATATCGATTCAATCATGGCCGCCCCTGCCCCGCTCCGACCACCGACCCGGGAACCGCCCGCCCTGCATGACCGGGCGATTCAGGATCTGTCGTTCATCCGACGCACCATGGAAGGGGCCGCGTCCTTCACCGACGTGCCGGGGTGGGGACTCGTCTTCATCGGCATCACCGCGGTCGGTGCGTCCGCAGTCGCCGCCGCGCAGCCCAGTGCCGGACGGTGGATCAGCGTCTGGATTGCCGAAGCCGTCATCGGTGCCGTCCTCGGCGCAGGCGCCATCTGGCGCAAGATGCGCGCGCGGTCGCCGCATCGTGATGCGCCGCTGCTCAGTGCCCCGGCACGCAAGTTCCTGCTCGGCTTCTGGCCGGCCATCCTGGCGGGCGCCGTCCTCACGTTTGCCCTCGTGGATTTTCAGACGGTGTGGCAGACCGGCAGCGCGATACCCGATACGCTGCCGGGACTCTGGTTGTTGCTGTACGGCGTCGGTGTCATCACCGCCGGCGCATTCTCCGTGCGCGCCGTCCCGGCGCTCGGTGCCGTCTTCATGGTGCTTGGCACCACAACACTCCTCGTGCCGCACGTGTCGCCTGACATGATGCTCGCCCTGGGGTTTGGACTCTGTCACATCGCGTTCGGACTGTGGATCGCGAGGAGGCATGGTGGCTAAACGTTCCAATGCTGCGCTCAAGCGGGTGATCACTCCCGACACCGAAAAACCGGAGTCGGGCAAGGGGTCGGCGCGGCCGTCCACGTCGTCACTCGAGGCCGTCGCCGGCGATGACAACACCCCGATGGCGCTCGACCGCGTCATTCACGAACGCGTGCGTCTCGCGATCGTCAGTGCGCTCGCCGTGCACCAGATGCTCACGTTCAATGAGCTCAAGGCACTGCTGGACATCACCGACGGCAATCTGTCCGTACACGCGCGCAAGCTCGAAGACGCCAAGTACATCGCGTGCAAGAAGGGCTATGACGGCCGCATTCCCCGCACCGAGTATCGCCTCACGGCCACGGGTCGTCATGAACTCGAGCGGTATCTCTCCCACATGGAAGCCCTGATCAAGCGCGTTGGTGAAAGCGGCTGACGCGCGGCACCACCCATCCCCCGGACATCACGCACCACCCATCGGCGCCCTCGGGCGCCCTTCTTTCGGAGACATGCTTTATGAGACAAAGTACTCTCACACCGCCGGGTCACCTCGCCATCATCATGGACGGCAATGGCCGCTGGGCCGAGCGTTCCGGGCGGCCCCGCACGATGGGGCATCTCGCGGGTGCGCGCGCCATGCGCGACGTCGTGGCACACTGCGCCCACGCCGGCGTGCAGCAACTGACGTTGTACGCCTTCTCCAGTGACAACTGGCAGCGCCCAGCGGCCGAAGTATCGGCGCTGCTCGAACTCTTTACGTCGCACTTCCGCTCCCAGGCCGACACGCTGGCCCGAAACGGCATTCGCTTGTCGGTGATCGGCCGTCGCTCACGACTGCCGCTCGCGCTGCGCGCCGCCATCACCGACGCCGAGGCTCGCACGGCACACGGAACCGTAATGCACCTGCGGGTCGCCATCGACTACTCCAGTCGCGCCGCGATCGAGCGCGCCAAACGCGCGACGACCGCGTTGCGCGAGCACGATGATGCGATGGCCCTGCTGCCGCCGGTCGATCTGCTGCTGCGCACGGGCGGGGAGCGACGTCTCTCGGACTTTCTGCTCTGGGAGTGCGCGTACGCCGAGTTGTTGTTCATCGACGTGCTCTGGCCGGACATCACGACCGCCACGCTCGACGAGGCGTTCGCCGACTTCGCGCGCCGCGAACGCCGGTTCGGCAAGGTACCGCAGAAGGCGACCGCCTGATGACCGCGCGCGCGATGGACGAACGCGACCTGTACGAGCACCACCTGTACGCCAGCGGCCGCGACGACGCGGGGCGGGAGCAAGCGCGAGGGAAGGCCTGGCAGATCCTCCTGGCGGCCCTCGTGATGGGTGTGACCGGCGACTTCCTCCTGCGAGACGGCATGTGGCGGCTGGGGCTCACGTTATGGACCACGCTGCTCGCCATCGTGGCCGTGGTGCTCGACAAACAGGCCAACCGGGAGCGTCAAGGGCTGCTCTTCCTGACAGTCGCCGCCACACTCGGCTTCGTCTGGCGCGATGCCGAGTTCATTCGCGTGATCGATCTGTTGTCGGCACTGTGCGTGGGTGCGCTGCTTCTCTGGCGCGGGCGCGGCGAGTCCGTCGCGCAGTTGACGGTCCTCGAAGCAATACGCGCCGCGATGCTCGCGGTCCTGCAGACGATCGGCGGCGCGCCGCGGGTGGCGCAGCAGGCCCTCGCCGAGCGTGGCAGTGCGCCGAATCGCGCGGCACGCGTGCGTGCGGTTGCCATCGGGACCGTGCTCGCCATCCCGCCGCTATTCATCGTCGCCGGACTGCTCGCCGAATCCGATGCGATATTCGAGGGGGTGCTGGACACCATTGGTCGGCTGTTGGCCATCGATGGCGCCGAACATTTGATGCTCATTGTCGTCCTGACATGGATCACCGCTGGCTGGTTGCGGGCCGCGCTGGGTTCCGTGGTGCGCACGCCGTTCGCCGACATCGGATCACCCGGCCTGCCATTTCTGTCGGTCGCGATCGGCCTCTACGCGCTCGTTGCCCTGCTTGCGCTATTCCTCGGCACACAGGCGCGCGTGCTGTTTGGCGGCGAGGCGTTCCTGATGGCCACCAAAGGCTTGACGCTGGCAACATATGCACGAAGTGGGTTCTTCCAACTGGTGGTTGCGGCCGCCGTGGTGTTGGCTACGCTCGTGGCCGCAGAGTGGACGCTGGCCACTGATGATGCGGATGGTCGGCGACGCTTCCGTCTTGCCGGCACGCTGCTGATCGCGGAGGTGGCCGCGTTGCTGGTCTCGGCGGCGGCGCGCTTCTCGCTCTACCTGCGTGAGTTCGGCCTCTCGGTCGATCGTCTCCTCGCCTGTGCCGGCATCGTCTGGGTTGGAGCGACCCTGTTGACGTTCGCGTTCACTACGCTGCGTGGGCGCACCGCACGATTCGCCCCGGTGACGGTGCTCGTCACGATCGGCTGGGTCGTGCTGCTGAATGCCGTCAACCTCGAGGCCCTCGTGGTTCGCGTGAACATCGATCGCGCCGCGCGAGGTGAGTCGTTTGACGCGGCGTATCACGCGACGCTTTCGGCCGACGCGTTGCCGGCACTGGTTGATGGGGCCCGTCGGCTCCCGGCCCCACACTGCCAAGCCCTCGATGCGGCCTTGCGCACCGCATGGGCGGCCGACTTTCCGCCGCAGGCACCCGCCGGTGACTGGCGCGCGTGGAGCCGGCCGCGGGCCCGCGCGGCAGAGTGGTTCGCCGCGGGCGCCGTGACCTGCTCGGCACCGGGAGCGAACACGGCCGTAGCCGAGCCGATGGCGGTCAGCCCCACCGTTGGCAGGCCTTCGGAATAGCATTCCGAAAGCGACGGAATCCCTTTGCGTCGGGCGTGTGTCGAATGCCAGCACCGTCGTCTGCGGTCAGGCGACGGTCGTGACATCCCCACACCCATTCAGGAGTCGTCACTCCATGCGTCGTTTCGCCTTGCTGCTTGCTGCGCTCGTGCTGCCCCGTCTGGCACACGCTCAGTCCCACCCCCTCGTTGGTGAGTGGTCCGTGTCGTATGTCGGTGGCATGCGCATCGAAAACGGCGAGCGTGTCCCGTTGACGGTCAAGGGTGTTCTCACCATCGCCACGGAAGGCGATTCACTGGTCGCGACGCTCAAGAACGAACCGCTGGAGGGGCAGCCCGCACGCCCGCCTGCCCGCTTCGCCGCAAAGTCCGCTGCGGGCAAGGTGACGTTCATTCAGCGCTCCGAAGCGACGTTGAACATGAACGGCGAGGCCATGAAGCGCACAGCAATCTCCACGTACATCCTCGAGGCGACCGCCGACACGCTCACGGGCACGCTCGCGCGCCAG
>CAZMGX010000388.1:0-4789 GCA_964565915.1 uncultured Gemmatimonas sp.
ACCGCCACCACCACCGCCGAATCCGCCCGGTACGCCGGCGGGACTGAGATCCCACTGCACTCGATTGATGCCGGCGTTCGCGGTGCCCGTCAGGCTCCGAATCGTGCGACCATTGATGTCGGTGATCGTGATGCGGGCTTCGCCGCTGGCCGCGGTACGCAGGTGATAGCTGATGAACGTGCCACGCGGCGCGTTCTCACCGCGATACACCTGCTGGCCGGTGACCTGCTGGCCCAGCTTGCGATCGGTCAGCCACGCGACGGCGGGACGGATGTCGAACAACGTCGCATCGGCCGACAGCACCGCCGGCGTAAGCTGCTGCAGCGGCGTGATGTCGTCCGCGATCCAGACGCCGCGGCCGTGTGTGCCGACGATCAGGTCGCCGTCCCGCGGGTGCACGAAGATGTCGTCCGTACGCACCGTGGGAAAGTTGTTCATGAACTTCTGCCACGTCTCGCCGGCGTTCGTCGACACGTACATGCCGAACTCCGTCCCCGCGAACAGCAGGTTGCGGTTCTTCGGATCTTCGGCGATCACCTGCACATTGCCGAAGGGCGGCAGCCCGTTCGTGATCGGTGTGAAGGTGCGGCCGAAGTCGCGCGTCACGAAGACGTACGGCTTGAGATCGTTGCTGCGATGGCCATCGACGGCGACATACGCCGTGGCGGAATCGAACGCCGAGGCCACCACGCGGGACACCCAGTAGAAGTGGCCCGCCGGCAGCCCCGGCAGGTTTTTTCCGACGTCGGTGAACGTCGCCATGTTGTCGCGCGTCAGCTGCAGGCTGCCGTCGTCCGTGCCGACCCACACGAGTCCCGGCTTGATCGGCGATTCAGCGACCGAGATGATCGTGCTGTAGTTCGTCACACCGTCGTTCTTGGACAACATGCGCTGCGTACCCGGCACGCCCATGATGTCCACCGTACTCCGGTCGAATCGCTTCGTCACGTCGACGCTCGCAATCCACGTCTGTCCGCGGTCCATCGAGCGGAACAGCTTGTTGCCACCCAACCACATGACGCTCGAGTTGTGCGAGGACAGCTGAAACGGCGTGTTCCAGTTGTAGCGGAACTGCTCACCAGCGGCCGCATTCACGACGTTCGGATTGCCGCCGCGGCCACCACCGCCGCCTCCACCCCCACCGCCACCTGCACCACCGCGCCCACCGCCGGCGCCAGGAGCCCCTGCGCCCGCGGGCACATCAACGGGCGGTGGTGGCGGCGGAGCGTTCGGCCGCACGCTGCCGCCGCGGCCCGTGCTCAGGTCCAGACGATTCGTGTTGCCGTTCTGCGATTCCGCGAAGACGATGTTGTAGTTGAGCGGGTCCTGCGCCGTATAGAATCCGTCACCGCCGCCGATGTTGAACCAGTCGGAGTTCAGGATGCCGTTGTTGCGGCGCACCGAGCTGGGCCCGCACCAGCTGCCGTTATCCTGCAATCCGGTGCACACCCAGTAGGGCCGAAGCATGTCGGCCGAGACGTCGTAGGCCAGCGACGTCACCATCGTCTTGATCGACGTCCAGTTCTTTCCCTGATCGTAACTGACATCGAGCCCACCATCATTGCCGTTCAAGATGTGGTTCGGGTTCTTCGGATCGATCCAGATGGCATGCACGTCTACATGCCCCGGTGCGCCATAACCACCGGCTTCGTTGAGCGTCGCGAAGGTCTTCCCGCCATCCAGCGACTTGGCGATGGGAAGCCCGGCGACGTACACCGCGTTGGGATTCTGTGGATCGATGCGCAGCTGACTGAAATACATCGGCCGCGCGTTGCAGTTGCTCACGTGACGCCACGAGCCGCCACCATTGTCGGAGCGGAAAATGCCGCCGGCAGACACGTTCAGGGCCGGCGGTGTCTGCGGCTGCCCGGGCGTCGCGCCACGGCCTCCACCACCGCGTCCACCGCCCACCGGAAATCCGCCACCCGGGCCGGCGTTGTTGCACCAGTCGAATCCGCCACCGCCGCCGCCACCGCGGCCGGGCTCATCCCCCTCCGCTTCGCCAACCTGCCCCGCCTCGATCTGCGCGTATACCACACCGGGGTTCGAGCGCGACACATCCAGCGCGATGCGCCCATACGTGCCCGGTGGCAAGCCGCCTCCCGACATCTTCGTCCACGTGCCGCCGCCATTGGTCGTCTTCCACAGCGCACTGCCCGGGCCACCGCCGTTGAAGCCCCACGAGGTTCGCCGGCGCTGATAACTCGCGGCATACAACACGTTCGGATTCGACCGGTCGATCGCGAGGTCGGTGAAGCCGGTATTCTCATCGATGTACTTGATCTTGTCCCACGTCCGTCCGCCGTTCGTGGTCTTGTAGATCCCCCGATGCTCGCTGGGGCCGAACAACGCGCCGATCACGGCCGCGTAGACCGTCTCCGGATTGCGTGGATCGATCACGACACGCGCGATGGACTGGGTCTCCCGCAGCCCCTGCAGCTGCCAGGTCTTGCCGCCGTCGGTGGTCTTGTACATACCGCCACCAAACGAGGACGACTGCCGATTGTTCGCTTCGCCGGAGCCGGCATATACGATGTCGGGGTTCGTCGGATGGATCGCGAGGTCACCGAACGACGCGACCTCGTACGTATCGAACACCGGGAAGAACGTCGTCCCGTTGTTCTCCGACTTCCAGATGCCGCCCACGGCGTAACCGAGGTAGATGGTGGACGGCCGGCTTTCGGAGACTTCGATATCGTGAATGCGCCCGCCCATGCTGGCTGGCCCGATATTGCGCAGCCGGAAGCTCGACAGCAGGGGGTCGGTGGATTGGTTGATCATCGGGGGGGGAGCAGCACCCCCACCCTGCGCGGCAACCGGCTGATGCACCACTACGGCGCTCAGCGTGGCGAGAAGAAACGGCAGGGCACGTTGCACTCGGTGAGTCATCGGCGGGGTTCCGGTTTGGGAGCCCGCCGGCAGGACGACCACTGCCGCTCGACGACTCCCTGACACCTGCCCGATTATCCCGCCAAAAGGGCCTGCGGTCAAGCAGACGACGCGTGTGGTCCCTCCCCACGGTTATGGTGCCAAACCGCGCTCCACGATCACCACGTCGCGCCATGCCCCGTCCAGTCGCGCATGACGTTCGTAAATGCCCACGCGCCGAAACCCGTGGCGCGCGCAAAGCGCAAGGGACGCGACATTCTCCGGGAAGATGCGCGACACCAGCTTCCACAGTCCGGCGGACGCGCAGGCCGGCAGAAACGCCTGCATCAACGCGTCACCGACGCCCGCGCGGCGCATCAGTTCATCGACGTACACCGAAAAATCACCGATGCCGGCGTAGCAATCGCGCGCCCGGTACACGGACGCGCGGATCCAGCCGCACACGATAGCGCGGTCAGACGCGTCAGCGCGGGTGGCGACCAGCAGTGGATACCGCGGCAGGACGGTCGCGTCGAACCAGGGGCGCAGGTCCTCGCGCGTGCGCTCCACTGTCTCGAACGTCGCACTGCGCCCGCGAATCCCCTGATTGTAGATGTCGACGATACGATCGACATCCGTCATGTGCGCCGGTCGCACCGTCGTCAGGGGATGCATCAGCCCAGCCGCGCCAAGCTCCGCTGCGGCTCCTTCATTCAGGCACGCGCGGGTTCCGCCCCCGAATCATGCTCAACATGCCGAACGATACAGTGACGATCGTCAATGCTCAATCGGCTCACGGGGCCTGACCACCCGAAATCGGGTGGGATCCGGCAAGGGAGCATGCGTCGCGCCATCGGGGCGCACCCGTCATATTCAGCGGGCTGACTCAGGTGCCGTCCGTCGTCTCCATTTCCACACTTCCGTGAAGCCGATTTCCTCCTTCGAACCGCGCGCGCCGCACTGGATCGCCGCGGCGGTCTGTACGGCCGCGGCCCTGATGTTGCTCTGGCCACTCCTCACCGGACAGATCATGTTCGGCGGCGGTCGTTCGGACATGTTCATCGCCGGCTACTCGTTCCGACTGTTCGGCGCCGAGACCTTCAAGACGACGGGGACGATTCCGCAGTGGAACCCGTTCCTGTTCGGTGGCCTGCCGTACATCGCGGCCATGCACGGCGACATTTTCTATCCGACGGCGTGGCTGCGATGGATCATGCCGGTCGACCTGGCGATCACGTGGGGCATGGCCATCCACTTCGTGCTGGCCGGTTGGTTCACCTACCGCTTCGCGCGCGCGCTCGGATTGGGCTGGGGCGCCTCGGTGGCCGCGGGTGTCGCGTATGAACTGAGTGGCATCGTGGCCTCGCAGATGAGCCCCGGTCATGACGGCAAGTTGTTCGTGTCGGCGCTGACCCCGCTGTCGTTCTGGGTGCTGCTGCACGCGATCCGCGGGCAACGCACGTGGGCGTACGGGCTGTTCGCATTCACGGTGGCCCTGATCATCCTTGGCCACTATCACATGGCCTACTTCCTGCTCATCGCTCTCGGCCTGTGGGCGTTGTATCTGGCCTTCTGGGATCCCGAACGCGCGCCGGGCAGCAAGCCGCTGATGGCCATTGGCCTTTCGGCGGTGGCGGTGGTGGTCGGACTCGGCATCACGGCGCTGCAGGTGATGCCGTTCTTCGAGTACATCCCCTATTCCCCGCGTGCTGAGGGTGGGCCGAACACCGGCTGGCAATTCGCCACGACATTCGCGTTTCCGCCGGCCGAGATCTTCACAACGATCTTGCCGCAATTCAACGGCGTACTCGACAAGTACTGGGGCAGCAACCCGCTCAAGTTCCACACCGAGTACATGGGCTTCCTGCCGCTGGCGTTGTCGGCACTCGCACTCGGCGACCAGGCACGGCGACGTCTCGTG
>CAZMGX010000389.1:0-2046 GCA_964565915.1 uncultured Gemmatimonas sp.
GATGCGCATCGCGCCGACGTGCGGCGGGCCTTCGTACGTCCACAAGGTCAGTTGCATGTCGTCGTTCCTACACCATCAGGCGCTGAGCGCGGTCTAGCGGCCGGGCGAAGAGCTCCGCGAGATCACCGGCCTGTTCGAATCCATGAATCGGCGAGAAGACCAGTTCGATCGACCATTTCGTGCGCAGCCCTTCAGCCTCCAGCGGATTGGCCAGCCCAAGGCCGCACACCGTGAGGTCCGGTCGTAGCGCACGACACCGATCGAGCTGCAACTCCACATCCTGCCCTTCGGACAACTGCACGGTCGCGGGCATCCGCACGAGCTCCCCGTCCATCATGAGGCGATCGAGATACGGGGTGCCGACTTCCAGCAGTTCCATCCCGCACTCTTCGTGCAGGAAGCGCGCGAGCGGAATCTCGAGTTGCGAATCGGGAAAGAAGAAGAGGCGTTTGCCTTCGAGGCGTGCACGATAGCGCGCGATGGCCGCGCGCGCGCGCTCGGCCGGCGCCGCCGTCACGCGAACGAGCACGTCGTCGGCGATACCCCACGCGGTGGTGACGGCCTTCAACCACGCGATGGTGCCATTCGCGCCGAGTGGGTAGGGCGCGGACAGCAACGTGGCACCGCGTGCGACGAGCGCACGCGCCGTCTCGGACAGGAACGGCTGTGCCAGCAGCACTTTCGTGCCGGGGCCGATCGGCGGCAGGTCGCGCGCACGGCGTGGCGGAAAGAAGTGCACCGGTCCGACGCCCAGCTGATCGAACAGCCGCGACATCTGGTCCTCGACCACGTCGGCCAGTGTGCCCACGACCAGCACGTTCGGCGTCGCGACGTCGGCCGCGGGCATGTGCGGCACGAGCGAGCGCAGGCACGCATCTTCGCCCTGCGTGAACGTCGTCTCGATCCCGCTGCCCGAGTAGTTGAGGATCTGCACGCGCGGCATGAAGCGTTGGTTCAGCCGTTCTGAGGCGCGTTGCAGGTCCAGCTTGATCACTTCGGACGGACAGGACCCCACGAGGAACAACGTGGCGATGTCGGGGCGACGCTCGAGCAACTGCGTCACGCAGCGATCCAGCTCTTCGTTGGCGTCGGCGAGGCCGGCCAGGTCGCGCTCCCCGAGGATCGCGGTGGCGAATCGTGGTTCCGCGAAGATCATGACGCCGGCGGCACTTTGCACGAGATGGGCGCAGGTGCGTGATCCGACGACGAGGAAGAATGCGTCCTGCATCTTGCGGTGCAGCCAGACGATGCCCGTCAGGCCGCAGAAGACCTCTCGCTGGCCACGCTCACGGATGACCGGCAGCGCACTGCCTCGCGCGGACGCATTCGTCGGTGCGAGTGTGGCGGGTACGGCGCAGCCGGCGCTGAGGTCGGTGGGAAGTACGGCCGTCACGCGCGAGCCTCCGCCATGTGGCGCTCCTGCAGCCGGGCGGCGCGGAGTTTGAGGATGAACTGAATGGCGTTGACCGCGTAGGTCGCGTAGGCGACCAGGGCGAGGAGCATGAGCGTGCGAGGCGCCCAGCCGACGGCCAATCCATAAAGGTAGGCGGTGTGCAGGGCGATGACGCCCATGCTGACGACGTCTTCCCAGAAGAAGGCGGGAGCGAAGAGATACTGCCCGAAGACGACCTTCTCCCAGATGGCGCCGGTCACCATGATGGTGTACAGCACGACCGTCTTCACGACGATGGATGCGTTGGCGGCGAACAGCCCGTCGCCGGTCTGCAGGTAGCGCAGAACCAGCACCACGGAGACAGCCATCACCAGAAATTGGAGCGGCGCAAGGATACCTTGCACGAGCGTCCACGGCGTGGCGTCGCGTCGCTGGCGTTCTTCGGGCGTGTACAGCCCGGTCCGGACGGACGCATCATGAGACGCGTCCCCCGGGGGATGTGCGGTTCCGGCAGCGGTGGGCGCAGCCGTCACTTGAGTTGGCACCACGATATCAACCTGTTAGGTCCGGGGGTTCGCTACCCAGATAGCTCAATAGCTATGGCCGGGGAGCAAACTTGTCAAGAAAGATTGACGTCAGTTTTGGTTGACAAT
>CAZMGX010000389.1:2056-4783 GCA_964565915.1 uncultured Gemmatimonas sp.
CGGTTTTCGTTCTTGCGCTCAGGGGGCACAGCGGCAATGTTCGGCGCGTCTGTCACTCCATCCTTGGCAGGCACTCACCCATCCGACCCGAGCGGGGCCGGTCCTGCCTACGACGCCATGGAATCGCCACAGTACGGCCGTCGCTCTGAGCGTCTCGAGCGGACGATCCAGAATGAGATCGTTCCACGGCTGCTGCTGAGTCACCGCGCTGGTCCGATCCCGCCCTCACTGGCTGCCGCGGTGGCACAAACACTCACAGCTGCCGACGTCGAATCATTCGTCGACGCCATTCGTGGCGCGGACGATGGACGGGCGCATGCGTACGTGCGCGCGCTGGTGTCGAACGGCACCCCGGTCGAGACCGTGTATCTCGACCTGTTGGCCCCCACCGCCCATCGCCTTGGCGAGCTCTGGGACAACGACGAGTGCGATTTCGTCGAGGTGACCCTGGCGATGGGACGCATGCAGGGGCTGCTGCGTGAGCTCTCTCAGGTCTTCCTCGCCGATACCGGCCGTTCGGAGACCGTCGGCCACGTCCTGCTGACGTGTGTGCCGGGCGAGCAGCACACCTTGGGCGTCATCATGGTGGGTGAGTTCCTGCTGCGCGACGGCTGGCGGGTGCTGGTCGGTGCGCCATGGACCGAGAACGACCTGCTCGAGATGGTGGCGGCCGAGTGGTATGACGTGATCGGTTTCTCGGTCGGATGCCAGAGCCGGATTTCGAACCTCAAGCGAGAGATACGTCGTCTCCGGAATGCGTCCCGCAATCCGAATGTGCAGGTGATGGTCGGCGGCAAAGTGTTCAACGATGATCCGGCACTGGTCGCTCGGGTTGGCGCCGATGCCGCGGCATCGAACGCGCGACAAGCCCCACAGGTCGCCCGATCGCTCCTCGCATCGTCACTCGAAGCCGCGCGTCCGCTCGCGCAGCGGGAGGCGATAGGCGGTCATGGCGAGCTCCGTGAAGCCCTTCGACGCGAGTGAGCCCGCGTTCGGAGCGATAGACGCCAGCACGGCGGCCGCGCTCCTCGCCGTCGGCGGCGATATCGCACTGGTCATCGACGAGACGGGGGTCGTGCGCGACGTCGCCCTCCCGGCCGGCGAGACCACGTTCGATCGCTCCAGCGAATGGGTCGGTCGCCCGTGGGCTGACACGGTCTCCGGCGACACGCGCCCCAAGGTGGATACGCTGCTGCGCGAAGCCGCGACCAGCGGACTCTCCAAGCGTCGCCAGGTCAACCACTCGCTCGCTGGCGGCTCCGACATCCCCGTCGCCTACACGGCGCTGCGCATCGGCCGAAGCGGCGGAGTTGTCGCGGTCGGTCGGGACATGCGCCATGTGTCCACGCTGCAGCAGCGCCTGGTCGAAGCCCAGCAGGCCATGGAGCGCGACTACTGGCGCCTCCGGCATGTCGAAACGCGCTATCGCCTGCTCTTTCAGCTGGCCAGTGACGGGATCCTCGTGCTCGACGGCGCCAACCTCAAGGTGCTCGATGCCAACGGCGCCTCGTCGCAGATCTTTGGGGATGCCACCGAGCAGTTGATCGGACGGACCTTCCCGTTCGGGGTCGACGCCGCCGGCGCTCGCGCCATCGAAGACCTGCTGGTCACCGCCCGAAGCGCCGGCCGCGCCGGGGACATCACCATCACCCTCACCGACGGCCACCGCCCATTCCACATCTCGGCGTCCTGCTTCCGGCAAGAGGCGTCGACGTTGCTGCTGGTGCGCCTCTCGGCCGTCGAGCAATCCGGCGCCCCGGCGGCCGCCGACTCGCCAGGACGGGTCCTCGACCTGATCGAGCGGTCCCCGGACGCCTTCGTGGTCACCGACCTCGAGGGTCACATTCTCGTGGCCAACCGCGCTTTTCTCGACATCACCGAGCTCGCCAGCGAGGAGCAGGTCCGCAACACCCTCTTTGCCGACCATATCGGGCGCCCCGGCGCCGACTTTCCCGTTTTCCTCTCCATGCTGCGCAAACACGGCGCGGTACGGCTCATCGCCACCTCCGCCCGCGGCAGTCACGGGACACAGACCGAGGTCGAAGTCTCGGCCGTATGGGTCCCGGACGGCGAGGAGCCATGCATCGGCTTCACAATGCGGGACATCGGACGCCGGCTGGCCAGCGGTGTGCAGGGCGCCCGTGATCTGACGCGGGCGGTGGAGGAGTTGACCTCCCTCGTCGGGCGCGTGTCGCTCCGCGACCTCGTGCGTGACACCGTCGATCTGGTCGAGCGACACTTCATTGAAGCAGCCCTCGAACTGACCAACGACAATCGAACGTCCGCCGCAGAGGTCCTGGGCATCAGCCGACAGAGCCTCTATGTCAAGCTTCGTAGACACCGCCTGGTCTCGCCGGGCGCCGACGACATCCCGATCAGCTGATTTCCCCCCCTGCGGACCCGGTTTCTGGCGAAATCGGGTCTGTTGCATTTGCGAACTGTAAACTAAACTAGACGCCTATGAGCGTCAGCTCCGTTGTACGGCCTTCAGTAGCACGTCCAGACCCGAAAGCGGTCCTGACGCTACTCAAGCCGGTCACGTGGTTCCCCCCGATGTGGGCATTCACCTGCGGCGCCATCTCCGCCGGTGTGCCGCTGGCCGATCGCGTTCCGGTCCTGGCGCTGGGAATCCTGATCACCGGCCCGCTGGTGTGCGCGTCCAGTCAAGCCGTCAATGACTGGTTCGACCGCCACGTCGACGCCATCAACGAACCCAACCGCCCGATC
>CAZMGX010000390.1:0-4776 GCA_964565915.1 uncultured Gemmatimonas sp.
GTTCGCGTCGTCGATCTGTTTGCGCCGATTTGCGCCGGCCAGCGGGTCGGCATCTTCGCCGGCTCGGGCGTCGGAAAATCGACGCTGCTGGCGATGCTCGCCCGCAGCGAAGGGTTCGACACCGTGGTGCTGGCGCTGGTCGGAGAACGCGGCCGGGAAGTGCGCGATTTCATCGACATTCCGAACATCGGGCCAGCTATGGCTGGTGATTTCCGGCAACTCGGATTTACGGCGCCGGATCAACTATGTGGTCAGGATCCGATCGCGCTGTATGATCGACTATCCACGCTGACCAACTGTCGTCAGGACCCGTGTGTCGCCGACACGTTCATCGCGGCCGTCCGGTTCATGGAGGGCTCGCCGCCACATCCCTGGTGGCACTACACCACCGAACGCAAACGCACCTTCGCCGCACTCGGCCGCCGCTGAGTCGTTACCCCGCGACGACCGTGATGCGCTGACCGACAAAGCGTGCACAGAGTGCCCGCTCGTCGTCCGTGGTCGCGAGGTCCGGCTGCGACGTGATTTTCGGCAATCGCTGCGGCGTCGGCGAGCGCACGAACACGAACTGCAGACAGACGCGTTGTGTGATGGCCATGCCCTGTCGTTGGGCCGGCGTGAACGCCAAGCGAGACAGACGCTGTTCGACTTCGCGAATGAAGTCGGGGTCGGTCCCGCGCACGTCTGGTGCGGGCTCGCGTGACACGCGACCGCCGGCAGTCACTTGCACGAATACCGTCGCCGCGCCGTTCTTCCGGGCATTGAACGCGGTGGGTGGATAGCGGACGGACACCCCGCCGGTCAGTCGTGCGTCGACATCGGCATCGCCGGCGGGCGCGCTGACGGCCGCATCGGCGAACGCCTCCGGAAGATTGATCCGTCGCACCGCAATGTCGCCGACGGCCAGTGAATCCAGTTGCGGATCACGATACTCACGCTGGACGCGACCAACAATCAGGCGAAACACCCCAGGCGCCGATCGTTCGAAACGGAATCGTCCCTTCACATCGGAGATGGTGGAGTCCACGATGGACTCACCGCCCGGCGCTTGCAGGGCCAGTCGAATCAGGGCGCCACTCAACGGCGTTGCACCTTTGGCGTCGAACAATTCGCCCGAGATGACCTGTGCGCCGGCTACCGCCGGTGCACCGCACATCGCGATCACCGGCAGCGCGCGACGACGAACCCAACAGCCAATCACCGAACCGCCTCAGTGCCGCTCACGCGAACCACTGCCCGGCCCGGGAGTGCGTTTCGGCATCGCATCGACGCGTCGATCGGCCTCGCGAACCAGTCGATACGCGAAGTCCACCGTGCCCCGATAGAACGCGGGATCGACTTTCTCGGCGTCATCACCCGACTTGTGATAGTCGGGGTGGTCTTCGACCCCCAGATACAGAAACGGAATGCCTCGTGCATGAAAGGCTGCGTGATCCGACGAGTTGGTCCAGTCGTCACCCGGCTTCAGATCCTTCGTATCATGCCCGAAGCGGATCGGCACCGTCGCCCCGACAAGCGCGGCTTCGGCGAGAGGCTTCAGCATCGGATGATGCGATGTGCCGGATACCCACAGCGCCTTCCCATCCTGCCGCGCGATCATATCGAGATTGATATTGAGCGCGATGCGATCCGCCGCGACGAGTCCCGACGCCACAAACCCGCGGGATCCATGCATGCCACCCTCTTCGTTGTCGAAGAACGCCAGGACCACGTCGTGGGTGGGCCGCTCTTTCAGCAACCGTTCGGCAATCGCCAGCAAAGCCACGCACCCGGAGGCGTCGTCGTCCGCCCCATTGAACACGACGCCGTCCCGGACACCGAGGTGGTCGTAATGCGCGCTGACGACGATGACGGGCCCGCCGGCGCGCGTGCCCGGGATGCGCGCGACAATGTTGGCCCCGAGCGTGTCCGCACCAGCACGAGCCGGCAACTTGATGGGCTGCGCGTACGACGGGCCCAGCGGCGTCGCGCCAATCGCCGTGAGCTCGGCAATGATCCACGCGCGCGCACGGCGACTGCCTGGCGTTCCCGCGCGCCGTCCCTCCATCGAATCGGCCGACAGCGCGGAGAGTCGGGACATCAGGCGCGTCGTTTCGCCGTCGACGGTTTGTGCACGCGCGGCGCTGGCGCTGATGCCGAGCACCAACCACAGCACGCCGCGTCGAAGTCCAGCCGAGAAGCTCACCATGCGCGCTCCGTACCCGTCCAATCGAGAAAGGCTCCGCTGCGATCGACCGACAACCGATCCGTGACGCTGAGCAGACCCAGCGCCGCCTCTTCGATCGGCACCCGGAAGGCCGGCCCATCGGGCGTCGTGGCATAGTTGCCGGGATTGGCCAGACAGACGGCGATGCGCTGCTCGGCAAGATCGTGTGCGAGGGTTCGCGTCAGCATGTGCAGGCCAGCGGCGCTCGCACAGGTGGCATAGTCACCGCCTTGCGTCTTCCCGGTGAGTGAGCCCAACCAGGACGTCACCATGAGCACTCGGGCACCGTCGCCGGCGGCCAGCAGCGGCAAGAGTGTGCGCACCAGCAGGACTGGCGCGACCGCATGGCGACGATAGTGCTCGACGAGTCCCGTACCGGACATCGTGGACAGCTGCTCGTCACGCGCCGCATCGGCGAGCCGGTCGTGCACACCGGGTTCGGCCGGCGCGATCACCAACAGATCCAGTGATGAGGTCAGCGATTCAAGCACCGGGATCGCATCCGCCACGGAAGCGGCATCGGCGGGATCGAGCGCGATGAGCTCGAGGCCCGGATACTCTGCACGCAGATCGGCGAGCACCGGCACACGCGCCGGATTGCGCGCGGCCGCATACACCTTGTCGCCCCGCGCGAGGCTCTGACGCACCAGTTCGACGCCGAGCGGCCTCGCGGCACCTGTCACCAGCGTGCGTCGTGCCGAGAGCGCCATCATGACGCCCCACCAGGCAACGCCGCATCACGCAGCACGCGTTCCACGGCCGCCACGTCGGCCTCGATCTCGAGCGGTCGATTCGCGCCGACCACATCGTCGCGTTGATGCAGCTCCACCAGCATACCCGGATCCTTGAGCACATGCCCCGTAAGGACCGCGACGACGCGGTCACCGGACTTGATCACCCCGTCTTGTACGAGGCGCCGAACACCCGCCACACTCGCTGCGCTGGCCGGCTCGCACCCGACCCCCGCCGCATCGATCACCAGCTTCGCCGCGACGATCTCTTCATCGCTGCAGGATAGCACCAGTCCATTCGTTTCGCGGATGGAGCGGACGGCGCGGTCCCACGAGGCGGGATCGCCGATGCGAATGGCGGTGGCAATGGTATCGGCCGTGACCGTGTAACGCGTCGCGAAGCCCTCGGCGAAGCTGCGCGCAAACGGCGCCGCGCCAGCCGCCTGCACCGCGACGAGTCGCGGGAGGCGATCGATCAATCCCAACGCGAGCGCTTCGCGCAGCGCCTTTCCGAAGGCGGCGGTGTTGCCGAGGTTGCCGGCCGGCAGCACCAGAAAGTCGGGGACTTCCCAGTTCATCTGCTGCAGCAACTCGAGCACGATGGTTTTCTGCCCTTCGACGCGCCACGGGTTGATCGAGTTCAACAGATAGATCCCGAGTTCGCGCGACGCGTCTTGCACCAGGCGGAGACAGGCATCGAAGTCACCGCGCACCATCAGGGTGCGCGCACCGTAGCCCAGCGTTTGCGCCAACTTGCCTAGTGCGATCTTCCCGGCCGGCACAAAAACGAGTCCTGGGATGCCGGCCTGCGCCGCGTACGATGCGAGCGCGGCCGACGTATTGCCGGTGGAGGCGCATGCCACAGCCGTCGCACCCAACCGGACGGCCTGTGTCACCCCGGCCGTCATGCCACGATCCTTGAAGGACCCCGTCGGATTGTGTCCTTCATGCTTGAGACGCAGCCCTTCAATACCCGCGAAGCGATCGATGGCGGCGCGATGCAGCAACGGCGTGTTGCCCTCCGGATGACTGACGATCGCGTCGCCAGCATTGGGCATCACCAGCGATTGGAAGCGCCACACGCCAGACGGAAAACCCAGCGGGCGCGCACAGCAGTGCTGTGCAAACTGTGCGCGCAATGCCGCACCGCGCAGCGGTACGCCGGCTGCATCCCTTGGTGCGCCATGCACGATCTCGAGAAGGCCACCGCACGCGGAACACGCGGGTGCGGCATCGTGCTCTGGTGTAGTCGCCCCACACGTCGCACATCGCTGGATACTGGCCGCACCGGGCGGGAGGAACAGCACGTCGTCGGTCATCGCCCCACCTCGGTCCAAGTCATACGGCGGCCAGTTGCAGGAGGTCGTTCAACACGCCGGCGGCCGTCACCGCCGGCCCGGCTCCGGGACCCGTGATCACGAGCGGATGCTCGCGATACCGCCGGGTCGTGAACACGATCTGGTTGTCCGTCCCGCGCAATCCCGCCAAGGGATGAGCGAGCGGCACGGCGCGCAATCCCACCCGCACCACACGCGCCGTTGCCGACAGCACGTAGCGCAGCACTCGCCCTTGGCGTGTCGCCTGAGCCTGACGTTCCGCCCACGCGGCGTCCTGCTGTTCGAGCCGCGACAGGAAGGCGGCGCGCGACAGCGACTGCATGGCACGCGGCACCAGCGACTCGACCGTGACGTCCGTCAACTCGCCCGCAAATCCCATCATGCGCGCCAGAATGAGCGCCTTGCGCGCGACATCCATGCCCGAGAGATCATCCCGCGGATCCGGTTCGGTGAAGCCAAGCGCCATGGCATCGCGCAGCGATGCGCTGAAGGGACGTCCCTT
>CAZMGX010000391.1:0-4769 GCA_964565915.1 uncultured Gemmatimonas sp.
GGCGTCGCAGCAGCGACTGTTGTGGGTGCTGACGTTCGGGACGGTGCTCGTCATGCCGGTCGGGGAGTGGCTCCTGCCAGCCGCAACCCTGCCGCTGTTCGATGTGCCGCATGAGGTGTTCACCCGCCCGATTGGGGTCGGCAATGCCACCGTCCCGGTGGCCGGCCTGGCGCTGGTGCTGTGGCTGAGTGGGTCCACGTTTGCCGCGCTGCGGCTGTTCAACGACTGGCGCGCGGCCCGCGCCCTGCTTGCCCGCTCGACGCCGGTCGATCTGGGCGCGCTCGCTGCGCGGACGCGCCACGTCGTGCGCGATGTCGTTCCGGCCCCGGTGAACCTCGCGTGGACCGACGAATTGGTCACGGCTGCCGTGATCGGGTGGCGCGCGCCGATTGTGCTGCTGCCGCGTGCGGCGCTCACCTGGCCACCGGACATGCTGCGTGCGGCGCTGGTCCACGAAATCGAACACGTCCGGCAGCGCGACTGGCTGGTGATGCTGTGCGAGCGCGTCACGTTGGCGTTGTACTGGCCGAATCCGCTCCTGTGGCTGGCTCGTCGGGCCGCGGCCATGGCGCGCGAGATCGCCGCCGACGACGCCGTGATTCGCGCAGGCATCGCCCCGGCAACCTATGCGCAACAACTGCTGGTGTTGTCCCGGACCAGGCCACGATTCGCTCGCACGCAGCTTGCCGTTGGCCTCGGTGGTGGGGTGGTTCGTCCACGCGTGCACGCGCTGTTCGCCGATGATGGTCGGCACGCGGCGGCGCGATGCGGCGCTCGGCGAGCTCTGATCGCGGCGGCGCTGTTCTTCGCCATCCCGGCGACGGCCGTACGGCCACTCGGCTGCATTCCGACGAACCCGCTCGCCGGCGCGCTGCCCGATCGTTGACCGCTCGTTGACTGCTCCTTGACCGATGCCGAATCGTCTCTCACACTCGCTGTGACCAAGAGTGAAAGAAATCTTTCTGTTATGCGCCACCCCCACGGGCCTTGTTTTCGCCCTCGCCCTGCTGGCGGGGCACGTTCCCGTATTGGCCGCGAAAGGGCAGGCCAGCGCGGCGACTACGACCGCTGGGAACGCCTCCCCGTTTGCCGGGCGACGGGTTCACGTGGAATGCGTCGAGTGCGACGCCGACTATCTGCGCACTGAGCTGACGTTCGTGAATCTCGTGCGCGACCGCCAGTTGGCCGATGTCTCAGTGCTCGTCACCTCCCTGCGAACGGCATCCGGTGGGCAACAGTTCAGCATCCAGACGCGGGTCGGCGGTCGCCCCGATTCGAGCGCAGTTGCGCTGCGCGCCGACACCTTGCAGGTCAACATCCGGCCTGACGCCACCCTGCACGACCAGCGCGAGGCGATAGTGCGCGCGATCAAGGTGGCCCTGCTGCCGTGGATACGTGCGTCGTTGGACCTCGCGCATCTCGACTTGCATTACACGCCGCCGCGCGCGAGCACCACCGATGCCGTTCGCCCCCGTGATCCGTGGAAGCAGTGGGTCTTCCGTGTCGGCGGCTCCGGATCGTTCGCCCGCGATGACAACTTCCGCAGTGGAGGCGGCGATGCCACGGTGCGCGCGTCGCGCATTACCGACGCGTTCAAGGTCGAGTGGAGCAACGAGGGGCAATACCAGCGCGAACGATTCCGACTGTCCGACAGCTCGTTCGCGGTCAGCGTGCGGCAAAGCTGGTCGACGCGATTGTTCGTGGTGCAGTCACTCGGTCCGCACTGGTCGGCCGGGCTGCGCGGGAGCGTGGCGTCGTCGATCTTCCAGAATACACGCGTCGATGCGCGGACCTCGCTGGCCATGGAGTACAGCCCGTTCCCTTATCGCGAGGCCACACGGCGTCAGCTGATCGTGCGGTACACGGTGGGCGTGCGGGCGGCCCGCTATGTCGACACGACCGTCTTTGGCCTGCTGCGGGAGACCCGTCCGCTGCAGGACCTCGCCATCGCGACCGACGTTCGTCAACCGTGGGGCAACGTGTATGGCTCAGCCATCTGGTCGCAGTATCTGCACGACGGTCGTCGCCGTCGGCTCACGCTGGAGGTCGGCATCGACTACCGCATCCTCGCCGGTCTCAATCTTGGCGCCGGGCTCAACTTCGCGCGCATCCGTGATCAGCTCAACGTGCCTGGCGCGAACCTGACCGATCAGGAACGCCTGCTGCAGTTGCGGGAACTGCAGTCGGGATCGTCCGCATCGCTCAGTGTCGGGCTCACCTACACGTTCGGCTCGGTATTCAGCAACGTGGTGAATCCCCGGTTCCGGCTGTAGCGGCCCGCCGATTCCGTCGAGGGGATACGATGCTCGCGCGTCATCGCGGCGACGCACCCATCATCGAGAGCGACGGCCGTTCCGGTATTCCCTCAGGAACATCACACCGCCGAACAGCAGCGCAGCATTCGCGGTGAGTGGAACGAGGCCCGAGGCCGTCAGCCCCACCGCGGCCACGTGCGCGAGGTTGGTGACGAGCAGCCAAGCGCCGCCGGCCGTGGCGGAGACGCCGACGGCGAGGCGGCCCTGCTGACGCACGCGTGGCCATGCCAGCGACAGACGCGAACGCACGGTGATCTGGTGAGCGGGCGGCTTGTGCATGAGGGCTCCAGTCACGAGACGGACGGGTGCGCCCGCGCACGGCGGCGCGACGCGCGGACCTCCACTACGATCGGGCGGCGACGCGGCTCGCGCAAGCGCCCAGGACCCTCGCGTGAGCCAGTGCGCTCACGCCGAACGCCTATACCGTCGTCCGCGCCCACGGAATGATGTCCAGTCGTGCGAACGGAATCGCCTCGCCGGTGTTTTCGTCCAGACCGAACGTCGTCGGTGATGTGGTCAGTCGCTCGAGGGCCGCATCGATCTCTGCAATCTCGGCCGATCGTCGCGTGGCGATGGACGCCTCGAGTTCCTCGCGAGCCACGTCCGTGCCGAGGTCGGCCGCGTGCGTCGGGAACTTCGAGCTGTCGCCCGCCTGACCCTGACTGTCTTCATCGGCCTCAGGGCCGGTGAACTCCTGCAGCTGTCCGAGAAGGCGCGCCCGCTCTTCGTGGAGGCGCGTCTCAATCTTCTGTAACTGGCTTTTCGTCAATGACATGGATTCTCCCGTCCGGGGACGGTCGTGGGCGAATGGAACGCAACCTCCGTGACTCTACCCCGCCGTCCGTCTCGCGGTCCGGGCCGCGAAGGATTTGGTCAGAGCGCGAATCGAAGCGTGACGGTCACGCGATCGCCCGCGCCTTTGGTGCCACGAACTTTCGCGGGCACGGCGAGCAGCGTTCTGCCGTCTTTCCCACGCCACACGCTGGTGGACCATGCCACGCCATCAACGGTCGCCTCAACCGGTGTGCGACCCCACCCGTGCGTCACCGGTGGTGACAACCGATCCGGGACCGACGCGAAGTGCCAACCACCCTTGCCGGGGTATCGAAACAGCGTGGCGGTGAAGGTGCCCCCGTGTCTTGCGGTCATGGCGCGAAAGGGCTGGTCGTCGGTACCCGACGAGGTGTTGGCGGCGCTCTGTCCGAGGCTGGTCTCGGACAACTGGATCGGCACATATTGAAGACGCGACCCTCTCCCCGGAACCCGTTGACTCCACCCAGCCCCGCGTGGCACACCCGACTGGTGCGCCTCGGACGCCTTCGCACGATGCTGCTGCTGACGGGATTCTCCGTCGGCGCATCGGTCATTCTGGTCGCGGTCTTCTACGTCGTCTTCAACGGGCAGCCGGAGGATCGGCCGGCGTACTTCATCCCCGCCGTCATCGTGCCGATGCTGGTGGCCCCGCCGGTGATTCACCTGCTGCTCGCTCTCGCCGTTGCGCTGGAGGTCGCGTACACGAAAGCCGCGCGACAGCAGGTCGAGTTGCAGCGTATTCAGCAACTCGACTTGGTCGGTCGACTGGCCAGCGGACTGGCACACGATTTCAACAACCTGTTGACGGTCGTGCGTGCCAACGTTGAGGCACTGGGTGGAGCGACGTCGAATCAGGAACTCGCCGCGATCGACGATGCGGCGGATCGCGGGGCGCGACTCACTCGTCGCCTGCTCTCGATCAGCCGGCACGACGACGTCGTGGTCGCGCCGCACCCGCTGCCGCCGCTGCTGCACGAGACACAGGAGGTCCTGCGTCGGGTGTTGCCGACCGGCGTGCAGTTCGAGCTTCCCGCCGATATCCCTGACGCCGTACTCGACCTGGACCGCGACGCGATCCAGCAAGCACTGCTCAACCTCGTGCTGAACGCCCGCGAGGCGATGGGCGAGCGCGGCCGCCTGACGCTGCGGGTGTTCACGCGGCACGAACCGGACGGTGCGTGGCTCGTCCTCGACGTGCGGGACGACGGTCCGGGCATGCCACCCGAACTCCTCGCGCGGGCTACCGAACCATTCTTCACCACCAAGGCCGCGCACGAAGGAACCGGGCTCGGCCTGGCGATCGTGCGGCGCACGATGGAGCAACATGGTGGGCGATTGGTGCTCGAGAGCGAGGTCGGCGTGGGGACGTCAGCCGCACTCTGGTTTCCGCTGCGCCGGCCCGTCACCACCACCGTGCCCGGCGATGCGGCCACCGGACCGACCATCGCACGGGCCATCTCACCGGCCGACGCACCGTCGAGTGAGCAGGCGGCGCGATCAGGTCTATCTGCAGACACGTCGAGGCGACCGCGCACCACCTATCGACTGCTGGTGGTCGACGATGAACCGCAAGTTCGCGTGGTGACCGAGCGGACGCTCCAGCGACTGGGGCATCACGTCACCAGCGTGGCGGACATCGGG
>CAZMGX010000392.1:0-1666 GCA_964565915.1 uncultured Gemmatimonas sp.
CGGGGCGTCGCTGACGGTGACCCTGTATACGTACGGCCACTCGGACGTGTTCTTCGAACGGTTCGGGCATGCTGCGCTCGCCGTGCGCGACAGCCTGACCGGTCTCGACGTCGCGTACAACTGGGGGATGTTCGACTTCGATCAACCGAACTTCCTCGGGCGCTTTCTCACTGGCGACACGAAATACTCGATGGCCGGCTACCCGACGCTGGCCTTCAACACCGTCTATCAGGGCGACAATCGCACCATCCGCGAGCAGGTGCTGGCGCTCACCGCCGTCCAACGCGCCGCCCTGCTGGAGTTTCTGCAGTGGAATGCGCAGGAAGCGAACAAGTTCTACCGCTACGACTATTATCGGGAGAACTGCGCCACCAAGGTGCGTGATGCGCTCGATCGTGTGCTGGGGGGACGACTGAAGCCGGCGCTCAGCGTGCCCGGCAGCGGTCGCACGTGGCGCGGTGAGACGGCCCGTCTGCTGGCCGACATGCTGCCGCTCTATGCGGGGATCCAGATCGCCCTTGGCCGACACGCCGACGAATCACTCTCCCGCTGGGACGAAGAGTTCCTGCCGGAGCACATGGCCTCACACTACGCCTCGCTGGTGCTCCAGAACGAAGCCGGGCAGCGGTATCGCCTCGTGTCCCGAGACACGATTCTCTACACATCCACGCGTATTCCCTTGCCCACCGAAGCGCCGTCGCGTGTGCCGATGGCGGCGCTGCTCGGCCTGACGATCGCGGGGCTGCTCGCCGGGCTGGCTGATGCGCAGGCGCGCGTGGCACGCGTCGCACTCAGCGCGATCGTCTCGCTCTGGTATCTCATTGGCGGGCTCCTGGGCACCGCGTTGCTGCTCGCGGCCACGGTGACGAAACACGAACCCTACATGGGCGCCAACACGACGTTGCTGTCGCTGCAGCCCTTGCTGCTCATCGCCATGATCGTCGTGCCGATGGCCTTCTTTCGTGGACGCCGTTCGACCGCAGCGGTCGGCGTGAGCACCGTGATTGCGCTGATGTCGCTCTGCGGTGTGCTGTTGCAGGTGGTGCCGGGGTGGGCGCAGTCGAGCGGAGTCGTGCTCGCGGTTGTGGTCCCTGTGCATGTGGCCATCGCGCTGGGCACGTGGCGACTGGGCCACGCCGACCGTCATGGCGCGCGCGCCCGCGTGTAGGGCTCCCGCGCGTGAGCATGACCACCAGCCCCGCATCGCACGTCCCTTCCGCCTCACTCACGCCGGCGTCGCTCGCGGCCGGCATCGATGTCGGCGGCACGTTCACGGACCTCGCGGCGATCGCACCGGATGGAACCGTGCACACCAGCAAGGTGCTGAGCACGCCACTCGATCGGGCGGCCGGAGTGTTGGCGGCACTCGACGCGTCGGCCATCGACGGTGCCGCGCTGGCCTACATCGCGCACGGCACGACGGTGGTGACGAATCTGCTCCTCGAGCGCCGCGGCGCGCGCGTCGTCCTGTGTGCGACGGAGGGCTTCACCGACCTCCTGGAACTGCGTCGGCAGGAGCGCGCCGGGTTGTATGACCTGACGCGACATCATGCAGCGCCACTGGTCGACACGGTCGATGTCGTGCCCGTGGGCGAACGGATGGTGCCATCAGGCGTGCTGGAGCCACTGACCGACGCGACAATCGCCGCCGTGGTCGACCGCGTGA
>CAZMGX010000392.1:1676-4753 GCA_964565915.1 uncultured Gemmatimonas sp.
CACGCGCAACGGCGACATCGTCGTGATCGCCCTGCTGCATGCCTACGCGTGGCCGATCCATGAACAGCAACTCGCCGACGCGCTTCGCGCGAGATGCGTGGCCGAAGGAATCGACTGTGATGTCGTCTGCTCGCACGTCGTGCTTCCCGAAATTCGCGAGTATGAGCGAACGGCCACGACGGTGGCGGAGGCCTATGCGCGTCCGGCCGTCCGCCGGTATCTGGCGACACTGGCCGATCGGCTCACCGCACGTGGATATCCGGCGCCGCGCGTGATGACGTCGGCGGGCGGCACGCTCTCGTCCGCGGATGCGGCGCACCACGCGGCTGCACTGGCGCTCTCCGGTCCCGCCGGCGGTGTCACCGGCGCGGCGGCCGTGGCGCGGGCGCTCGGCATCGACCACGCCCTGACGATCGACATCGGTGGTACCAGCGCCGATGTCGGCCTGATCGTGCACGGTGAGCCACTGGTCGAGCGTGGCGGTGACGTCGCTGGTGTCCCGATTGCGCTGCCACGTGTGCTCGTGGAGGCCGTGGCGGCCGGTGGCGGTAGTCTCGGGTGGGTTGATGCCGGTGGCGCGCTGCGTGCCGGACCGGAGAGCGCTGGTGCGTCGCCTGGGCCTGCGTGTTACGGACGCGGCGGCCTGCGTCCGACCGTCACCGACGCCCAGGTCGTACTCGGGCACATTCCGGCCGGTCGCTGGAGTGGCGGTGTGTCGATCGATGCCGTTCGCGCACGCGAGGCCATGGGCCACATCGCCGACGCCATGCACGTGTCGGTCGAGCGGGCGGCCGAGGCCTTGATCGCCACCGCCGATGCGACGATGGCGCGCGCACTGCGCCGCGTTTCGGTGGAACGTGGGGTGAACCCGCGTGATGCCACGCTCATCGCCTTCGGTGGCGGTGGGCCGTTGCACGCCTGCGGACTCGCGGACCGCCTCGGCATGCGGCGGGTGCTGGTGCCACCACACGCCGGCGTCCTGAGCGCGGTAGGCCTCGCGCTGGCGCCGGAGCGCCGTGAACGCGTCTCGAGCCTGGTGGTGGACGCGAACGCGCTGGATGCGACCACACTCGCTGCGCGGTTGCAGCACGAGGCGTCGGCACTCCGCGACGCGTCCGCGTCTACGCAGACGGTACACTGGTGGGTTCGCGCGCGATATGTGGGGCAGGGGTATGAACTCGACGTACCGGTCGCAACGGGTGACAGCGGCGTGGAGGTCGCGACCCGGTTTGTCGATCGCCATGTCCAGCGAACGGGCTTCGCATTGGACCGCGCGGTGGAGTGCATCAGCCTGCGCACGACGGTGGGCGGCGCGCCGTGGCCGGTGCAATTCGCGCGACCCGCGCGCGAGGGTTTGTCGTCCGAAGGCGACCTGCCTCAGGATGAAGACGATGGCCGCGCGATGACGCGCACGCACACCGGTCCCGCAGTGGTGCGTCTCCCGGATGCGACGTTGTTCATCGCGGCGGGATGGACGGCGCACGCGCTCGCGATCGGCGGGTGGAGCCTCGAGCGCCAATGAGTTCCTCCGATCGCATTCGCGGCGTCTCGGTGCCACCACTCGTGCCGCAGCACGGCTCGGTCCATGTGTTGCTGATCGGTGAGGCGCCCGGACCACGAGGCGCCGACAAGAGCGGCTATCCGTTCTTCGGTGATGCCGCCGGTCGTCACCTGTACCGCGCGCTGGCGCGCGTCGAGGCGGTCAAGTTTTCAGCCGACATCGAGGCGCTGCCTTGGGACGGTGCGACGTTTTCGGCAGCCGGCATCGTGCCGCGGGCGTCCGGCATTGCGCTCGGCAATGCGTACGATCGCTGCCCGACCGACGATGGGCATCACTTTCGGTCGCCATCGCGCGCGGAACTCGAAGGCCCCGCGAATGTGTCGCGACTGGCGAACGAGATCACACACCTGACCACGCGTGGATTGCAGGGCATTCTCACCCTTGGCCGAATCGCCACCAGGACGCTGGACGTCGTGCTGTCGTCGATGCCACTGCCGGCGCTGGCGCGACGGTCGGTCCCGCATCCGTCGGCGCAGGGACTCCTGTCGATGGCCCCGCAGCGCGGCAAGGGAGCACGTATGGCCGACTTGCAGGAGCAGTGGATGACGCAGGTGACGCTGCTGATCCACGAACTGGGTTATCGGCCAGCCAGCGCGGAGCCGCGATGAACGACACGCCGCGGTTCGACGCCATCGAGTTGACGGTGTTCGCGCAGGGGGTTGCCATGCTCGCGGAAGAGATGGGCAGCTTGCTCGAACGCAGCGCCATCTCGCCCAACATTCGCGAGCGACGCGACGCGTCGTGTGCCCTGTTCGATGCGGAGGGGCGCATGGTCGCGCAGGCCGCACACATCCCCGTGCATCTCGGCGCGATGCCAGAGTCCGTCGCCGCCGTCCGTGCGGTCGGCGCCGCGCCGGGCGACTGTTTCCTGCTCAATGATCCCTCACACGGCGGGTCGCATCTCCCCGACCTGACGATGGTCGAAGTCATCGCGGATCCCGCTGATCCGGCCGTCATCATCGGGTATGCTGCCGTGCGCGCGCATCATGCGGACGTGGGTGGCATGAGCCCCGGCAGCATGCCATTTGGCGCCACCGAGCTGTTTCAGGAAGGGCTCATCGTGCCGCCGGTTCGACTGGAGCGCGCGGGGGTGCCGCAGGACGATGTGTTGCGACTGGTCCTGGCCAACGTCCGCACGCCGTCCGAGCGCGAAGGCGATCTGCGGGCGCAACGGGCCGCGTGTCGGTCGGGCCGCGACGGCTGGCAGTCGCTGTACGCGCGCATGGGGCGTGAACGTCTGGGTGCCGCCGTCGATGCGCTGTTGGACTACACGGAGCGCCGGGTGCGCGCCACACTCACACGTCTCGAGGGCGCGGTCGGACGTGCAGCCGATCAGCTCGAAAGCGATGGCGTGGTGGATGCCCCGATTCCGGTGGTGGTCGCCGTGCGCGTGCGCAACGCCACGCTGCATCTCGATCTCGCGGGGACGTCGCCGGCGGTGCGCGGCAATGTGAACGCGCCGCCGGCTGTGGCACGCGCGGCGGCCGTGTTCGTCCTGCGCGTGTTGTGTGACGAC
>CAZMGX010000393.1:0-4751 GCA_964565915.1 uncultured Gemmatimonas sp.
GCTTCGACAACCGGCGCTTCGACAACCGGCGCTTCGACAACCGGCGCTTCGACAAACGGCCCTTCGGCAAACGGCGCTTCGACAACCGACACTTCGACAATCGGCAGTTCGACAATCGACGCGGCAACCGGTTCCTCGACCACCGTCCCGGCGATCACCGTCTCTTCGACGAGCGACTCGGCGACGAGCGACTCGGCGGCGAGCGACTCGGCGGCGAGCGACTCCGCCACGGCCTCTGCGACGGTCGGCGCATCCGTCGTTTCGACAATGGCCGATGTCGCCGTCACGACCGCCGCCGACGCATCCGACACCACGTCGAAACGCGGTGGAATGGGGGCCTGACGATGCTGCGCAATGTGGGCGAGCAGGGTGTCGGCCGTGTTGGTCGGCAGGTCGTGGAGCGCCAGGAGTGCATGCAGCCGCAGGAGCAGGGGCTCGGCGCTGGAAAGTTGCCCGGCTGCCACCGCGAGTCGTGCAGCGTTTTCGAGCACCGAGCACAGCCGCACGTCTTCATCGCCAGCGGTTCGTTCGATGCCGGCGACCGCACGTGCCGTCAGCGCACGACCCTCGTCGCTGCGTCCAACCGCACCGAGCATGACCGCCAGATCGGCGCGGGCGCGGGCGACGGTGACGGCGTCCTCTCCTGCCAGCGCCGCGCGCAGGGCGCACGCCCGCTGCGCGTGACGAATTCCGTCGTCGAGCTGGCCGGCACGAAATGATGCCTGCGCCAGGTTGTTGAGGACGAGCGCCAGCGCATCGTGCGTACTGGCGTCGCCGCCGGCCGCGAGCTCGGCCGCTGTCGCGAAGGCCACCACGGCCTCCGTCCAGTCACCGGCGGCCGCGGCGGTCAGGCCCCGCGAGTTCTCGGCGAGCCATGCGGCATCGGCAGCGCATGGAGCGCGTTCGTCAGTCGATAGTGCGTGCATTGCGAGAGGTGGACGCCGCGATGTGGCGATCGTCACCGTGAGGTGCCAGCACGGTGATACTAATGCTCGCGGTGTACGCATCGCAGATTATGTTCAGTATTCACACCCACTTTTCCGACATGCCCGCACTGTCACGCGCTGCTACCCGTCCTTGTGGTCTCCTGACGCTGCTCTTGCTGTGCAGCGGCTCGGGAATGCTGGGGTGTTCAGGTTCGGAGACGAGCGAGCGGCCGGAGAATCTGGGACTCGACAGTGCCGCGTTCGAAGCGAAATTTGCGCAGCCCGCCGTCGCGCTTCCGCTGCCTGACTCCGTGCGGTTCACGGCGTCGGGAGACCCGATTCGGGTGCCCGTGCCGGGGCGCGCGCCGGCGCCTGCCGTCGCGGACACCTTGGCCGCACCATCCAGCGGCGCCACTACCGCGATCGGCGCTGGCGCCGCCAAGAGCAAGGTCGCCACGATCGCTCTGCCCAACGTCAAGTCGACTCGAGGCGATTCGATCGCGCGCGCCATGGTGGCGCGCATGGCGTCGTCGGCGGGGAATGCGCAGTCACGCAGTGACAGTGTGCGCGGCATCGTGACACTCGCCGGCACGGCGCCTGCGGTATCGGTGGGACTGCGGCCCGTCGCCGGCGGGGCGCCCGTCCAACTCAGCGGAATGGCGACGTCGTCACTGGCTCGATTGGGCGGCGCGACGGTCACCGTGCGCGGCATGCGCATCACGGCGCGTGATTTCGTCGTCGCGGAGTTCTTCGTGCGCACCGTGAACGGCGTGGCGGTGCTTGACGGCGTCCTGGAATCAGCCGCAGGCGGATGGTCGTTGCGACCGACCGACGGATCGCCGCGCACGCGCCTCGCCGGTCTTCCCGACGCGTTGCGCGGCCGTGAGGGCAGTCGCGTGTGGATCGCCGTGGAGACCACACCGAACGCTCCGCGCGCGGCCGGCGTGATCGGCCGCCGCTAACGCATTCATCACAACGCGAGCCGCGCGATCAGCGCGCGCCGGACAGCGCGGTGGCGTCCGCAGCACCCGTCATCACGGCGACGGCATCGGACATCGTGCAGGCCGTCGGATCGAGGATCGCGGCCCTCCGGCCCAGCCGCTGCACGTGGATGCGGTCGGCCACACTGAACACGTGTGGCATGTTGTGGCTGATGAGCACGACCGACAGGCCCTTGTCGCGCACGCGGCGAATCAGCTCGAGGACCATGGATCCTTCGCGAACGCCCAGCGCGGCCGTCGGCTCGTCGAGTATGACGACGTGACGCGCGAACGCCGCGCTGCGGGCGACCGCAACACCCTGTCGCTGTCCACCGGAGAGTGTCTCCAGCGGCTGGGTGAGCGCGCGGACATGGATGTCCAGCGCGGCGAGGTGCGCGGCCGCTTCTTCGCGCATGCGTGTATGGTCCAGGAGCCGCAACCATCGACCGGCCACCCCGGGGCGACGGAGCTCGCGACCCAGAAAGAGATTCTCGGCAATCGTCATCGCCGGCGCCACGGCGAGATCCTGATAGACGGTCTCGATACCGAGGCGGCGTGCGTCGCGCGGTGATCGCAATTGGACGGAAACGCCGTCCAGCCAAACCTCACCGGCATCCGCACGCATCGCACCGGAGAGGATCATGATGAGCGAAGACTTCCCCGCACCGTTGTCGCCGATGATGGCCATGATCTCGCCGGCGCGCACCTCGAAGTCGGTCCCATCGAGTGCGACCACCTGCCCGAAGCGTTTCGTCAGGCCACGCGCCTCCAGGACGAGCGGCGCGGATGATGTCGCCGACGCCGCACTCATGGCTTCCTCGACCATTGATCGAGCGCCACCGCCGTGATCACGAGCACACCGGTGACCAGCACCTGGTAGATCGACGAAACGCCCATGAGCGTGAGGCCGTTGCGAAACACCCCGACGATCAACGCACCGACCAACGTACCCAGGATCAGGCCGCGACCCCCGAACAAACTGGTCCCGCCGAGCACCACGGCGGTGACGGTGTCGAGATTCTCCGTCTGCCCGGCTTGTGGATCACCAACGCCGGTCCGCGCGACCGACAACAAGGCCGCAACGCCGTAGCAGGCGCCCGCCGCCGCATACACACCAAGCAGCACGCGCTCGGTCGGGATGCCCGCCAGGCGCGCGGCCTCCCGGTGATTGCCGACCGCGTAGACGTGCCGTCCGGCCGCCGTCTCGCGCAACCACAACCAAGCGACGACGTACAGCAACAGCATGAGCAGCACGCCATACATGATCGGCGTCCCGCCGATGCGCAACGTGGTCGACAGCCACGTCATGGGGACGGGGAGGTCCGTGATGGTCTGCGCACGCGAGACGAGCTGCGTGACGGCAAAGGCGATGTTCATCGTGCCCAGCGTGACGATGAACGGCGGCAACTTGACGCGAGTGATGAGCAGGCCGTTGAGACAGCCCACGCCGGCGGTGAGTGCGATGCCCGCCACCATGGCCAATGCCGGCGGCCAGCCACTGACAACGGCGAGCTTGGTCATCACGACGGCACCCAACGCCATCACCAGACCGCAGGAGAGATCGATGCCGGCGGTGAGGATGACGAGCGTCTGTCCAATCGACAACATGCCGACCACCATCACCTGCTGCAGGATGAGGGCGAAGTTGTCGGTGGCGAGAAACCGCGTCGATTGCGTGCTGAATACGACACACGCGGCCAGCAGTGCGATCAGGGGTCCGAGCGTAGCGAGGGCTCTCGCCCTCACCGCTCACCCCAGCACACCGTCAGCGCGCTGTCTGCCGTGATGCTTTGGACACTGCTGGCTGGTGTCGCCGTAATGAGTTGCACACCAGTATCCGTGTAGCCGCTGGCCTTGGAACCCGACTTCGCATACGCGATGGCCGCGGCCACACCCATCGCTGCCATCTTGTCCGGGTACTGCTGCGCAGTCGCTCCGAGGCGTCCGGCCTGAATGGCCTTGATCCCCTGACACCCGCCATCCACCGACACGAGCACGACGTCGCGCTGTCGACCAGCGGCTTCGAGCGCGTTGAACGCACCGGCTGCCGATGGTTCGTTGATCGTGTATACGACGTTGATGTCGGGGTTCTTCTGCAGGCAGTTCTCCATGGCCGTTTGTCCCTTGGCCCGATCGCCATAACTGTCCGCCATGCAGACCACTTCGCTCGGCTGCGCCAGCTCGTTGCTGGCCCTGTCGTTCGTGGCGAGCCCGAATCCCTTGAGAAATCCGTTGTGACGCTGCGCGCCGACCGGATGGCCAGGCAGGAGGTCGATCGTCGCGATGCGTGGTGCCTTCGCGCCGAGCGTGGCGCGTGCATACTGACCGATCAGCTCACCGGCACGATAATTGTCGGTGGCGAAAAGTCCGTCCGTCGCATCGACCGGATCGGCTGGGCTGTCCAACGCGACCACCATGACGCCTTGGGCACGCGCCTTCTGGATCGCCGGCACGATGGCCTTCGAATCATTGACGGTGATGAGGATCGTCTTCGCGCCGGCGGCGACCATGTTTTCGATGGCCGTCACCTGCGCGGCGTTGTCGCCATCGTTCTTGCCGGCACCGGTCAGCAGACGAAAGCCACCGGCGGTTGCCGCCTCCTGTGCCCCGCGCGTCATCGTCACGAAGAACGGATTCGACTCCGTCTTCGTGATCAGACCGATGACGGGTGTTTCGGCGGTTTTGCGGTCGCAGGCCGAGATGATGCTGAGGCCGACGAAACCGGCGACCGAGCGCATCGTGCGTCTCAGCCACATCGTGCTCACGCGTCCCGCAAGTTCGCGTCTCGTGCTCACGCGTGGCCGGCCCAGATGGTTTCACCCGGCGTATGCGGCACGCACGGATC
>CAZMGX010000394.1:0-4733 GCA_964565915.1 uncultured Gemmatimonas sp.
GTCATCACAGATCAGCACAGTCCGACTCACCGTCCCATCTCCTCGGAAGAGAGCAGATGCGGAGCGCAGAGCGCCACCGCGTCGAGGGGCATGACGTGTGCGCCATCGCCACCGGTGACGTCATCGTCGCCGGTCAGCGCCTGTTCAGCGCGCACATCCCGCACCGCATCCACGGCCAGACCGACCAGGCCGGAACCGTGCTCCAGCAGGACGACCGACGTCGACGGAACGGCACGTTCGGCGCGCTGCAGCACGGAGAGTTCCAGCACGGTGACGACGGCGCCTCGCACATTCACGATGCCGCGCACGACCGGGGGAGCTCCAGGCACCCGCGTGATCCGCTGCGCCCGAAACACCTCCCGCACCTGCGAGACGGGAATGCCGAACGCACGGCCGGCCGAGTGCACCACGAGGACGCGGGCTCGTGCGCTCTCGTCATCGTCGTCGCCGAGGCTAGCGGTCGGCCCCGGCGGGATCGCCGTCGCTACTGAGGTGGTAGAAGCCGAAGACATCGAGCGGATCCGGATGAGTGGCGAGTTCTGGCATCGCGCTCAGCGCAGCCAGGGATCGCTTGAGATCGTCCGGCAACGCAGAACGCAGGTCGAGCAACGCCCCAGACAGCGGATGCCTGAAACGCAGCCATGCGGCGTGAAGGAAGTGACGGCTTGGAGGCAACGCGGCCAGACGCCGCCCGCCTCCCCCTCCATAGGTATCGTCACCTACCACCGGATGCCCCACTGAGGCCACGTGCACGCGAATCTGATTGGTGCGTCCCGTGTGCAAATGCGCCCGCAGGAGATCCACCGCATCGAATCGCGCCAGACGCGTGAAGTCCGTCTTGGCCGCCTTCCCGTCCTGGACGATCGCCATACGCGTGCGGTCTCGCGGATCGCGCGCAATCGGTTTGTCGACCGTGATCTGGTCACTGGTCAGGTGCCCCCAAGTGACCGCGGCGTATCGTCTCGTGATGCGACGCGCCGCCAAGGACGCGCTGAGGTTCCGGTGCGCGGTCTCCGTCTTGGCCACGATCAGGAGTCCCGACGTGTCCTTGTCCAACCGATGCACCAACCCGGCCCGCTCGGCGCCGCCGCCCTCGGCCAGTGGCTCGCCGCGCCCCATCAGCGCGTTGACCAGCGTGCCCGTCCAGTTGCCCGGCGCGGGATGCACAACCATGCCGGCCGCCTTGTCGACCACGACCAATTCATCGTCTTCGTAGGCGATTGACAGGGGAATCGACTCAGCGACGATGTCGCGCCCTGGCGGTGGCGGAATCGTCACGGTGACGCGATCGCCCAGCTCGCCGCGATACGAGGCCCGCTGGCGTTTGTCATTCACCAGCACGTGGCCCGTGGCGATCAGCGTGGCGGCCTGTGTGCGCGACACATCGCACACCCGGGCAACGAGCAGGTCGAGCCGTTCACGCTGTGCGTCTTCAACCGCAAACCCGCGGGTTGTAGCGGCGCCACCGGACGTGGGGCCGCCTGGCGAGGTCATGACGACGACGGACGCGTGGAGTGCGACTCGTCCGCCCGCGCGGTCGCCCGCTGGGCCTCGTTCGCCAACTGCTGGCGTTCCATTTGCCACAGCGCGATGACGAGACAGGCGGCGCCGATGGTGACCGCCGTGTCGGCAAGATTAAACGTCCAGAAGCGCACGTCGCCGACGCCGATGTCGATGAAGTCAACAACGCCGTCGCGCTGCAGGATGCGATCCAGCAGGTTGCCGATTGCACCGCCGATCACGATCGGCACGCCCACCGCCGCCAATCTGGACTCGCGTGTCAGCTCGGCCGTCGTGCGCAGCAGCACAGCGACGATCACGACGCTCAGGCCGGCGAAGATCCACCGGGAGGCCGGACCGAGGTGCATCCCGAATGCGGCGCCCGGATTGTACGCCAGTGTGAAGCGTACGACATTGCCAATGATCTCGTGCGGGATGTGCCGTGGCGACAATGCATCGACGGCCATCAGCTTCGTGATGAAATCCGCGAGGGTCACGGTGCACACAATGACCCAGAATGGCCAGGTCGCATAGGCGTTCGGACGCGCCGTGACCGGCATGGGCGCGGCGGTCATGGCGAGTCCGCCGCTTTCGTGACCGGCGTCGTGGACGCGTCGGGATGTTCTTCGCCCCAGAGGACCCACGCCAGCAGGAACGCACCGCCGCTCACGGCCATGTCCGCGACGTTGAAGGTGGGCCACCGGTGGGTGCCGATGCCGACGTCGATGAAGTCCACGACCCCGAGCTCGGAGCGGATCCGGTCGATCAGATTGCCGATCGCGCCGGCCGCCACGAGGGCGATCGCCACGACCCGCAGTCGGCCATTGGGACGCGTTTGCTGATACAAGCGACGCAGGATGAACAGAGCGCCGAGGGTCAGCGCCATGAAGATCCAGCGCGAATAGCCGCCGAGGTACAGCCCGAAGGCCGCCCCCGGATTGTAGACGAGCGCGAAACGGACGCCCTCGCCGATCACCTGGCGCGGGGCGGCATAGGGGTCCAACATGGCGACAGCCATCAGCTTGGTGACCAAATCGATCACCACGATGGTGGCCAGCAGCGGCCAGGCAAGCAAACCCTTCATGATCAGGCCTTCTTCGAGTCTTCCTCGCGCTGCTTGCACGCAATGCAGAATCGCGCATGCGGCAAGGCATCGAGCCGCTCGAAGGCGATTTCGTTGCCACACTGGTGGCACTTGCCGAAGGTTTCCGGCGACTTGTACAGGCGCCGAAGGGCTTGGTCGATATGCCACAAGAAACGGCCTTCCTGCGACGCAAAGAGGAACGCCTTTTCGCGCTCCATCGCGTCGGTCCCCTGGTCGGCCATGTGGAACGAATAGGCGCTGGTATCCCCGTCGGCCTCCCCGTTGGGGCCGAAGGTATCGCCATGATGGCCAAGCTCCTTGATGACCCGCTTCCGCTCTTCGAGGAGACGTTTCTCAAAGTGCGCCAACTGCTTTTTGGGCATTGGCTTAGCCTTCTTGGTCTCCTTCTTCGCTTCAGCCGGTGCTTCGTTGCTCGCGTCCTTAGCTGCCGCCTTTGACCCCGCCATCAGCTGCCTTCCTTTCTGAGCGCGAGCGGCACGGGACGTCCTTCAACGTCCACCACCTGTGTCGCGGTCCACGTGTCACCGTTGGCCGGCTGGCCGAACGGCGTCCCCGCCTCTTCCCCAATCAGCACCCGCACCGCCAGCACCTCGTCAGCGATCCGATCGCGATGTGTGGCGACCGCACCGTTCAGTTCCTCATCGCCCGCCACGGCCAGCACGATGCGGTCGCTGACATCGAGTTTGGCCTCTTTCCGCAGCCGCTGTACCCGGCTGATGATCTCGCGTGCCAATCCTTCAGCGCGCAGCTCCGGCGTCACCGTCGGATCGAGCGCGACCCCGTAGCCTCCGTCCTCCTGAACAATGGCCGCGCCGGAAGCGCGCCGGATGATGGCGACGTCCTCCGGGTCGATCAAGCGGTCGACGCCAGAAACTGAAATCGACACGGCTGAGCCCGCCGCAAGCTGCCTGAGGAGCTCCGTGCCCATGTCGGGCACCGCCGCGGCAACCAGTGGCGTCTCCTTGCCGAACTTCTTGCCGAGCGACCGGAAGTTGGCCTTTGCCTCGAGGGCGACCAGCGCATCCGTCGACGTTACAAACTCGACGTGTTTCACGTTCAACTCCGCCGCCAGCAGTTCACGCAGCGCAGCGGGGCCCGACGCATCCCCAGGCACGACACACTGCATGGACGGCAGCGGCTGACGCACCTTCACGTCCGCGACGTCACGTGCCGCGTGGGCCAGGGTGACCAGCTTGCGGATGTCGGTCATCGCCGCTTCAAGTGCGTCGTCCGTCACGCCGCCGGCACGCCGGAAATCGGCCAGATGCACCGACGAGCCATTCAGCGCCCGATGCACAGCATCCGTCATGAACGGGGCAAACGGCGCCAACAATCGACAGGTGACCGTCAACACCTCGTGCAGCGTCGCAAACGCCGCCCGGTTGTCGGCCGTCGTCACGTCGTAGAAGCGATTGCGGGACAGACGCACGTACCACTTCGACACGTCGTCGTCCACGAACTCCATGAGCCGGCGCGCCGCGAGCGTCGCATCATAGGCCGTCAGATGGCGATCGACCTCCGCCTCCACCCGCGACAGCCGCGAGAGAATCCAACGGTCCAACGCCGGACGATCGGCCACGGCCGGGTCCGCCGGACTCGGGGCCCACCCGAAGTTCGCATACTGCGCAAAGATCCCGTTGTACACGTTCCGGAACGTCAACAGGAAGCGGCCGGCCGTTTCACGGATGGCATTCTCATCGAATCGCCGCGGCACCCAGACCTGACTGGAGGCGACGAGAAAAAGACGAACCGCGTCGGCCCCGTGGCGGGAGAGGACGTCCCACGGATTGACCACGTTCCCCTTGCTCTTCGACATCTTCTGACCAGTCGCATCAAGGACCAGGTCATTCACGACGACGTTTCGGTACGGCGCGGCGGTGCCCGCGTGATTGTTGGGCAAGGCATCCCCGAGGCACGTCGCGATCGCCAGCAACGAGTAGAACCAGCCGCGCGTCTGATCGACCCCTTCCGCGATGTAGTCGGCCGGATACTGCGCGTTCACCATCGCCGCGTTCTCGAATGGGAAATGCCACTGCGCAAACGGCATCGCCCCCGAGTCGAACCACGTGTCGATGACCTCGGGCACCCGGCGCATGGTGCCGGTGCCCGTCGGCGACGGCCAGCTGTA
>CAZMGX010000395.1:0-4718 GCA_964565915.1 uncultured Gemmatimonas sp.
GAGCGGTCCCCCGACGCGCTGCTTGAGCGGCCACGGATACGGACCCTGCGCCAGCATGCGTTCGTCATGATTCGACTCGACGACGAGCAGGTCACACGCCGAGAGCGCCGCCGGCAGATGCTCGGGAACGTGTCCAAGGTCGAGTGCGATGCCCACGCGCGCGCCGCTCGCGCGGTCGGTGAGGATCAGAGCCGCACATCGACGGGCATCGTGCGGGACCGGGACACACGTCACCAGAAAGCCGCTGACGTCGCGGGCAGACGTCAGCGACAGCGGGCTGCGATGAGCCGGTGATCCGTCGGGGCCGCCGGCGAGTTCCGCAAGCGTCTCCGGCAAGGCGAGGACCGGCCACCCCCATCGTGCGCTGGCCGCCGTCGCCCCGCCGGCATGGTCCACGTGTTCGTGCGTAAGCAGTAGCGCCGCGACGTCCTCGGGTCGTCGGCCGGCGAGGGTAAACCGCTTCGCGAGCGTGCGACGGCCAAAGCCGGCATCGATCAACACCGCGCCCTCCGATCCGTCCACGAGAATGGCATTGCCCCGGCTGCCGCTGCCGAGCACGGTGACGCGCATCATCGCGTTACGCTCGCGACAACGCAGCACGCGCCCGCCGCGTCGTGACGACGTCCCGATGCACTCGCGCGACGCGCGCGAACGAGCGTGGCGTGGTTCAGCGGTCTGGCCAGCGCGCGTCGCCGAGCGCGTGCTGCATCACGTGCTCCAGATGCAGGCGCATGGGGGCGTCGCACGCCACCTGTCGACGGGCCATCACGCGTTCAGCCGTGTCGAGGAACTTCCTGCCGTCGAAGCGTGCGTACGGTTGCCGCGTGCCCCAGGAGAACGGCGCCACTGCCTTCGGCGGCATGGCGTCCATGACATTCGCACCCGCGCCGAGCACGCACCCCGTGGTCAGCCGAAGGCCGATTCCGGTCTTCGCATGGTCACCGAAAAACGTTCCCGCGAACTGAAGGCCCGTGTCGCGCACGCCGGTTGGCGTCCACATGGCCACCGTGCCGTAGGTGTTCTTGAGGTTGCTCGTGATCGTGCCGGCCCCGAGGTTCACCCACCGGCCGATGATTGAATGCCCGACGAATCCGTCGTGCCCCTTGTTGGCGTGGCCGATGAATACGGTGGTCGAGAGCTCACCGTGGACACGACACTGGTCGCCGATCGCCGACGCGGCAATGCGATCGGTGGTGACGATCGAATCGCGCCCGATGTAGCAGGGACCAATGACGCGTGTGAATGCCTGGACCGTCGCGCCGCGCCGCACGAGCACGGGGCCGTTCGTGGTGTCGAACACGACGAGCGGCTCGATGTGCGCCCCCGACTCCGCGAAGACATCACCGTCGCCGATCCGCACGGCCGATTGCGGCGTCACGACGCGCGGCAGGGCTTCGGCGGAGAGATACCGCGCCAACGGTGGTATGTCCTGCACCAACTGGTTGGAAAGGTGCCGGATGATGTCCCACGGTTCGTCAATCCAGACGCCGTCCATGGAGGCGTGTACGGCGTCGACGGCGCGCAGTGCATCAAGGGTCAGCGTGCCGTTGGCGAGTCGTGGATCCACGAGTGGATACCGCAGGCGAACGGCGGCGACGCGGTCCTGGATGAGGAGGACACCGGCCTCGGGCAGCGTCGCGTCGCGCAGCGTCGGCAGCGCGCGGGTATTGACCAGCCACGCGCCGGCCGGAAGCGGCAGGCTGGCCATCGTCGGCGCGTCGAACTCCACGAAGTGCGCCAGGTGGGACGCACTGACGAAGGCATCGACAGGGGCGCCGAGGCAGAGCGCCCAGCGTTCACGCCCCAGCAGTGCCCCTGCGCGTACCTCACCGAACGGGCGGGTCGTCGCGAACGGCTCGAACATCCGCGCCTGGGCATCGTCGTAAAGCACGATCATAGGTCGCGGAGCTCCGGTGGCAGGGCATCCAACAGAAGCTTGAGATCCTGTGCGCGTTCACGCGTCGTGACCATCACGAGACCATCTCGTGCGACGACCACGAGGTTGTCGACGCCATACAGGACGACCGTACTGGCCTCGGCGTGCACCACGTTGTCGCGCGCCTGAAACAGGAATGCCTGTCCGTGCGCGGCATTACCCGCGTCGTCCAGCGTGCGCACGCGGTGCAGCGCGGCCCACGTGCCCACGTCATCCCATCCGAAACGTCCCGGCATGACGAGAACGCGGTCGCTGCGCTCCAACACGCCGACGTCGATGGCGATCGACCGCACATCCGCAAAAAAACGCGCGAGGTCCGAGCCGGACGAGGCGAGCGCCGGCTGGACCTCGGGCGTGTGCAGCCGGATCTCATCGAGCAGGTCGCCAACCCGCCACGCGAAGATGCCCGAGTTCCAGAAGTATCCCGCGTCGACCATGGCAACGGCACGCTCGCGATCGGGTTTCTCCACGAAGCGCAGCACGCGCCGGATCTCGCCGCGCAGCACATCGCCCGGTTGGATGTAGCCGAATCCGGTGTCTGGTCGTGACGGCACGATGCCGACCGTCACCAGGGCGTGCTCCGTCTCGGCCGTGTCTCCAGCCGCACGGAGTGTTTCGCGAAATCCCTCGACGTCGCCAATCGCCCAATCGGCATGGACACAGACCATGACCGAGGCCGGCCCGGTGCGCTCGGCGATGACCCGGGCGGCCCACGCCAACGCCGCGCACGTTCCCGCGGGTCGTGGTTCGGCGATCACGTTTTCGGGCGGCAGCGCCGGTTCCATCGCGAGCACGGCGTCTCGCAGGGACGCGTTCGTGAGGATGAGGGTGCGATCCAGGGGCGCCAGGGGACGCAGCCGATCCAGCGTATCGCGCAGCATCGGCGATGTCGTGATCAGCGGCAGCAGTTGCTTGGGGCGTTCGGGGGTCGAGAGGGGCCAGAACCGCGAGCCGACCCCGCCGGCCAGGATGACATTCCAACGGGACATGCGTGAATCAGGTGGGAATCGGGGGAGCGGTGGCACCCGGCGCGGGGCGCGCCGGGGAGCCGAGGTGCAGCACGGCGAGCACACGCTCGTACAGGCGCCGCGGGCTGAACGGTTTGGTCATGACGCCCGCGACACCCAAGGCCTCGGCGTCGCGCAGCTGCGCCTCTTGGCCGGCCGCGGTCAACACGATGCACGGAACGTTCTGCCATTGCGAATCGGCACGCAACCGACTGAGGATTTCGAGGCCACTGATCCCCGGCAACATCAAGTCGAGAATGACGAGCTCGACATCCGGGTACCGCGCGAGGGCGGCGAACGCCTCGGGGCCGTCGGCGGCGAGCACCACCTCGATGGGCCCCTGTTCAAGGCGCGTGCGTACGATGAGGCCAATGTGGGGCTCATCGTCGACGACGAGGACGCGGCGCGCTTCGTCGATGTGGACGTCCGGAG
Source organism: uncultured Gemmatimonas sp. (assembly GCA_964565915.1). Classification (GTDB taxonomy): domain Bacteria; phylum Gemmatimonadota; class Gemmatimonadetes; order Gemmatimonadales; family Gemmatimonadaceae; genus Gemmatimonas. The sequence goes on from CAZMGX010000395.1 coordinate 3,376, forward strand.
CGCCGGTCAGACCAGCGCCGCGATCTGCGCCCGGTGCCGGCGCAGGTCGAACAACATCGCTGCGAGATTGGCCGATGGATTCAGGAGCACGAGCAGCAGGGCGTCCGGTGAGACGGACGTCACGACCACCGTACCGCCGCTGTACTCGAGCACCATCAGACCGAAGTCCCCGCGCCCGGCCGCCGCGCCCATGTCGATGGCCGCAATGACCATCGGCGGGACGTGGGCGGACAGTCCTTCCGGGTCGAGGGCCCCCTCGGTCGCGCCATCGATCAGCAGGCCATCGCGCCCCAGCACGATGGCCGCATCCACCCCGTCGCGACGCCGCAGCGCGCTCACCAAATCCCGGATCGTCGCCATCCCGGAACGCTGCGCATGCTGCGGGGTGAAGTCAAGCAGTACGACCGCTTGCCACGATTCGAGTGGAGCGGTAACCTCCGACATCGCTTCTGCCATGAGGATTCCCCTGCTACCTCGTCTCCCCGGCGCGCTCCGATCCTTGTGGCGCGCCATCGCATTTCCGGCCGTGATCGTCACGTCGGCGGTCGTCACTGCGTGCGGTGGCGACAACAATTTCCTGTCGCCCGCCTTCGTCGAGAATGCAGAGCGGCAGTACAGCGTGTGGGCCCTGTCGGGGACCGCGGCGGCGCTTCCGTCCGGGTACCAGTTCACGACCGAGTCGCTCGTGCGTCCCCAGGTGCTCGGCGGCGGTTCCATCAACTTCGACGTGGCCTTTGATCTGACGGCAGACGGCAAGGTGCTGGTATTGCCGGCGCGGCTCGTCGTGCCCCTCCCGCCGGGAGGCGCGCCGCCGGTCGGCGTGCAGCGGTGGCCGGCCGCGTTCGAGCAACTGCAGCGCGCCAACGATCGCGGATATGTGGTCGACACGGCGTTGGTGGTGGCGACCGGCGAGACGATCATGCTCCAACTCGCCAGCACCGGCTGCACCTTTGGGGACCCGTTCTACGCGAAGCTCACCGTGGACGACATCGATCTGCCGAATCGCCGCATCTACGTTCGGTCGCTCGTGAACCGGAATTGCGGCTATCGCGCACTCACTGTCGGCGTGCCGACGAACTGAGGCGCGTCCTCTTCACACGTTCTCGATACTGCGTGCGTCATGCATGACATCCGTTTGCTTCGCGATCAATTGGACCAGCTTCGTGATGGCATGCGCCGTCGCGGCAAGCTGACGGAACTGGCGCCACTGCTCGAACGCGCCGAGTCCATCGAACGCGAACGTCGCTCGGCCATCACCGAACTCGAAGGCCAGCAGGCACGGCGCAACGTGCTGACCCAGGAGGTCGCGCAGCGTCGCAAGGCGGGGGAAGATGCCGCGGCGC
>CAZMGX010000396.1:0-4710 GCA_964565915.1 uncultured Gemmatimonas sp.
GTCCGAGTTTTCGGGTGTGGTGCGCGAGGTGAACGTCACCGATGCGCATCCGGTCGAATACGGACAGGTGCTCTATCGACTCGATCCAAACGGCTGAGACATGTAACCATGACGATGGTCTCCGACGCTGCACCCGTGGCGGCCCCTGCAGCCGGCCTCGATCTGAAGGCCGCGCTGCAGCGAATGGTGCGGGATGGGGCGTCGGACCTCCATCTGAAAGTGGGGCGTCCGCCGACGCTGCGGCTGCATGGCGATCTGGTGCCGCTGGCCATGCCGGCGCTGCGACCCGAAGAGTTGCGCACCCTGGCCGAACATCTGCTGCCGCCGGCGCAACTGCGCGAATTCGTCGAGATGCGCGAGGCCGACTTCGCCATCAACGTGCCGGGAATCGGCCGCTTTCGCGTGAACGTGTATCAGCAGAAGGGCACCGTCGCCTTTGCGATGCGCTCGATTCTGCATGCCGCGGCTTCCATTCGTGAACTGAACCTGCCGCCGGTCCTGGAGCAGATTGCACTCAAGCCTCGCGGCCTGGTCCTGGTGACCGGCGTGACGGGCTCCGGGAAGAGTACGGCACTGGCGGCCATGATCCAGCACATCAACGAGCGGCGGGCCGCAAACATCATCACGATCGAGGATCCGATCGAGTTCGTGCATCGCGATGTGCAGAGCCACATCAATCAGCGCGAGATCGGAACCGACACCGCCACGTTCGCCCAGGCGTTGCGCCGCGTGCTGCGACAGGATCCGGACGTCATCATGATCGGCGAAATCCGCGATCTCGAGACGCTCGACGTGGCCCTCAAGGCGGCCGGCACGGGGCATCTGGTCTTTTCGACGCTGCACACGACGGATGCAACCCTGACGATCAATCGCATCCTCTCCTTCTATCCGCCGCATCAGCAGAATGAAGTGCGGTTCGCGCTGGCCAACGCGCTGTCGGCCGTCGTGTCTTTGCGACTGGTGCCGCGAGCGGATGAACCAGGACGTGTGCCGGCGTGCGAGGTACTGGTCAACACGGAGGCCGTGCGCGACCAGATTCGCGACCTCTCCACCAGCTTGAACATCCCGGACCTCATCAAGGAAGGCAGTGTGGCCTACGGGATGCAGAGCTTCGACCAGTCGCTGATGAACTGGTTTTCGCGCGGCGTGATCTCGTACGACAGCGCGCAGTTCTATGCCACCAATCCGGCGGAGCTGGCCCTCCGCGTGCAGGGCGTCGATGGTTCGAGCGACGCCTCATGGGATGGCTTCCGCGGGCCGCAGAAGGGCGCCGCCGGCTGATACGGCGGTCTCACGGCTGCGCCGGCAGTTCCTGACCCAGCCGCGTTGGTTTGCAGGTGATCCGGTTCCGCAGGAGCGGCGGACTAGCGTCGCGCTCGCTCCCTCGCCACCATTCCACGTGGCTCGACATGGGGCCGGTCGCGTGGCGACCGGCCTGACGGGCGACGGCGTTCTCCGTCGTCCCGAACAGCCGGCCCCCTGCCCAACGACATGTTCAAAAAGGTTCTGATCGCCAATCGTGGAGAGATCGCGCTCCGCGTCATTCGGGCGTGCCGTGAGCTCGATGTGCAAACCGTCGCCGTGTACTCCGAAGCGGATCGGGAGTCGCTGCACGTCCGGTTCGCCGACGATGACGTCTGCATCGGGCCGCCCCCGGGAAAGGACTCGTACCTGAAGATCCCCCGGCTGATTGCGGCCGCCGAGATCACCGGCGCCGACGCGATTCACCCGGGGTACGGCTTTCTGGCGGAGAACGCCGAGTTCGCGGAAACGTGCCGCGCGTCCGGCATCACGTTCATCGGCCCGACGCCGGACCAGATTCGCGTCATGGGCGACAAGGCGTCGGCTCGCCGCGCCATGAGTGAGGTGGGGGTACCGATCGTCCCAGGAACGCCGGGTCCGGTCGAAGATGTCGACGATGCGCTCGGGTTCGCGCGCGAGATCGGATTCCCGGTCATCATCAAGGCGGCCGCCGGTGGCGGTGGCAAGGGCATGCGTGTTGCGCGCGACCCCGACGATTTCGCGCGGTCGTTCCAATTGGCGCGCTCCGAGGCGCTCTCCGCCTTCGGCAACGGCGACGTCTATGTCGAGAAGTTTCTCGAGCGTCCGCGACACGTGGAGTTCCAGATCCTGGGCGACACGCACGGCAACGTGATCCACCTGGGCGAGCGCGATTGTTCGGTTCAGCGGCGGCACCAGAAGCTGATCGAGGAGGCCCCGTGCCCCGTCATGACGCCCGCGTTGCGCGAGCGCATGGGTGAGGCGGCCGTGCGTGGCGCGAAGGCCATCAACTACGTCGGGGCGGGCACGATCGAAATGCTGCTCGACGTCGATGGGTCGTTCTACTTCATGGAGATGAACACGCGCATCCAGGTCGAACATCCGGTGACGGAAATGCTGACCGGTGTCGACCTCGTGAAGGAGCAGATCCGCGTCGCGGCCGGATTGCCGTTGTCGGTGACCAGCACGCCGGCGTTTCGTGGACACGTCATCGAATGCCGAGTCAACGCGGAAGACCCGTCACGCAACTTCCAGCCATCCCCCGGGCGGATCGACACGTTTCACCAGCCGGGCGGCCCCGGCGTCCGGATCGATACGCATGCGTATGCCGGCTACACCGTGCCGCCCTTTTACGACTCGATGATCGCGAAGTTGATCGTGCAGGGAAACACTCGTGAGGAAGCACTCAAGCGCATGCAGATTGCGCTCGAGAGTTTCGTCATAGAAGGCGTCCGGACGACGATGCCGTTCCTTGCGCGCGTGATGCAGCACCCAGGCTTCCAGGCCGGCAACGTGCATACGAAGTGGCTGGAGTTTGAAGGGGCGGAGCTGCTCAAGGAGCCTGCCTAGTGCGGATCGATGTGCTGCTCGGCGAGGCGCCGGTGGCGCCCGCCGATGTAGCCGATCGCATCGTGGTCGTAATCGATGTGCTGCGCGCGGCCACGACGGCAGCGATGGCGCTGGTCAACGGAGCGCGGGCCATGCTGCCCTGCGAAACGGTAGACGCGGCGGCGCAGCAGGTGAAGTCGATGGATCCGTCCAGCGTTCGGCTAGGGGGAGAGCGACACATGGTGCGCATTCCGGGCTTCGACTTCGGCAATTCCCCGCTGGAGTACACGGCGGAGCGGGTGACCGGCCGAACGATCGTCTTCACGACGACCAACGGCACGCTGGCGCTGTCCGCGGTGCAACGAGCCCGCGAGTGCTATTTCGCGGCGTTCGTCAACGCGAGTGCAACCGTCGATGCCGTGTGTGCGGCGTCCGGCGGTACGGGCAGCATCACCATCGTGTGCGCGGGATCGGATCGTCACCTCGCGTTTGAAGACGCCGTCTGTGCCGGTCGCCTGGTGCGTGGCATTCTCGGCCGCTGGCCCGAGGCGATTCGTGGCGACGGGGCTCGCGTCGCGGAGATGATCGAGCGCCCGTATCAGGAGGACCTGGGCGCGCTGCGCACCGATGCCGCGCACGCGCGTGCGCTCATCGAAGCGGGGTTTGCTGACGACGTGGACTGTTGCCTGGCGCCGGACACTCTCCCGTTGGCTGTCGTCTACCGCGATCGACAGCTGCGTGCCGTCGGCGCGGCCCAGCATTAGGACGATCGTGGACAGTCGCCTCCTCAAGAAGGAGTTTGCGGCGATCAGCCTGACGCTGCTGGCTGTGTTCCTTGCCGGCGCACTCGCGTTTCAGCGCGTGCCGATGGGTGGGTCGTGTCTCGAGGCCGTCGGCGCATTCGGCCCGGCGGGGACGTACGCCCGTTGCGCGCTGGTCTCGACGGTCGGGGTCCCCGGCGCTGCGCTCGTCGCGGGCGGTTGTCTGGTGGTCGGACTGGCCCTGTTCGGGCGCCTCCGACAGCAGGACGATCAGGCCGTGGAATGGGGATTCCTCTTTGCGGGTGTCGTGGGGCTCGTGCCGATTGCCATCGGCCTGACGCTGGGCGGCGCCCCGGAAGCGACCCCGGCAACGGGTCTCTGGGGAAGCTTCGTCGCCCACTATCTCCGCAAGGGACTCGGTGCGGCCGGCGCGTGGATCGTGTTCCTCCTGGCCACCAGCGCGCTCACGGTTCTCACGCTGCGGTGGAATCCCATTCGTATGTTGGTCGGGCCTCGTCCGGCACGACCCGATGCGGCGCCCACCGCAAGGGCCGCCGGGGCTCGCGAGACGCTCGCCGAACGTTTGGCCCCCGATCCCTCGGAACTGCCGGCGATCGACCCGGTGCTGGCCCGTGAGGTCATCGGCGGCGCCACACCACGCGCCGCCGAGTCATCCTTCGCCGCGCCGAAGGATGCGGCGGCGGATCGGAAGAAGACCAAGGGGAAACCCGAGGCGGCACGCGAAGCGGCCATCGATGCCGCGCTCGATGCGGTCGAACACTCGCCGTTCAGCGACGAACTGCCACCCACCGATCTGCTGACGGCCGCACCCACGCGGAACCCCGAAGCTGGGCGCCGTGAGCTGGACGTGGCGGGCGACAAACTGATGGCCACCCTTCGGACCTTCAAGGTCGAGGGCGAGCTGGTCGGAAGGACGACCGGACCGACGGTGACCCAGTTCGAGATCGAACCGGCGGCCGGAGTGAAAGTGCGCCAGATTGCGGCACTCGCCGACGACCTCGCGCTGGCGATGCGGGCGCCGAGCATTCGAATCGTCGCGCCGATTCCCGGGCGAGGTGCCGTGGGCGTTGAGGTTCCGAATCCGTCGCCCGAGATGGTG
>CAZMGX010000397.1:0-4700 GCA_964565915.1 uncultured Gemmatimonas sp.
ACATGTCGCTGGTCTCGCTCTGGTCGATGAGGTACTTGACGCCGCGCCAGGTGGCTTCCAACTTCTGGAAAGCCTGGTGGTGCATGATCTCATTCAACTGGATGGAGAGCAGGTGATCGATCTGCGCGATACGCGCATTGATCATCGTCTCCGTGTCTCGGTTGACCGTCATCGAGCCTTCGAGCACCTCGGACACGAAGCGGCGCACCAGGTCCTTGCCCTTCCCCTTGGCTTCCGCATCCTTGCCCATCTTGCCCTGCTCGACGATCTGGTCGAGCAGCGACAGGTCCGCTTCGGTGGTGACGGCCGCCGCGGCGGCGGCCTGCTTGGCTTCAGCCATGGTCAGCTCTCCAGGCCAAGTTCAGCCTTGAGCTTCGCCATCTTGTCGGCGTCGCCAAGCGTCTCCTGCAGCACCTCGTCCAGCTTCTCGTTCGTCTGCAGGTTGGCACGCAGATTGGCCAGCTCGGTGCGCAGCTCGAGCAACTCGCGCAGCGGCTTGACCTGCTTGGCCACCGCGTCCGGCGAGAAATCGTCCATGCTGCGGAAGTTCAGCTCGACCGCCAGCTTCGGCGCATCGGCATCTTCGCTCAGCTTGTTCTCGACCGTGAACTGCAGACGGGGCTTCATGCTCGCCAGCGTATCATCAAAGTTGTCCGGCGTGATCTCCGCGAACTTCCGCTCCTTGAGCCGCGGCAGCGGCTCCGCGGGGTTGCCGCTGAAATCGCCGAGCACTCCCATGAGGAACGGGAGTTCCTTCATCTCGATGGCGCCGCCCGTCTCGACTTCATAGGAGATCTGGATGCGAGGCGGGCGGACCCGTTCCAGCTTTTTCTGCGTACTGTCGGCCATGCGAATGCTCCGGCGCGTATGAGCCTGATGGTGAAAAGGCCACGAGGTGGGGACCAGTGGTGCCAAACTCCCGCGAAACACGCGCCCTGTCAAGCAATCCGCACGATCTCGTGACGTCACGGGAACGACCCGTGACAGCCTCGGCCTTTCCACCACGAAATCACTCAAAGCGGCTCCGATCTCACCGGGTGTTGCGCGCGGAGGTACTTTACCGCGCATGCGTCATATGCAGCCGGTCCTCTGGACCAAAGGCGTCCTGCTCACGCCGCAGCATCTGCAGGCCCAGGACCGTTATCACGAATCCACGCTGGCCTTTCAGGTCGGCGCCCTCGCCTTTTGCCCGTGGGGCGTTTCTCGACTGTCCTTCGATTTCGAAGCGCTGTCGGGGGGAAGCCTCGTCGTCACGGCGGCCACCGGACGCTTCCCCGATGGGCTGCTGTTCGATGTGCCGGCAGGAGGCCCCACGCCAGCCCCCAAGCTCGTCAACGAGAGTTTCGGGCAGGACCAGCGATCGCTGCTCGTGTCGCTCGCGGTGCCGGAGTATCGCCCAGGCGCACGCAACGTGGCGCGCAGTGTCGACCATGCCGTCACGCGCTGGCATGCGGACGAACTGATGGTGCGCGATGAGACCACCGGGCTGACCGAACGCCCGATTCAGGTCGCCCCGCCCACCCTGCGCCTCCTCGTGGAAGGCGAGTCGAGCGATGGGTTCGTCTCGATGCCGATCGCCCGGCTCCTGCGCTCGAACACCGGTGAGCTGTCTTTCGACCCGACCTTCATTCCACCCAGCCTCGACCTGTCCGCGAATGACACACTGATGGGCATCGCGCGGCGTTTGCTGGAGCGCCTGTCCGCCAAGAGCGGGTCGCTCTCGGGCAGTCGTCGACAGCGCAGCCAGACGGTCGCCGACTTCTCGGTGACGGACGTCGCCAGCTTCTGGCTGTTGTACACACTCAACACGCATCTCCCCGCCGTGCGGCATCTGCACGATGTCCGTCGCGGCCATCCGTCGCTGCTCTGGGAAGCGATGTTGGCGATCGTGGGTGCGTTGTCCGCCTTCGCCACCTCGGCGGACGCACGCACGCTGCCAGTCTACGATCACCTGCGCCTGGGCGAAGGGTTTGCCGAACTCGAACGCCGGCTCTACGAGCTGCTCGAAGGTGCGGTCGTCGACGCCGCCGTCTCACTGCCGCTCAAGCCGGTACGACCGACCTTGCATGCCGTGGCCATCGAGCAAACGGCGTGGCTGGACGCGCCGCAGTGGTTCCTCGCGGTCAGTTCGAGCGTTCGCCAGCAAGAGCTGATTCCGAAGGTCCTGCACGGCTGCAAGGTCGGTTCGGCCGACGTGGTCGACACCTTGATCCGTCAGGCGCTGCCTGGCATCGAGCTCGCGCACGTGTCCACGCCGCCATCCGCCGTGCCGGTCAAGTTGGACTTCCAGTACTTCGCCATCCGCAAGGCCGGCGGTGCGTGGGACGCGATCAATCGCGCGCGCAACCTTGCCGTCTACGTGCCCGCGGAACTGGTCGATGCACGGTTCGAGCTCGTGATCGTGCTGCGGTAACACCTCCGGCTCGTTCCGCGTTATCTCCGTGTAATCAGTTGGTATCTGATTTTATCCGTGGAGTCTTTTGTTTCGGCCGATCCCGTGATCCTCATGGCTTGATGGCCGGCGCCTTGACCGCGGGTGCCGTGACGGCCGGCGCCTTCGGCGCGGTCGGCACGGTTGGTACCGGGCGCTTCATCACGAAGACGACAAGCAGTACCGCGATCAAAATGACGGCGTTGATGACGATGATGAGCCCCATCGGCAGTCGACGCTTCCCCTTCGCCTCTGCGTTGCTGACGGCGGGTGCGGGCGCAGGTGGCTCCGCAACCACGGGCGCCGGTGATCGGCTGATGAGCTGCGTAAACTCACTCGGCCCTGCGGTCTGCGCGGGTTTGGCGCCGCCCAGCGTCGACAGCGGCGTTGCGCCGGCGTCCTTGAACACCGGCGGGGGCAGGACACCCGGCATCATGCCACCGGCTGCGGCGGGTGGCGCCACACTCTGTGGTGGCGGAGGGGGAGGCGTCGGCGCGAACAGCGGAGAGTTCGACATCGGGGCCGGCGTCGGCACCGGATCGTAGGGTGGCGGCGCGGCCGCGGGCGTGTTGCCGAACAGCGGCGACACCGATCCCGCGGCAGATCCCATCGACCCGCCACCCGCGGGGGAAATCCCGCGCATCGCGCCGGTGGCCCCGCCCATCGGTTGTGCCTGGTCGGACGGCGAACGCGGTGACGCGAGTGGCGGTGACGCGAGTGGCGGCATCGCCATCGGACTTTGCGGCGGCGATCCGCCGGCATTCGGCGTCGAGGACCACACTGGCGGCGTACTCGCCGCGAACGGTGATTGCCGTGATGATTCCGGCAACGGCGCGGCGGTCGGTGGTGCCGAGAACATCTGCGTGAATTCGCCCGGGCCGGTGCGCGCTGGAGGGGCTGGCGGCGGCGCCATGGGTGGCATCATCGGTGGCATCATCGGTGGCATCATCGGTGGCATCATCGGCGGGGCTCCCGTCGATGCGGCGGTCGGCGCCGACGGGCTCCCGAACATCTGCGTAAACGCACCCGGGGCTGCGGCCGGAGGTGCCACTGGAGGAGCCATCGGTGGGGCCATCGGTGGGGCCATAGGCGGAGCCATTGGCGGAGCCATTGGCGGAGCCATTGGCGGAGCCAGCGGCGGCGTTCCCGTCGGTGCGGCGGGCGCCAACGACGGGTTCCCGAACATCTGCGTGAACGCACCCGGCGGTGCGACCGGCGGAACCAGCGGCGGGGCTACAGGCGGTGCAACCGGCGGAGCAACAGGCGGAGCTAAAGTCGGCGCGACCGGCGGCGTCACGGCAGCATGCGCCCCAAGCGGCGCGGCCGGAGGCGTTGGCGGAACGACCGGAGGCGCGGGTGGAGCGGGTGGCATCGCCATGCTGCCGAACGCTTGCGTAAAAGCGCCGGGAGCCGGCGCCGCCGACGCAGACGTCGCGACCGGGCCGGTGGTGAGCGGCGGAAGAACCTCCGGCAGAGGCGGCGGTGGCGGCGGCGTCGGCGCACCAAACAGCGAGGTGAACTCTCCCGCCGATTTCGCCGCAGGCGAGGGGGGCACGGGAGGCACGAGAGGCGGAGCCAACGGCGGAGCCAACGGCGGAGCCAACGGCGGAGCCAACGGCGGGGCGAGCGGCGGGGCCGTGGGAGCCGGGGCCGACGCCGCGAATGGCGGAGTCGCGACGGCTGGCGGCACGTCGACCGCGACGGCTGGCATCGCCGTCACGATACCGGTTGGTTTGACGATCAGATTGTCCGTGCTCGACGTGCTCGCCAGACGCGCCTCCAACCACCCGCGCAGCGACGTCATGCCGGTCACGAATTCGGTCACGACGGCAAACCCCGAGGGGATCGTCGCCGTCTCCAAGACGCGGTTGCGGTCAGCACCACCCAGCCGTCCGAGCTTCGAACGCAGATCCTCGACCAGCTCCGGCCCGGCCGCATCCGCGAGATGCACCAATACCACCCGCCCTGTGGCCAGCTCCTGGGCGCTGTGGGTACGAATGCCGTTATCGACGGCGATACACTTGAGGAGTCGGTATCGCGCGCTGAAATCGTCGCTCATGGCTCGGTTACGGAGGAGTCGTCCATCGGTGACGTGCCGGAACGGCGCGACAATCGGGAAGACGATGTATTGTTCAATTGTTCACGCGCCGCCCGCTGGGCGCAATGTGACGCACCAGGAACTCGCCCACCGCCCCTCCCTGCCGCATGCCCGCACCCCGCCTTTCCAGTCGTCGCCCGAGCCCTGCCCCATGCGGCTGACATCGGCGCC
>CAZMGX010000398.1:0-4468 GCA_964565915.1 uncultured Gemmatimonas sp.
GCCCGGCGTCGTCCACACCGTGGCCACGAGTGCGGTGTTCCTCATCGCCACGCAGGCGCAGAAGGACTGGATCGCCATCCACGTCGTCGACCCGTTCGTCGCTCCCTTCGTGACGTTCGCGTCGCTCGGCGCTCTAGCGCTCTATGCGTGGAAAGCCACTCGCCGCATCGGCGCGTATCAGCGGTGGTTGGATGCGCATCTGTCGAGTCGGGAGGAGTATCGGCTTCGCTGGCTATCCGTCCTCGTGGCGGCGTTCGCCCTGACCGGCGCGGTGCTCCTGATGGCCGCTGTGATCGATGCGCTCATTCGGCCCCTCAGCTACATCGATGAGTTTCCCGTGTACGTGTTCCAGGCGGGGATCGCGTGGGTGTTGGGGCTGTTCGCGCTACGCCATGCAGCAACCCTGTATCCGCAGCCCTCATGGTCGTCGGCGTCACCGTCGACGTCCCCGTCCGACCCGGACTCGACGACTTCGTCTGACGCACCGGCCGGTACAGCGCCGGGTGGGCCGGATACGCGCCGCGAGCCGGACTGGTCGGTACTGGGGGCGCGATACCTGGAGCAGATGCGCGAGCACCGCTGGGCCGCCGACCCACAACTGACGCTGGCGACCTTGGCCCGGCACCTTGGCACCAACACCAGCTACCTGTCACGCGCCCTCAATCAGGGCCTGGGGCAAACGTTCAACGAGTGCATAAACCGCCAGCGCGTCGAGACCGTTGCCGCCGAGCTGCGACGCGGAAGTACCCGGGACCTGGTGCAGATCGGATTCGACGCCGGCTTCAACTCCAAGGCCAGCTTCCAGCGGGCCTTCGTGACGTACATGAATTGCACCCCCAGTGCCTATCGCGAGGCGCACAAAGAGAAATCCTCCGGATGAACCGGAACTGAGACGTCTCAGCGGACAAAAATCTGGCCGCATAGACGCCATTGAGACCTGCCGGGTGACGCGTGCCCCTACCATGCCGCCGTCCAATTCCTCCCGGAGATGTCGCATGACTCGCTGCACCCTGTTCCGTCTGGTTCCCGCGGCCATCCTGTCCGTTCTGGCGGGGCCGATCAACGCCTGTGCGCAGGCACCGCGCGCTGTTCCCCTTGCCTTGTCGGCCGATTCGACGGCCGTGTTGCGCAACACGCTGGTGTCAGCCGACGCCACGCAGGGCGATCTGGCGATGCTCGACTCGGCGTTCCGCGCGTTGCATCCGGCGCTGTACCGCTACAACACACCGGCCGGCTGGGCCGCACGCGTCGATTCACTCCGTGGTTGGTTCGGCGTGCCCCGCACGCGCGGCGAGACGTTTCTGGCGCTCTCGGCGCTCGCCGCCAGCCTACAGTGCAGCCACACGTACCTGAGCTTCTGGAACCAGCCGCGGGCCGTACATCAGTGGCTGACGGATGGTGCCGACAAACTGCCGTTCGAATACGACTTGCTGCCCAATGACGAGTGGGTGGTAAGGCGCACCGGTCTCGACACGGTCCGGCGGCCGGACCTCGCGATCCTCCCGGGTGACACCGTGAGGGCGGTGAACGGTGTCCCGACGGCGCGGATCATCGCGATGCTCATGCCGTACCTCCGAGGCGATGGTGACGACGCCGGAAAACGACGGGCGCTGCTGGACTTTCGGCATCGCAAGGAATTCGAGGCCATCGATGTGTTCCTGCCCTTGATCCTCCCACCGCAACGCGGCGCCTACGCGGTCACCCTGCGACGGCCTGGGGCCGCGCGGGACACGACCGTGCAGGTGGCCTCCATGCCGTCGGCGGTCCGTCGAGCCCGCGCGGTGCCCGTGCGACCCGACCGACCGTTGCACGAGCTGACGCGTGATGGCGCGGTCGCCATCCTGCGGGTGGACGCGTTCGACTACGGCCGCGATGCCGACCGATGGGCACCCTTCGTCACGCGCACCTTTCGCGCCTTGGCGCGCGAAGGCGTGAAGTCGCTGGTACTGGATCTTCGCGAAAACGAGGGAGGGTCGGATGAAGGGGCGGCGTTCCTGCTGCGGCATCTGATTCGTGCGGACTTGACGCTGCCGCCCGTGCGCCGCTACGTCGCCTACGAGGTCGTCCCGTCATCGCTGAAGCCGCTGCTCAACACGTGGGACAAGGATTTCTACGACCGACGCGGCAAGGTGACCCCACGGGGCGACGGCACCTTCGACCTCAAGGACAACGAATCGTGGCCCACGTCGATTCGGCGATCACCGGACGCGTTCAATGGCCGCGTCTACGTCCTGACGAGTTATGTCAACAGTTCGGCATCGCACATCATGCTGCGCCTGCTGGCGCGTCAACCCGGTGTGACCGTCGTGGGCGATCCCACCGGCGGCAGCCTGCGTGCGCACACGGGTGGCAACCTGTTCTTCATGCAACTCAAGGGCACCGGTATGGAGGTGGATCTGCCGCTCATCGCGTACGACTGGGGGATGAACAATCCGGCGGGCGGCGTGCAGCCGGACGTTCGCGTGCCGGCGTCGGAGGCGCTCGAAGCAGCGCTCCGCCTGGCCCGCAACGGGACTAGGGCTGTGCCGCCTTCACCGCGGCGGCAAACCGCGGTGCGTCACTCACGCGCAACCCACACACGCCCACGCGCAGCCCTTCCGGAATTGGAACCGTAAACACCCCCGCCTCCATCAGGCGCTCGCATGCCGCCATGGGCTCGTCCATCTCGAGGGTGATGAAGAATCCGCCATCCCACGGCGCGCCAGCGAGTCCCTCGGCGCGCAACGCCGCATCGAGCGCATCGGCGCGCTCGATCAGCACTGCACTCCAGCGCAGATGCTCGGCCAGCAACGTGGCCTGCCCCTCGGCGTCCGCCGCCATACGCTTCAGCACACTCATCGGCGCCCGCGCACAATTGCTGTAGGTGCCGCGGCAACTCGTCGACAACGCGGCGAACAACGCCGGGTCCGTGCTCCACGGAAACACCAGCGCCCCGGCACGTGCGCCGTACACCGTGAACGCCTTGCTCAGACTGAGACTCGCTCCCACCAGCACGCGACCCTCGGCACCGAACGCGCCATAGTCGTCGAGCGCGGCGCGCACCGCCGACCGATCGCGCGCGTAGTCGAGATACGCGAAGTCCAGCAGCAACGTCACGGGGCCAAGCGACGAGAGCTCACGCAACAGCTGCAACAACGCGCGGCGGTTCTCGGTCGACAGGCTACGCCCGGTCGGGTTGTGACACGGATCGTTCAACCACAACAACAGCCGACCTTGTGCACGCAGAATCTCCTCGCCCTTTGCGCGCCACGCGGCGATGTCGAGTGACGTACCCGCGGCAGGGTAGGGCACCGTGTTCACCACCACGCGATTCTCAATCGCCAGTGTAGCGTACGGACCCCAGTAGGGCGCCGCCGTCAGCAATCGCTGGCCGGGTTCCAGCAGGTTGCGCAGGCTCAACGCGAGTGCACCGGTGCCCCCTGGCGTTGCCACACCCTGGCCATAACTCGCCACCTCGGGCCAGTGACGCTGCGTCAGCGCCAGGATGTACGCGGGGTCGCCGGCGATCGGCGCATACGGCGCGATCTCCATCGGCGTGAGCGCGCGGTAGTGCGCCATCACCGAGTCGAGTACCACCAGCTTGCCATCGTCGTCAAGCAGCGCACCGACGGTGGCGTTGATGACCGAGACACCAGCGGCCGCGCGTTGCTGCGCGGCCGCGTTCATCGTGAAGATGATGTCGGCGCCATCGAACCCGCGCCGACCCGGTACCAGCTGTTCCGTCACGTCGCTCACGGACCCTTCGGCTTGGTCTCGATCGGACGCACCGTCGGATACTCGATCCCCAACTGCTCCAGATACGTTTTGTACTTCGTCGGGTCGTAGTAGAACTTCTGCAGCTGCGGACGATACCGCGCCATGATGTCCGCATTCAGCCACGTCGGCGGCTTGTCGGACGGACGAATGAACGGTTGATACTTGATCTCCTTCGTCTGCACGTCCTTGAAGTAGGCCCACGCGTCGGCCACGACCTTCGGCGTCAGCATGATGTCGAGCATCGTCAGCGCCTGAACTTTCGCACCGGCCAGCGCGCCCTTGTGCGCGATCGGCGTCGCCATCGAAATCGCGTTCGCCCAGTTGTGACCGGGCAGACCCGGAATGTTCGACGGGAAGCGCAGCGTGATCGTCGGCACGTTCCACGCCACGTCACCGATGTCGTCCGAACCACCGCCCATCCAGTTCTGCGGCGTCTCGGCGCCGCGCAGCTGCGAGTTCACCTGGGACGAGAGCCCGAAGTCAGGCGAGCCCAACTCGCGCTGAATGCCCTTCGCCAGCGTCTGGTCCTTCTCATCCCACTTGGGCATGCCCACCGTCTGCACGTTCTTGTGCATCGCTTCGGCGATCGGCTTGCTGAAATGGGCCGACCACCCCGAGCCCAGAACCATGATCGTGTCCAGCTTCGTGTCGGTCATCATCGCCGCGCCTTCGGCGATCTTCTTGCCGATGTCGAACAGCGCCATCGTGCGCG
>CAZMGX010000398.1:4478-4686 GCA_964565915.1 uncultured Gemmatimonas sp.
GATAGTCCTGCTCACGGAAGTAGAACCAGATGCTGGCCGTGCTGGGGACGACGTTCGGCTGATCGCCGCCGTCCTTGATGACGTAATGCGAGCGCTGCTGCAGCCGCAGGTGTTCGCGACGGAACTCCCAGCCCTGCGCCATCAGCATCACCGCGTCAAGCGCACTCTGCCCGCGCCACGGCGCGCCGGCCGCGTGCGCGCTGGACCC
>CAZMGX010000399.1:0-4668 GCA_964565915.1 uncultured Gemmatimonas sp.
CCTGCTGCTGGCGGGCGTGATTTTCCCCTGCGCCGAGGGCGTCGCGCAAGCGCCGCGCCTGCCCGAGCGTGCGGTGCGCCGCGATATCCCCATCACGAACGCCATTCGCCGCGCACTCGTGGCTGGCACGCGTGACTCGACCGGTCGTCCCGGCCGCAACTACTGGCAGCTGCGTACGGATTATCGGATCAACGTGTCACTTGATCCGTCGAGGCAGCGCCTGACTGGTACGGCGCGGGTGACGATCCACAACAACAGCCCCGACGCATTGTCGGTCATCGGGCTGCGGCTCGATCCCAACCACTTCCTCGGCAACGCCCCGCATGCCGCGCCGTGGGTGCCGGCCGAGGTGACGGACGGGATGGTGATCAGCCGCCTGGTTGTCGACGGCAAGGCGGCCAATCTGGGGCCGACCGGTCCACTCGGTGACGGCAGCACGGGCGCGCGTGCTGCGACGAACGCGGCGGCCAACGCTGCGAATGCGCCGAGTGCGGGTGTGCCCGTCCTGCAGAACCCGAAGTCGACCGTTGCCCGCGTGCGACTCGCGACACCGCTTGCGTCGAAGGCGACGGCCGTGCTCGAGATCGACTGGTCACACAAGCTTCCCGGTGGACCGGGGTCCGGACACCGCATGGTGCAGCGCTGGGCCGATACGCTGTTCCAGCCGACGCAGTGGTACCCGCGCGTGGCTGTGTACGACGACCTGCGTGCTTGGGACACCGAGCTGTACCTCGGCCCGTCGGAGTTCTACAACAACTTCGGTACGTGGGATGTGAACATCGACGTGCCCGCCGGCTGGGTCGTGAGTGGGACCGGCGTGTTGCAGAACCCGGAGGAGGTGCTCACCCCGCAGGCGCGTCAGCGCTTGCAGCAGGCGCTGACGACCGATGCCAACACGATGATCGTGGGGCCCTCGGAAGTGGGGCCTGGGCAGGCCACGGCGGCGGGCGGTGCGACGGGTCGACTGACGTGGAAATTCCACGCGGACACGGTCAACGACTTTGCGTGGGCGACGGCGAAGAAGTACGTGTGGGAGGCAACACGCGCCACCATTCCGGGCAAGGGTGTCGTGCCGATTCACATGGTGTATCTGCCGGGCCGCGCGGGTGCGTATGCGCGGGCGGGTCAGATCGCTCGGCATGCGCTGGAGTTCTACTCTTCGCTGTGGTTCCCGTATCAGTTTCCGCAGCTGACGCTGCAGGACGGACCGAGCGCGGGTATGGAGTACCCGATGGTGATCAACTCCAATCAGGGTGCGGCCGACCACGAAACCGCGCACATGTGGTGGCCGATGGTGGTAAGCAACAACGAGACGTGGTATGGCTGGATGGACGAGGGATTCAATCAGTACATGAACATCCTCTCCGACGCCGATGCGAAGAAGGAAGCGCCGGTGCTGGATGGCGAAGGGCAGAAGTATGGCACGATCAGCGGAAATGAAGCCGAGCCGCCGATGATGTGGAACGCCAACTACGGCGGACCCCAGTTTTACGGATTCACCACGTATTCCAAGACGCCGTTGATGCTGTCGATGCTGGGCGGCATCGTTGGTGACAGCGCGGTCCAGCGCGCGCATCGCGAGTGGGGCATCGCGTGGATGTTCAAGCACCCGTCGCCGTGGGACTACATGTTCTTCATGAACAAGGCGCTGGGGAAAGACTTCTCGTGGTTCTGGTACTACTGGCTGTTCACGACGGAGAGTGTGGACGGGCGCCTGGCAAGCGTGAAGAGCGCGGGCATTCGCACGACGGTGACCGTGGCGCAGGATGGTCAGATGCCGTCGCCGGTGGTGCTCGAGGTGAAGTTTGCGGCGAACGGCCCCGCGATCCGGCCGATGAAGAACGCGGTGATGAAGGATGCCACGACGGCGATCGTCACGTGGCCCGTCGACGTGTGGTTCAGCGGGTCGCGCACCTTCACGGCCGACCTCGTGTTCGGCGGACGAAAGGTCGAGAAGATCACGCTCGATCCGTTCGGCCGTTTCCCGGACCGCGATCCGAAGGACAACGTCTGGGAGAGCAAGTAGGCCTTTCAGGCAGCGCCTGAGCTGTGTACTACATCGGTCGCCACGTGTACACCGTCACGTGGCGGCTGATGTAGGTGCGTTCCGCGTCGGTCATCGCGCTGGACTCCTCGCGCCGAAGCGGTCGACCCGTGGCGGCATCCACGACATGCGTGCTGAACGTCGCGTGATAGGGCAGCGGAAACGCGTCGACATCCTTCGCTTCAAGCTGGAATCTCGCGGCATTGTTGCGAACCGATCGTCGAAGTGCCGCCGAGTCGAGTGCCGTATGGGTGTCAAAGTGCCAGCACTGTTGTGCACCACCGTCGGCTGGGCATGCGGTGACGCCGCGAAACGTCACGGTGCGCAAGTTGGTGACTTGCAAGCCAGACGCCAGATCGTTGGTGGATGCGGCGGTGACGGTAACGGGGCGACCTGCGGTCCATTCGCGACCGATGAGGTGTCCGATGAGGTCGTCCCACTCCATTCGGCTTCGGGCGGTGGTCCTTTCCATCGAAACCAGCTGCTGAATGGACGCTTCGAACTCTGGCGTCGCGGTCATCTGCGCGGGCAGGCCGGCGGTCCACCGTTCGCGCGTGCGTTTCGCCAGCGCCACGGTGTCGTCGAGGCGGAGAAAGCGACCGGCCGGTGATACGATGAAGTCGCGCGGCACCACGTTCGTCAGAAAACCGACACTGGCCTGTCCGCCGTTGATCGGCATCATTGCCGTGACGGGATCCGCATCCAGCGAGACCATCAGCCCCTCGGGATGCGCGCGGACCACGAATCGTCTCGTGGCGGTGCTCTGCGACGAGTCGGTCTCCGTGACGCTGCGCTGAATAGTCGTCGTGGTGGTGCGTGCCTCCACCTGCACGTTGACCGGCCACCGCATGACCGGCGTGACGGACTGGGCGCGGGCCGCTGGCTGGTTTGTCAGCATTGCCAACCCAACTGCACTGACGGCCCGCCACTCGAATCGGATAGGCATGCGTTACTTCCAGATGTACCGCGTAACGACGTCGGACCGCATACTCGTGCCCGGCACGTTCATGGCAGGAGCGCCGGGACTCTCCACGGTCGTCTGCACTGTGATCTCGAGCGGGCGCGCCGTCGCCGAATCGTAGATCAGGATCTGCGACAGCGATGTGCGAGGGATCGGGATCTGGTCGAGCATCGACTCGTCTTCGATGCCCATCTGCTTCAGTGACTGAAGCAGGCCTTTGCGCATGGACGACATGTCCATCGTGGTCTGCGATGTGAAGCGCCAGCAGGTTGGCCCCGCGTGCCCGGCTGGGCACGCGACCACGCCGGCGTACCGAATGCTCTGGGTGAACGGGATCGCCGCCCCCGGCAGCGTCGGCAGGGGCTCGGCATACTGCAGCAACGCCGAATCGCCGGGCGCCCACGAGCGGCTGACCAGCGCGCCCGTCTGCTGCCACCAGTTGCGCTCGGCTTGACGATTGAGCGTCGCGATCGAGAACATGCCGCTCAGGCCCTCGCGCATCTGTGGTGGCAACGCCGCCAACTGCTGCAGGAAGGGCTGGGCCGCCGAATCGACCTGCCGCCTCAGGACCATCGTGTCGGTCAGTCCGATGAAGCGACCGTCCGTCGACACGAGGTACCGGGTGACCAGCTTCAACATGCCATCGATGGAGGGCCCTCCAGTGGACCCGCCAATGGTGCCCTCGATCGTTTGCGTCGGACCACTCGTGATCAGCAGACCGCGGGCGTCCGGCTGCACCGCGACCCGTGAGCGCGTGACGTAGCGCGACGAGTCTTCGCGACCGCCCGCCGACGTGCGCGAGGCGCCAGTCGTCTGCAACTCGGCGACGGCCGTCGTTGGCCACGCGAACTTCGGCGTAATGGACTGTGCGTCGGCACGCGGCGCAGTCACGGCTGCACTCGCCAGTGCCAGCAGAAGTCGAGGCATCCGAATCCGATCGTGTTTCAGTCGAGGCATCACATTGGATTGCAAAGGGGAAGGTCGGTGCCGCGTGCGTTCGTTCCGACACAGAGAGAACTACGATATCCGTTATCAGGTTATCCGCTAGGGGAGAATGGGCCGCGAACTGCCTCCACGGATAAGAACGGATACCAACGGATGAACCGCGTAGATTTAATGATCACATCCCTGCGCCCCCTGCGACCCCTGCGGTTCAGTGCTTTTCCTCTCAGGGACAAGTCGTGCTAGATTCGGGAATGTCTCCCGCACATATCCGCTGTTCTCGGCTCGCCTCAACGAGCCCGGGATTTTGCGGCGCCCCGCGAGTGCGACGCCGCCTGTCTTTGGCGGCAGTATTGCTCATCGCGACCGCCGCGCCCACATCAGCGCAGCAAGCCCGCGGCAACTTTCGGGTCGAAGAAACGACCATCGCCCAGGTCCACGCGGCCTTTCGCGCGAAGACGCTCACCTGTCGCCGTCTCGTCCAGAGTTATCTCGACCGCATCGCGGCGTACGACAAACGCGGGCCGGCGATCAATGCGCTGGTGGTCGTGAACCCCGCCGCGTTGACCATCGCCGACTCGCTCGATCGACGATTCGCCGCGAGCGGCCCCGTCGGCGCGTTGCATTGTGTGCCCATGATCGTGAAGGACAACTTCGAGACGACCGACCTGCCGACGACGGCCGGGTCGCTGGCACTCGACGGATGGCGGCCCCCGCAGGA
>CAZMGX010000400.1:0-4633 GCA_964565915.1 uncultured Gemmatimonas sp.
AAAAGCAGTTGTGGGGCGGCCGCCGACTGTCTCATCAACAATACTGCGGCTGCCCACAACTGCATCCTTATCCTCGGCTGCCGGCAGCAAGCGTCGTTAGGGGGCGGCGCGCCGAATCTTATCGGTAGACCAGCCCACAAGTCGCTGGATCACGAGGGCATCGCCGTAGAGAACTTCCGCCCGCACCGTTCGCTCCATGTCCTTCCGCAGGACCCTGATGACCCGGAGGAAGAACGGAATCCGTGGTTCACTGATGGGCACTCAGCGTGTCGCGCAGTCCACGAAATGAAAGTCAGCGGGCCCGGACCGCCGCACTTGGATGACCAACGGTGGGCCGCCAGTGGGAACGTGCCAGGAGTGGGGGACCCGGCCTGGAATTGCTACATAGCTGCCGGGGGAGAGAGCGTGGCGCTTGTCATTGAGGACGATCGCCCCGTTGCCGCTGACGACCACGACGAACTCGTTGTGGGTGTGCCAATGCGGCTCGAACGTTGACCCTGGAGGAAATCGCGCGACATAGGCAGGCCCCTCGTTGTCTGGGTCTATCCCCAGCTGAGCGGTCTGGACACCTTGCGGGTAGCACGGCCTGTTTCCGGGTGCGCTCCACTGAACGTCTGCGATGTTGATGACGCTTGGCTCGAGTTTCGCTTGGGCAGAGCCAACCGCTGGGAACGCCGCGCTCGCGACGATGGGCGCCAGGCACGCGAGCAGGTGGTGGGTCTTCTTCATTCTGATTCTCCAGTGGTGCTGAAGCTCCCTAACGTGTATTGGCTTGGTCAACCTAGCACGCTTACTCGCGCGTTGTCTTGCGACGCTCAAACGTTCGTCCCCGGCCACCAGTCGCGCAAGCTCCGGCGCCACCGCATCATACGCCCTCGCCTCCGGCGCCCCGCTGTGCGTCAGGTCGATCGACATAGCGCGCACCGCGGTTGAGACCTCCGTCGCTGCCCGTGAGGGGGATGCGGACTGGGCGTGGTTCTCCTTTGACGGCACACAGGTAGTTCGCTTCGACCGGATCACGCGCGAGATTTCCGCGGGAGCATCCTGGATTGTCCCACAGCCATCCAACTCCTGATGACACACGCACACCCGTGAGCGATCGACCACTCGAAGTGTTCATCGGCGTCGGCGTCATCGTCGTCCGCAACGGACAGGTGTTGCTGGGCGAGCGCCTGGGCAGCCACGGTGCCGGCACGTGGGCGCCGCCTGGTGGACACCTCGAAGCCGATGAAACCATCGAAGCGTGCGCCCGACGCGAGCTGCTCGAGGAAACTGGCCTGACCCTGCAAACGTGTGTTCCCGGTCCGTACAGCGTGAATGATTTCCCGGAGCGCGGCCGACGCTACGTCACGCTGTTTGTCGTCGTCACCGCAGCACCGGGCGAACCCACGGTGCGCGAGCCAACGAAGTGCGCCCGCTGGCAATGGTGCACGCCAGCACAGTGGCCGACGCCGCTGTTCAGTCCGATGGCTTCTTTGGTAGCGTCGGGGTGGCAACCACCGGATTGATCACGCGAAAGCCAAATCGTTGCTCGACCAGCTGACGCACGCGGACACCCGCCATCATCGCCGGCCGGAACTTCATCTTCGGCAATGCCAGACGAACGGCTTCCGTGAATTCAGGATGTGTCGCTTCGAGCGCAATGAACGATGTGGTGTCAGGGCGGCCCGTTGTGTCGACGATGAACGTCGCCAGCACGGAGCCCTCGATGCCCTTGGCCAGCATTAGCGGCGGATACTCCGGCCCCGCACTGGTGGAGTCACGCACCACCGCCGAATCCACCTCGATGTCGGAGAAGGCGCGCATCGGCACCTCGTCGCGGGCATCACTCACCGTGCGGCCGTCACCTCCACTCGCCTCGGGGATCGGGGCCTCCGTTGGGCGCGGGGCCGGTGTGGTCGGCGCCGACTGCACCACAGGCGCCACGGGACCACCAAGGGCGACGAAGCTGAGCCGCTCCTGGATCGGCCGCGGCATCGTCTGGCGGAACGGCGCGAGGAAACTCGGCCGCTCCTCGGCCTTCTCTTGCGGCATCCGGGCGCGCACCGCCGCGAAACCCATCACCACACCGAACACCGCCGCGACCTGACCGGCAATGCTGGCGCCGACCACCATTCGATGTCCCACCGAGGTGGTGCGCCCCGACTCGAGGAGCGTCAACGACAACGGCGACCTTCTTGGCGCGATGGGCATGGCAGTCAGTGTGTCACCACGCACGGTGGTGAGGAGACGCTTTGGTGCCGACGCGTGTCCGACAAGGGACGGAGCGTACCGAGGAAGCCCGGAAGCGCCGCCTGGAGAACACCGCCTTCTTGAACTTTCGGACGGGTTCGCCCGTAGGCAAGTAGCAAACGAAATTGCTTCCCACACTGGCAAGCCGCGGTAGCCTCCTCCACCCATGACATTGCCCTCACCCGTTCGACGCGCACCGATGGCAAAGCCAACGACCTCGGCGCCGAGGTCGTTGGCGCGGTCGGCGGCTGCGCAGGCGTTGACGCTGGGCATTCCACTCGGGCTCGCCTGGGTGGTGCTGGGGGTCAATGCCGTACTCGGGGGCGCCCTATCGGTGTTCGGCGTGATTCCGCGATCAGTCGACGGACTTCGCGGCATCTTCTTTGCCCCATTCCTGCACGGCAATCTTGCGCACCTCTCGGCCAACAGCCTCTCGTTCCTCGTGCTCGGATGGCTGGTACTGGCGGGAGGTCGATGGACGTTCGCGCGCGTCACCGTCGCCGCGACCCTCTCCTCGGGGCTGATGTCGTGGCTGCTGGGGGCTCCGGGCTCGGTCCACATCGGAGCCAGCGGTGTCATCTTCGGCTACCTCGGCTACCTCATGACGGCGGGGATTTTTGCGAGGCGACTCATGACGGTCCTCGTGAGCCTTGGCGTAACCGCCACGTGGGGCGCCATGGTCTGGGGTGTCCTGCCCGGGCAGATGGGCGTCAGTTGGCAGGGACACCTCGGCGGGTTCATTGGCGGGGTATTGGCCGCTCGTTGGGTTCATGCCCGCGCGGTCGAGGGTCGCCCCGCGCGATAGCGTCAAACCGCCATCGTCTCGCCACGGCTGCGTGACGGCTGATCCCGCTGAGCTTGCCCCTCGGGCCATCACCGACACACCGTTGAGACATGCCTTCCCCCTCCGCATGATCGAACGTGTCCTGATCGCTGACGACGAGCCGCTGGCCCGTGAGCGCTTGTCCGACCTTGTGCGTGCCCATGCGCCGACGGCAACGTTGCGCGAAGCCGGCAATGGTGACGCGGCCGTCGAGCTGATCCAGGGTTGGATGCCCGATGTGGTGCTCCTCGACATCCAGATGCCCGCCCGCACGGGGTTCGAGGTGGTCGACGCCGTGGGCGCCGAGCAGATGCCGGCGACGATCTTCGTGACCGCGCACGACGAATTCGCGATCCGCGCGTTCGAGGTGGCCGCCACCGACTATCTGCTCAAGCCCTTCGACGACGAGCGCTTCACGGCCGCGTGGCAGCGGGCCACGACACGGCACAGTACCGGCGAGTTGCTGGCGCAAGCCCGGGTCATGAGCAACTTGCTGACCAGTAGTGGCGTCGCGAGCCCTCGGCCGACGGCACCGGCGGCCGCCAAGTGGACCGATCGGCTGGTGGTCAAGCAGGATCAGCGTACGATCGTCGTGATGCTGGCGGACGTGCAGTGGATCGAGAGTGACGGCAACTACGTGGTGCTGCATTCGGGACGTGACAAGTACCAGGTGCGCGAGACGCTGAGCAGTCTCGAGTCGCGGCTCGACCCGCGCCGGTTCATGCGCATTCATCGACGCACGATCGTGGAGATGCGCGCGATGAAGGAACTGCAGCCGTGGTTTGGCGGCGACCAGATCATGATCCTGCGCGACGGCACCCGGTTGCGAGTGAGTCGAAACTATCGCGCCGCCGTGGCGCGACGACTCGCCGGCGAGGTCTGACGCGGCATTGAATCCCGAGCGGCGGTTCCGGCTGTTCCTGCTGGCATTCTGGGTCGTGCCGGCATTGGTCGGCACGCTCGGCTTTCGCCTGGTTCCCTCGCGACTCAATCCGGACCTGTCCCTTGGGGCGCTGCTGGTCGCGCAACTGGGAATGTGGGGTGCCTGGAGCATCTGGTCGATGGTGATCTGGGCCGTTGGCAACCGCGCGCCGTTCGAGCGCGGCCGAGTACTGCAGGCGATTGCGGTGCATGTGCCGCTTGGTATCGTCATCGTGACGCTCCAGATCCTGCTGCAGGCCGAACTGTCCATTCTCTTCGGCATTGGCGAGCGGCGGGGCCTGGAAAGCACGATCGTCATCGGCGTGCGCTCCTATGGCGACACGTTCGTCGTGTTGTTCTGCGCCATCGTGGGTGCACAGATCGCCTTTCGCTGGTACACCAACTGGCAGGCACAGCGTCTGATTGCGGCGCGGATGGGCGCCGATCTGGCTCAGGCACAGTTGCGCGCGCTGCAAGCGCAGCTCAATCCGCACTTCCTGTTCAACGCGCTCAACTCGGTTGTGGCACTGATCGGTCGCGATCCGGCGCTGGCTCAGCGCACCGTCGTGCGTGTGGCCGACCTGTTGCGCGCAACGTTGCGCGCGGGTGACAGCCAGGAAGTGGCGCTGGCGCAGGAGCTCGAAGTCACGCGGCGCT
>CAZMGX010000401.1:0-4631 GCA_964565915.1 uncultured Gemmatimonas sp.
CCGGCGCGGTGCGCATCTTCGGTTTCGGCAATGGTGAAAACGACCGATCTCTGCTGGAAGCCGCCGACGTGGCCTTTGCGGTCCAAAACGACGCAAACGGGGTACATCCTTCGCTTCGCGACGTGCCCGACGTGACGGTCCTCACCACCATCGGCACCCGCGCCTGGCTGGAAATGCTCGAGCACCTGCCCGCGACCCTGTTGTCCTCTCACACGGCGGAGTACCCCTGATGGCTCGGAATCACACCGCCGATGGCGCGCTCTGGACGATCAGCCTGCTCACGATTCCTCGGCGCGAGGAGTATTTGCAGCGCCTGTTGGCGTCGCTCGGCGCACTCGAGGGCCGCGAACGATTCGAAGTCACGGTCGTGTACAACGCCGCCACGGCGGAAGAGCCGATTGCGATCGAGCAGCGCATTCAACGCCTTGCCCCGGAGCTCAGGCTGCGGGTCTACGTCAACACCACCGATCCCACCATCGGCGGTGGTCGGCGAGTACAACTGGCGGTGTGTCGCACGCCGTTGGTCGCGTTCGTCGACGATGACCTCACGCTGCACGGCGATGTCCTCGGCGCACTCGAAGAGGCCTTGCGCACACGACCGCTGGGCATCGTCGGACTGCCCTCATACGAAGAAGACACCGACAAGCGCTTCAAGCCGCGCGAATCGACGCCGTATACCGTCATCGACGGCGTGCGCTACATGCCCGTGCAGGGCATGCTCGTGGCAGGATACCGTCGCTTGTTCTCCGACATCGGCGGCTTCAACCCGCGACGGCAGTTCTGGGGCGAGTGGACCGAACTCAATCTGCGCCTCTGGCGGCTCGGGTTCCCGACCGGCTACGTCATGGATCGCGGGTACCTGCGCCACTGGCACAAGGCGCCGGAGTCACCCACCCGCAACATGCAGGGTCGCGAGCGCCACGTATTGTGGGGCCTGATGTGCACCGCGTTGGAGTATGATGCGGTCAGCATCAACGAGGCTTCGGAAACGTTCTGGCGCCTCGCGCAGGATCGGTATCTGGCGTACTCGTTCGGCGAGCAGCCCAGCCCCAAGTTGCTGCTGGCCTCCGTGCTGGAGCTGATGCCGCGCCTGTCGGCGGAGTGGTCCGCCATGCGGGCCTTCGCCGAAGAGGCGCGCCGCCATCCGTTCCAGTTCATGCCGTTCGAGCCGCTCTCGGCCGACCAGGTCCGGCACGTGATCGCGCAGGCGAACGATGCCATCGCCCGGTATCGCCCCGATGCGTTGGGCCTCGCCGAGCTGCCCAACGAACGCCACGACTCCTGGTGGCGACGCATCGCACGCGCCGCGAGTCCGCGCCGACGGCTGCGCGACGAGGCCCCACACAGCACCGCGAAAGCGCTGCCGCCGATCACCGGCGAGCGGAGTATTCGAGATCCTGATTTGGTGATCTCGCCGTCCCGGGAGGCGCACGGCGAAGTGTCCGCAATTGGTGACGCTCGCTGACAGGCCGGTAACGAGCCAGCTCAATCAAAGGATCGTATCCGCATATATGACAGGCGCTTGACCGCGACGTAGCGCGGTGCCGCCGGCACCGGGCCGAATGGCACTGCTGATGCTTCTTCAAGACTTCGAACCCCCGCACCTCGTGCGGGAGACACTCGAAGCCCTTGAGTCAGGAGGCACCATGTCACTGCTTCGTCGGACCCTGTTTGCGTCGCCCGCTGCGTTCGCGCTCTTTGCGGCCACCGCCACACCAGCACTCGCGATCCCGCCGGCCAATCGGACGCTGTTCACGTGGAGCGGCACGGTCGACAAGGAAGTCGTCATCATCGTCCGCGGCCGCGATGTGCAAACCCGGGGGGCCCGAGGCCTCGACGAGACCTATCGTCCGCGGCTGAACGTGCGCGATGCCATGCCGCGGCAGGTGGGTCAGGTCGGTGTGGTCCGCGAGAGCGGGCGCGGCGAGGTCGAGGTCCTGCAGCACCCGTCGGCACGAAACGACTACACGGCGCTCCTCCGCATCCGCGATCCGCGTGGCGGACAGGACAACTATCGGCTGATCGTGTCCTGGGTGGATTCCGGCAATGGCTGGGATCCTCGCGACAATGATCGTGACCGCGATCGCGACGGCGACTGGGGCCGCGGACGCGACGATGACCGTGGTCGTGACGGAGACTGGGACCGTGGCCGGGATGACGATCGGAATCGCAACAACGGACGCGGACGTGGCAACGACGACCGGTACGATCGCGGACGCGGCCGGAACGACGACGGGCGCCTGAGTTGGAGCGGTGACGTCGACGACGTGCTCGACATCCGGATTCAGGGTCGCCGGGTCGAATACATCACCCGCAGCGGCAATCGGTTGCGCAACGAACGGCTCGACCTGCGCGGCCGTGGGTTGCCCCGCCGCCCGGTGGACATGCAACTCGACGTCGTCCGGGGTCGAGGCAGTGTCATCGTGCTTCAGCAGCCCAACGCGCGGAACGACTACACGGCGATCGTGCGCGTCGTCGATAAGCGGTCGGGCTACGGGGACTACGACTTCAACCTCCGCTGGTTCTAGAGGGGTGAGGGGGTCTTGTCGGAACAACAGAAACGCCCCGGCCGTAGCGGCCCGGGGCGTTTCTCGTTACTCCCTACTCGTTGCTCCTTACTCGCATGGAGGCGCCGGTCGGAATCGAACCGACGGTGGGAGATTTGCAGTCTCCTGCCTTACCACTTGGCGACGGCGCCCAACCCAAGCCAGACGCGCTTGGGAGCGGCAATCTACCCGAGCAACCGGACGATCGGTAGCGAACACCGGACACTCGAGACGATCTCTTCATCCTCCCTTGCGAATACTTGTTGAAACAACCATCGTTACACCATGAGTTCCAATCGCCCAGAGGCCCAACCGTCCCACCCGGACAGCGTCGCGCAGACGTTGCGACGGCTTCGGGGAGCGTCGGCACTGGTCGACCGCGCGGTCTCACGCGCACTCGAACCGCACGGACTCACGACCGCCCAATACGAAGTCCTCAAAGTTATGGCCCAGGCCGAAGACGAATCACTCGGCTGCAGCGAACTCGGCAAACGCCTCGCCGGACCGTCTTCTGACGTGACACGGTTGCTGGACCGTCTTGAAACTGTCTCGTTAGTGTCGCGAGTTCGGGACGATAATGATCGACGCATGGTGCACACCAGAATCACTGCGAAAGGACGTGAAGTGCTTTCTCAGGCCACACCCGCCGTCCAGATCGCGGAAGCACAGGCACTGGCAGGTCTTGGTGACAGCGACCGCGAGGCGCTCGCCCGGCTGCTCAACAGCCTCCAGCTGAACCTGGCTGGGAACTAGTTCATTTGCCGAAATAGTTGTTACAACGATAGTAGTCACACTAACAGGAGAAAACTGAGATGTTCCAATCACCAGAAGGCGCAGCCGCCCTGCTGTCCGCGACCGGCGAATTCACCATCGGAACGGGTCGTCTCTCGGCCGCCGCCGCCGCACGCGTGCGACGTTCCGTGCGCAGCTACACCGACCAGCCCGTCACTGAGGATCAGGTCCGCACGCTCCTCGAGCTGACCGGACGCGCCCCCTCCGCCTTCAACGCTCAGCCGTGGCGCTTCATCGTCGTTCGCGACACCGCGCTCAAGCAGCAGCTGATGGCCGCGGCCTACAACCAGAAGCAGATCGGCGAGGCCCCCGTCGTCATCGCCATGTACGCCGACATGGAGGACACGATGGCCAACCTCGAGGCCATCCTGAATCCCGGACTCTCCGCCGAACAGCGCGCGTCCACGCTGGCCATGCTTCGACGCACGTGGGGCGGCATGACGGTCGAGCAGCGCGCCGCGTGGGGGAACGCCCAGGCCAACATCGCGTTAGGGTATTTGTTGCTGCTCGCGCAGTCGGAAGGGTATGCGACCTCCCCGATGCTCGGATTTCAGGCGGATCAGGTGAAATCCTTGCTCGGTATTCCTTCACACGCGACGATTACCGCGCTCGTCGCTCTCGGACATGCGGCCGCCGACGGGTTCCCGTCGCACCGACTCGACCCCGACGCGATCGCCTCCTTTCGCTGATCCCACTGATCATTCGGTGACGCTCGACCGCCTGCCGCTCTTCCCCCTTGGCCTCGTGCTGTTCCCCGGCACGGCGGTCCCGCTGCATCTGTTCGAGCCGCGCTATCGGCAGATGTTGAAGGACGTCCGCGCCGGTGACAATCGGTTCGGGATTCTCTGCGGCATCAGCGGCGTCGGGGAACGGCAGCTGCCGGCCGGCCGCATCGGCTGCGTCGCCGAAGTCTCGGAAGTCGAAATGCTCCCCGATGGCCGCAGCAACATCGTGGTCATCGGGCGCGAACGGTTCGCGCTCGAGGCGTTCATCGACGACGACGCCCCATACCACGTGATCCGCGCACAGCCTGTCGAGGATGAGGCCAGCGGATCGCCCGTCGCCCTGACCGTAGCCGCCGACGAAGTGGCCTCGAACTTCAAGCGCGTCGTGCGAGCGGTAAACACCCTCAACGACAGCGACGAGTCGCCGCCCGTCCTCCCCGATGACCCGCGGCAGTTGCCCTGGACGATCGGCGCGATGATCGACCTCGACCTCGAGGCCCGGCAGCGATTGCTCAGCGAGTGCGCGCCGGCC
The DNA here is from genome assembly GCA_964565915.1 of uncultured Gemmatimonas sp. Taxonomy (GTDB): domain Bacteria; phylum Gemmatimonadota; class Gemmatimonadetes; order Gemmatimonadales; family Gemmatimonadaceae; genus Gemmatimonas. The sequence continues at coordinate 4,596 of CAZMGX010000401.1, forward strand.
GCTCGACTGGCCGCAATCGACGCCGTTCTGCGAAAG
>CAZMGX010000402.1:0-4625 GCA_964565915.1 uncultured Gemmatimonas sp.
GCGGGATCGATGAGGCCACCCTCCTGGCGCAGCGGGCCAAGCCCAGCGCGTTTACCGCGGTTTTCGCGCGCGCGGTGCAATTCCTGAATGACACGAAGCCCGCGCTCGGCGCCACTTCGGATCGGACGGCGCGCTTGTCGGGGTCGCAGGTCGAGGCGCTGCGCCTGGTGCTCGATGCTGAATCGGGCAAGGAGCGGGAGGAGCTCGGACGCTTCATCACCTGGCTCGCGACGGTCGGCAGCGTCAGCCCGTTGATCGGTTTGTTGGGCACCGTGCTGGGTGTCATGAGCGCGTTCGCGGGCATCATGGATTCCGGGTCCGGCAACATCTCGGCGGTCGCGCCGGGTATCGCGGCCGCGCTGTCGGCGACGGCCGCCGCTCTCGCGGTGGCCATTCCTGCGGCGTTTGCCTACAACTCGTTCGCGGCGCGTCTGAATCGGTTTGACAGTGCGCTGGAAGGATTCGGGTCGGAGCTGATCGCGCTGATGGTGCGCGAGGGACGGATCTGAACACCATGCGTTCACGACGTCGCGGCGATGGCATGGGCATCAACGGCGAGATCAACGTCGTGTCGCTGATCGACGTGATGATGTTGCTGATGGTGATCTTCATGATCACCGCGCCGATCATGCAAGGCGGTGTGGACGTCAGCCTTCCCAGGGGCGATGTGCGCCCGCTGGATGCGAAAACGAATCTGGTAGTGACGATCGATCGCGATGGCAACATCTTCGCCGACGATGTGCGCCTGAGCGCGAGGGAGTTCGCCGGCAGCATCAAGGCGTTGGCTGACCGAAAGGGCGGGGGCGGTGTGACGGTGAAGGCCGATCAGGCCGTTCCGTATGGCATCGTCTTTCGCACGATTGCGGCGCTGAAAGAGGCCGGGTTGGACGTTGGGTTGGTCGGAGAGCCCGAGGGCCGACGATGAGTACGGCCGCCATGCGCCCACGTGGCCGGGCCGGGGCGACGAGTTTGCGAACGGGTATGCTGCTGTCGGCCGTGATTCACGGCGGTGTGGTGGCAGGCGTCATCATGTGGGGCTTGCAGCGCGAGGCGCCGCGTCCGCCGGTCTATCGCGTGGAAATGATCGCGGCGCCCAAGGGCACCCGCGCGGCGGGCGTGGTGAATCCACCGGCGGCCAAAACCTCCACGACGGCCGAAGCGCCCTCGGGGGCTGAACGGGCACCCACGGAGAAGGCGCTGCCCAGCAAGAAGGCGCCTGCCGCCACCGCGAAGGCGACTCCATCGCCGGTGCGTTCGAAGGCGGCCGGCGCGAAGGGGGCCGTGAAGAGCCCCGCCGCCGCCGCGCCGGCGGCGGGTAGCCGTGAGGGCGGGAAAGGCGCCGACGTGCGCAATCTCAAGACGGCAGGGATCGACTTTCCGTACCCTGGGTACCTGACGAACATCGTCCGCCAGATCACCCTCGCGTATACGCCCCCACGCGGGGCGTCCGCGGCACTGGTGGCCGAGGTCAAGTTCATGATTCGCCGCGACGGGTCCGTGGCCGGGATCGAGCTGGTGAAGTCGTCGAACAATCGACTCTTCGATCTCGAAGCGCAGGCCACCGTCGAGTCGGTTGGTGCGACGCGAAGCTTCGGCCCGTTGCCCTCCGGCTGGTCCGACGACGTGCTCGTGGTGTATTTCACTTTCGACTATGCCCTTCGCCCCTGAAACCGTGACGTGTTCTTCTGTGCTGCGCCGTATGACGGCGCACCGTGTCGTGGTGGCTCGGTCCCGTGTGCATGCGGCCCGTGCGTTGTTGATCGGTGCGCTGGTCAGCGCGTCGTGGCTGCCCGCGGAGAGCGCCGGAGCGCAGGACCGCCAACCGGGAGTCAGCCTGGGCTTGACGGTCCGCGCCGGGCAGAAGACGGGATTGCTGGTGCTGCCGATCACCGGACCGCTCGGCGACTCCGTGAGTACGATCCTTTCGCGAGACCTGGATTTCAGCGATCGGTTCACGATGGTGCCGACGTCGAGTGTGGCGGGACCCACGGGACCGCTCAACTACGCGCTGTACGGTCGGCTTGGCGCCGATGGCGCGGTGCAGGGCACACTCTTGCCGTCCGGGTGGCTGCGTATCGCGCTGCATGATGTCGCCAAGAATGCCGTCGCGAACCAGAAAGACTTCGCGTTACCGGCGCCGGCGGGTTCTCCGGCGTGGCGGATGGCGGTCCACGGCGTGTCGGATGCGATCGAGGAGTGGATCACGGGGCAGCGAGGCATCGCGCAAACGCGGATTGCGTTCACACGTGACGGTCGCGTGTGGACAATCGACAGCGATGGCGCAAATGTGATCCCGGTGACGCCGTCGGGGATGTCCCCGCAGTGGGTGCCCTCGGGGCGCGCCATCGTCTACAACGTGCTGGATGGGTCGCGGGATCCGCTCATGATGACGGATCTCTCCACGGGGGCGCAGCGGGTAGTCACGGCATCACCTGGTAGTCAGAATTTCTCGCCTGCGGTTGCACCGGATGGGCGTACGGTAGCGTTCGCGCGTGCGTCTGAAGGCGGGACCGATCTGTTCACGATCCCCATCGACGGCGGGAGCCCGCGACGGATCACGGTGGGTCGTGGCCGCATCAGCGTGCAGCCGTCATTCAGCCCGGACGGACAGCGACTCGTATTTTCGAGTGACCGCTCGGGGTATAACGATATATATATTAGCGATGTGGATGGTACGAACGTCGATGTGCTCAGTGCCGCCACCTACGGAGATCGCAGCAACCGCACCGGACCGGACTGGTCGCCCGATGGCCGCCTCGTGGCGTTTCAGTCGCTGAACGGAAACAGCAAGCAGATCATGACGATCAACTTGCGTGACCAGTCGGTGCGTTCCGTGGCATCGGAAGGACGCAATGAAGATCCGAGTTGGGCACCGGATTCGCGGCACCTGGTGTTCACCTCGGATCGCAGCGGTGTTCGTCAGTTGTGGGTCGTCGATGTTGAAACCGGTCGTTCGCGTCAGCTCTAGACGGGTTCGGCGGCTCGACTCGCCGCCTGGTCACCCCGACTCGTTTCGCCGTAGTACGCCATGCCCTCCACTCACCTCCACCTTTGGAGCTTTTCGACATGATCCGTTCTTCTCGTCTGTTCGCGCTGCTGGCCGCGTCCTCGCTGGCTCTCGGTGCGTGCAAGAAGAAGACGCCCGTCGCGCCACCGCCGACGCCGCAATCCGCCCCGACCACCGAGCCGACGCGCACGCCGCCCACCACGGCTACGCCGGTCGACAACTCGGCCGAAGTCGCCCGACGCATCGCGGCCGCACGTGCCGCGGTACTTTCGCCGGTGTACTTCGAGTACGATGCCGACGAACTGCGCGATGACGCCCGTGCCTCGCTCGACGAGAAGATCAAGATCCTGAACGCCAATCCGCAGATGCGCATCCGCATCTCCGGGCACTGCGATGATCGCGGGAGTGATGAGTACAACATCGCGCTGGGTCGACGCCGGGCCGAGGTGGCCAAGCGGTACCTGACCGACCGTGGCATCGATGCGTCGCGCATCGAGACCGCGACGTTCGGCCGTGAGCGGCCGGCCGTGATGGGCTCGGGCGAGGAAGCGTGGTCGAAGAACCGGCGTGACGAGTTCGAGATCACGGCCGGCGGCGACCAACTGCGCGCGCCGTGATGATCCTCGCCGCGCTCGGACACAGGCTGCAGCGACGTCGGGTGTGGCGGTTGCTTCCCCTGACGGCGCTGTTTGCCGTCGGGGGGTGTTTTGCGACGCGCAGCGACGTGCGCATCGTGCAAAGTGACCTGGCGTCGTTGCGCACGGAGTTGCTGCGCAACGATGCGGAAGAGCGGGCGACACTGGCACAGGCGATGAAGCTGCTGGCGGCGGCGACGGATTCGCTGACGCGCATCAGCACTCGAACAGTTGGCATTCAAGGAGACGTGCGCGGCGAGATGCGCCTGGTGAAGGAGCAGTTGTTGCAGGTGCAGACCCTGCTGGGGCAGAGTCAGGCGAACATCAACCGGATTCGCTCCGAGCTCGAAGCGCGCGCGAACGAAGCCGCGGCGCCGCCGCCAGTCACGGGAGGGGCCGCGGTGCCACCGACCGGCACGATGCCGCCGACCGCGGCGCCGGCGGGTGTTCCCGCCGATTCCACATCGCGAGGTCCGGGTCCCAGTCAGCTGTACACCAACGGCATGGACCAGATGAAGCGCGGCAGTACCAGCACGGCGCGAACGCTGTTCCAGGAACTGTTGTCCACCTACCCGGGGAGTGACCTGGCGCCGCAGGCACAGTTCTGGATCGCCGAGTCGTTGAATCGGGAGAAGAATCTGGCGGGTGCCGATGTCGCTTATGCCGCCGTGGTGACCAAGTACGGGGACTCGCCCGTGGCGCCGACGGCCCTGTACAAGCGGGCACTTATCGCCGTCCAGCAGGGTAACACGGTCGACGCGCGGCGGCTGCTGAACGATGTGATCAGTCGCTACCCGAAGAGCGATGAGGCCGTGTTGGCGGCCGACGAGCTCAAGCGCATTCGCTGACGCCCACCTCCGACCTTCAGGCACTGCAGAGTATGTCGGGCACCACCCAGGGGGAGATGCCATTCCTCGATCACCTCGAGGAACTGCGCTGGCGATTGTTCCGCATCGCCATTGCGATCGCCCTGGGCGTCGGCG
>CAZMGX010000403.1:0-4616 GCA_964565915.1 uncultured Gemmatimonas sp.
GATGAGCAGATGATCGGTGTGGTCGATGTCCGGAATGGGAATCAGGAGCGGGTGCCCGAACATCGCGTCCGCCGCCAAGTGGTGCGGCAGTTGGTCGACGGAGGTCGCAGAGAACCGGTTCTTCGTGCCGAGCGCCTTTACGAACGGCGGAAAGAAGAACGATGCGCCAAGCGAGTGGATGGTGGGGTTGCCCGCATACACCGCCACGGCATTCGCACCATGTGTGGCTTGGATGGCGGTCAGCTTCTCTGTCACCAGATCAAAGGCGGCCTCCCAGCTGAGCTCGGACCAGCTGGTGCCGGTGCGAATGATCGGTCGCCTCAGCCGGTCGGGGTCGGCGTGGACGTCGCCCAGCGCCACGGCCTTGGGGCAGATGTGTCCGCGCGAGAACGCGTCATCCGGATCACCGCGGATGCCCAGCACCCGATCGCCATCGGTCTCGATGACGATCCCGCACATCGCTTCACAGAGGGAACAGGTACTGAGGTGGCGCGTCATGGCGTAACGGTAGCGCGAGGTGAGCGCCGTCCACAAGCTGACGGAGGACCGCGTGTTCACGCGCCGTGTCGCTATCGCGACTCCAGGCCTGCCAGGACCCCATGAAGCCGTTGGCCTAGCACCGCACCGACTGAGCGCGAGAACGTGGCGGTCAGGTGATTGTCATCGGTGAACACCACCAGCGGGCCGCGCTGCGTCGTGCACGGCTTCGTCGGACACACCACATCGTTCATGTCGATGAAGTGCACGTCGAGTCCGCGCGCCGCGATGTCCTGCGCACGTCGCGCCCGTACCGCGAGCGTATGATTGGGCACAAACTGGCAGTCGGTGGCGAAGGGCAGGCGCTCCGCCCGGCGGGACAGGCAGCTCGGCACGTCGAAGGGCACACGCGGCGTGCCGCGCATCACGACGACGGGAATACCGGCGTGACTGAATCGTTGATACGTCCGGCGGAGTCCCTCGGTCCACGCCCGCTCGTCTACCTGGTATTCCCGCTGGTCGCCGCCCGGCACGCGGAGGTAGGCATCGAAATTGGACAGCACTACGGCGCGCGGGCGCTTCTCGATGATCCGCGCGGTCATCGTTTCGAGGAAGCGCGAACATTCACTGAATCGTCGCAGGGTCGCGTCGCTGGCCAGTCCGCGAAGGTCGGCGACCGGACAACCGCCCATGACCTGCACGTCGACCTGCCACTGGTTGGTGCGTCCAGCGACGTCGAGACCTCCCAACCAATGCTCGGCGTGCGAGTCGCCAAGTAACGCGAGTGTCGTCGGCGTAGTCGCGGCGCCAAATGCGCACGCGGAGGCGGCGCGTCGGCCACCGCGGCCTGCCCAGCAGCCGTGGTCCATGCGGTCCTCGCGCGCGGCCGCGAACGTGCGATGCTCGGTGGTGTTCACCACACGGCCGGCGCGGCTCGCGGCACCCTGGGCGATCGCCATGACGATGGTGCAGGCCGCCAACGCATAGACCAGCGGATGTCCGTTCAGGAGGCGCGGAGCCAGCCAGCGACGTGCCGGCCGCTCGACGAAGCGGTCGGTGGCGAACGCAAGCAGCAGCCCAAGCAGCGCGCAGGCCAGGTTGCCCCACGGACCGATCGAAGGAAACAACACCCCACCCAGCACGATGAGCGGCCAGTGCCAGAGGTACCACGCAAACGACAAGCGGCCAAGCCACGCGAGCGCTGGGGTCGACAGCATTCGCCCGACTGGCGTGTCAGCGGCCAGCGCGCCGCCGGACAACAGCAGCATCGTACCGATCACCGGTATCAATGCCACGACGCCCAGATAGGGCATACCACGATCGAACAGCAGACCCGAAGCCACAATCGCCACGAGCCCTATCGATTGGGCCAGTGAAATGCGGTCGCTCGACGCGCCAAATACACTTTGGCCCGCGCCAGCGACAAAGGCTACCGCCGCGCCGGCCACGAAGGCCCACAGGCGCGTGTGGGGGCCAAAGTACGCCCACATGGGTGCGGTGTCGTTGAGCCAGACATTCGCGACCAACGACAGCACACCCACGACGCCGATGCCGACCAGAATCGTACGCAGGACGACTAGCCGACTTTCGTAGGCCGCACCGGCTGTACCCGCCCGCTTTCGTCCGAGATACGCCAGTCCGGCGAACAGGGCGGTGAGACAAACGACCAGCTGATACTCCACGCCGAGCGTCCAGGTGTGGAGCAGCGGATTCTCCCCCGCCGAGAAGTAGTTCACACCACTGGTGGCAAATGCCAGGTTGCCACCGAAGAACACGACCGGAATCAGGTGCCCGGCCACCTCGGCGCGATCGATGGGGGCATACAGTACCATGGCCGACCACAACGTCAGCAGCAGGACCACAAGCATCGCGGGCAGCAGGCGCCAGACGCGTCTGGAGCAGACCTCACGAACGCGGATCTCGTCGTAATCGACGAGTTGTCGGATCAGCGCGCTGGCGAGAAAAAAGCCCGAGAGCACAAAAAACACGTCGACGGCCACAAACGCCCCGCGAAACGCCGGCACCCCCGCGTGGAAGAAGACCACGAGGAGCACGGCGAGGCCACGCAGACCTTCGATATCGGGGCGCCAGGTGGACCTGGTGGCCGGGAGGGCGGGGGCCATGGAAACAATCTACGGTCGCCACGCAGCGGGTGTTTCGTGCCGACGTATTTGGGTTTCCGCATGGGGGCCATGCAGCGCCACCGAGGCCGAGGCCCCGCAAGGCGCTCGGCGAACCTCGGCGGGCGGGAGTCGCGATGGTCCTGGCACTGGCTCGCACGTCCGCGGGTCGTCTCACGCGGCGTCAGTGTGTCAATATTGTTCGAAAATCCCGAACTGCAGCCGCTTCGACTCCCAACCGCTGCGGGGCAATGCCATACTCCGATGATCACACCGTCATCATCGCGTCGCGATGCCGTCATGGTCGCGAGGCCAGTCAGGGACTGGGATGGACGCACCAGAACTTCTTGAAGCGCTGTTCTCCTACGGCAGCCTGCAACGCCCGTCGGTGCAGCTTGCCACTTTCGGCCGCCTGTTGTCGGGCGCCTCTGACGCGCTGCCAGGGTATCGCGCGGTACGTATCGAGATCGTGGACAAGTCGGCGACCGCAGCCAGTGGAGTGGAGGCCTATCTGAATGCACACTACTCCGGGGTGCCGGGCGACGTCCTGGAAGGCACGCGCTTTGGCGTGACGCCGGAGGAGCTCGCGCAGGCGGATGTGTACGAGGCGAGTGCCCGCTACAGGCGCATCCGGGTGCATCTCAGCTCGGGACTCACGGCGTGGATGTATGTGAGCGCGGCTTCGCTGCTGCCGACCGATGATGCGGGGGCGCACCGGTGAAGATCGAGCCGCTGACTGTCGCCCACGTGGACGACGCCATGCAACTCGTCTCGGTGGCAAACTGGAATCAGACCCGACAAGACTGGCTGCGCCTGATGCACGCTGGGCCGCGCGGGTGCTTCGGTGCCTGGTCGGCGGAGGGTCTCATCGGTACGATCACGACGATCAGCTACGGCAAGGAACTCGCGTGGATCGGCATGATGTTTGTCGCAGAAACACATCGCCGTCGCGGAGTGGCGACGATGTTGATGCGGGCGGCCATGGACCACCTGACGCATCAGGGGATCGCCAGCATCAAGTTGGACGCCACACCGGCTGGGCGACCACTCTACGAATCACTGGGCTTCGTGAGCGAGGCGCCGATCGAACGTTGGGAGGGTGTTGCTCGACCGCGCCCCGTGTGCGCGCGCACCGAGACCGGGGAAGCGCTGTGGCCCGCGATACAACTGCTCGACCGGCACGCGTTTCATGTCGACCGATCGGGAGTACTCTCGACGCTCTTTCAGCATGGCGCCGTGCTGCCATTGGCCGTGGTCGCGCCGGATGACCGGCTCGTGGGGTTCGCGCTCGCGCGCCAAGGTCTGGCGGCGCGCTACATCGGACCAGTCGTCGCGACCGACAGCAACACGGCAGTCGCTCTGATCGATGGAATGTGCGGACAGCTGTCCAATGAACGAGTCTTTCTGGATCTGCACACGGGCTGTGGCATGGACTCGTCGATGCTGTCGGGCCGGCATTTTGTAAAGCAGCGCGATCTGACCCGCATGCGATATGGCAAGGTCAGCACGGCGGGCATCTCCCGATTGCTCGTGGCGAGCGCCGGACCTGAGCTTGGCTGACGATGCGCTCGCGAATCCTCGTCGCCGCGCATGACTCCGGCAGCGCTTGCACTCGTACTGCTATCTACAATCACCCACGCGCTCTGGAACTTTCTGCTGAAGCGCGCGGGCGGGAGTCAGATCTTCGTGGGACTCAGCAAGGCGAGTGAAGCGGTTCTGCTGGGTCCGTTCCTTGTTTCGAGGCTGCTGGCCCATTCCGCGTTGCCGCACGTGGGTTGGACCCTCATCGGGGTCGGCGCGGCGCTGGTCCTGCTGAACTACGCGGCGCTTGCCAAGGCCTACTCCGCCGGAGACCTCTCGACCGTCTATCCGGTTTCTCGTGGGGCGGTCCTGTTCGTTTTGCCGGTGCTGGGATATCTGGTCTTCGACGAGCGAGTTGGGGTCATCGCCGGTGCCGGCATGCTCTTGATCGTGATCGGCATTCTGCTGTTACCGCTTTCGGCGTTCGGGTGGGCGTCA
>CAZMGX010000404.1:0-4594 GCA_964565915.1 uncultured Gemmatimonas sp.
GAGCTGGCTTACGACTTGAAGTTCAAGGGTGTCACCGTGTACCGTGACGGCTCGCGTGACAACCAAGTGCTGAGCACGGGCGCCACGACGGACGCTGCCGCCAAGCGTGAAGACGCGAAGGCCGCGCAGGCCGGCGGTACCGCTGCGGCTGCCGAAGCGCCGAAGGCCGACAGCGCGAAAGAGGTGAACACGCTGCGTCGTGAGCTGGGCGAACTGCAGGGAACGATGGCCGAGCTGCAGAACGAGCTGGATCGCACGAAGAAGGCGTTGTTCAGCGCTGAGGCGGAGAATGCGTCGCGTCGTGCGAAGCGTTCGCGCCCGGAGGTGATGCGTGGCACGACGATCCGCAAGGAAACGCCGCTGGGTGTGATGTTCGTGAACATCACGGAAGACGAGAAGGGCGCGCCGTTCGAGGTATTCCTCAACCTCGGCAAGGCCGGCGGCAGCGCCATGGCCGATGCTGAGGCGATCGGTCGGTTGATTTCACTCGCGTTGCGTTCGGGTATCTCGCTGCAGGAGATCCATCGCCAGCTGCGCGGCATCAGCTCCGACCGCGCGGTGGGACTGGGTCCGAACAAGGTGCTGTCGCTGCCCGATGCCGTGGGTATCGCGCTCGAGCAGTGGTGGAGAGACAAGCAGGGTGTGCAGCAGGACCTGCTGAACGGTGGTTCGTCGGCGCCGGCGGTGTCGCCGGTGAGCTCGCTGCAGCCGCCGATGCCGACGCCCGTGGGTGGCGTGCCGATCACGCGCCCGCCGATGACGGCGGATGGTTCACAGCCGCAGATCGAATTCGGCGGCTCGGGTCACGGCGAGGTGTTCATGGGCACGTGCCCGGACTGTGGCTCTCAGCTGGAGTTTGCTGAGGGGTGCGTGAAGTGCCACGTGTGCGGGTTCAGCGAGTGCGGGTGAGGGTGCGAAGAGGTGTAGCGGGGTTTTTGCTGGGTGGTGGCGGTCGATTGGGGAGCAGTCTGCTCCCTGTCATGCTGCTCTAGCTTGCGCCGTCAAAAGGCCGAACGCATCCCAGTCCCGCGTGCAAGCGAGTGAAGCGGTTCCCCTTGCCCGATTGGCGCGACGGCGCCGACGTTGTTGTTCCGAAGAACACAGATTCGTTCGATGTCGGGCGGCAGGCGGTTCCCGATAATAGTGAGTGAGTTTCGCGCAAGAAGGCGCGGCGGCGTTTCGCAGGTTTACAGACGCCGCCGCGGGCTTCGACTGAGCGCGCGCATGCCGCCTTGACGTAAAGGGCCCGTGCGGATTGCCGCCGTGACATAATAGCGCGACCATTCTCCAGATGGACTCCCATTCTGAATGCGGAAAGCATTTGGAGTTTACCAGGACTCTCGTGAGTTCCATCCGGAGGACTGTTGGCGCCCTTAGAAGGATCAGGGCAGGCTTCCACTCACACTTGGAAACGCATGCGGCTTCTCCTGCTTCAACTTAGCGACATACACATTAAGTCTACGGGCGACTGGATCTTTGGTCGATCACAGAGGATCGCCGATGCTGTGCGCGACTTGGACCACGAGTTTGACCTCTGCCTCATTGCACTTACTGGTGACGTCGCCTTCTCTGGCCTGCCTGAGCAGTACTTGGCCGCCGAGCATTGGATTGCGGATCTCCGGCGTTTTGTTCACGAGGCGCTGCGTGGTCGCGTACAAGTGCAAGTGGTTGCGATTCCAGGTAACCATGACCTCGACCTGCAAAGCCCGTCGCCCGCGCGGAGTACAATGATTGAGTCGATGGTCAGGGACGCAGCCGTCGCAGCGGATCCCGGCGCTTCTCTCGTGTGCCTCGGACCACAGGATGCCTTCTTCGCCTTCAGAGAACGTATTGCCTCCGTCGGCCTGACCAGCCAAGACAAGGTGTACTATGAGTACCGTTTTGACGTCCCGACGACAATCGAGGCTGGCCTTGCTTCCGAGGACGACACTGCGGAGACCGTTCTTGTCCGATGCTGCAATACTGCTTGGGTTTCGCAGAACCCAGAAACGCCGGCCAAGCTCGTCTATCCGGACGGGTTAATCCGGACTGAGAATTCTGACTGCAGCGACGTTGTAGTGATCAGCCTGCTTCACCACCCGTACAACTGGCTTGAGCCAATGAACGGGAGGGCCGTCCGGCGCGCCCTTCAGAACGTGTCTGACGTAATCCTGACCGGACATGAGCACGCCCTCGGAGTGCGACAGCAGCAGGATGAGGTCGGAGGAAACTCGCTCTATGTCGAGGGCCTCGCACTGCAGGGGCACGGATACCCTATCGTCAGTGAGTTCCACGCTATTGTCGTCGACACTGATCGAGGAGAGCGACGTGTCGTGTCCTATAGGTGGCGGGAGAGCCGATACGAGGATGAGCGAACACCTGCTTCTGCTTGGGCCCCGTTCACAGCAAATCCGCTCCGCGCAGGGCACGCATTCCCAGTAAGCGAACGGATGCGGGCGATCCTGTCTGACCCGGGCGTCACGCTTGCGCATCCGACGCGCGGTCGAATTTCTCTTGATGAGATTTTCGTCTACCCCGACCTGATGGAGGTCAAGTACGAGTCGGGAAGCCGAAGCGGTCGCGTGGTGCCAGGCGAGCAGATCTTGAGTTCAGCTGTCTCGGCCGAACGACTGCTTATCACTGGGACGGACGATAGTGGTAAGTCTACGCTGGCGAAACGCCTTTTCCTCGACGCTTTAGATGTGGGCCTGGTGCCCATACTGCTTGACGGCCGGAAGGTCCGACTCCGCGGAGAGGAGCGCGACCGGCGGGAACTCGCCACGGTCTTCGAGGACCAGTATGATGCCGCGGGAGATGATTTCCTCGATTTACCGCGAGAACGTCGAGTGGTTTTGCTTGACGACTTCGCAGAGTTGCGCTCAGGAGAGCGCCCTGGGGTGGAGGTACTTGACTACCTCTGCCATTTCGCTGGCATAGTGGTGCTTTTCGCACATGACGTAGCGCAGCAAGTTTTGGAGATTGCAGGTGGAGCCTCGGTTGCAAGCGGGCGCCAGCCCTTTACGCACTACCGCCTTCTTCCTGTAAGCCATGTCCGGCGCGAGGAGATGATTGGCCGCTACGTGGCCTTGGCTGGTGGACGCAATCATGACGGTGATGAGCATTTACGCGTCGAGATGCGGCGCCTTCTCGCACTCGCGATCGGAAAGTACTACGCGCCCCCGGTACCGATTTCCGTGGTGTCGATCCTACAGGCTCGCGCGTTCAACGAAAACCTGAACCTTAGCCAAGCAACCCACGGTTACTACTATGAGTTGCTGATCAAGCGTGCGCTTCTGTCATGTACCTCGCAGCAGGAACTCGACGTTCGGCTCGGCTACCTAACGGAGTTGGCGTATGCTGCCTACAAGAGCAACGTCAGCGATGGTTGGAGTGAGACTTGGATAATGACGTTCCACAAACGATTTGTAGAGGAGCGGTTCCTCAACTTTAGGTTTCGAGATGCGGTCGACACGTTAGTGGAGGCCGGCATTCTGAATCCTACGAGAGACGGGTATGCTTTCCGCTACAAGTACATCTACTATTACTTTGTCAGCCGCGCTCTGGCCGATCGCCTGACGACGAACGAAGGCAAGACTGAGATTGGCGAGCTCACCGCTCGACTTGACGAGCAGGATCCGGCCAACATCCTGCTTTTCCTAACTCACCACTCCAAAGATCCGGCAATTGTCGACCCGATGTTGCAGCATGCCGACTCTCTCTTTGCCGGAGTAGCGCGCGCGGATCTCAAGCCCGATTCGGCCCCGCTTCGCGGTTTTGAGACGGCGTTGAGGAACGCAGCATATCAAGATGGACCTATTGATGAATCTCGGCAGCGGCTCCTTGCTCAACGCGACGACCTCGAACAGGCGAGGGAAAGCGTCGAGATCGAGGGGCTTCTGCGCGAGGAACGTGACTCCGACATGCGCGAAGTTCAGTCATTTGTTGGTCGGATTTACGTCTCGCTGCGGACGATGCAGATCCTCGGGCAGCTACTTAAGAACTTCCCAGGCACGTTAGGGGGTGACCAGAAGGAGCGTCTCGCACGTGCGGTCTACGGTGTCGCACTTCGGACCCTCGGCGCGGTACAGGAGCTGTTTCGTGCTCATCCGGAGGACTACGTGGACATGCTGATCGAGGCACTGCGCGCCGAAGATGGCGACTTGTCGAAGGTCGACCTCGCAAACGCCGCGAGGCTTACCCTTCAAGAGCAGTGGTTTCGCATGGCGCTTGGTGTGACACAGCGTACCGCGGCGGACGTGGGAAATCCAATTCTCGACCCGGTCTTTGAGCACATCGAGAATACCGACCCCGTACCTGTGATTCAGCTCATTTCGTCAGCGATACGCTTGGACAGGGCAGGACGCTTCCCGGAGCAGCGAGTGCAGCAGCTCGCTGTGCACTTTAAGAGCAACCCTCTCGCGTTAGGCATTCTGCGAAGCCTCGTAGTCAAACACTTTCACCTCTTCGATGTGGAGCGTACCACAAAGCAGAGAATCTGCGCGATGCTTGATATCAAGTATTTGCCTTCCGCTCCACGATCGCGTCGCCGATTGATCTCCGGTGAGCCACGAGGAGGGGGAACTCGCCCGTAGTTCAGCGGTCGTACTATTGATTC
>CAZMGX010000405.1:0-4559 GCA_964565915.1 uncultured Gemmatimonas sp.
AGCGGCTTGGCGCGCGACGAGTCGTCGTCGCGGACGTAATCCAGCGCATGGATCAGCGCCGTCGAGCAGAAGCGCGAGGCGGCGTGCGCGGCAACGATGGCCGGCGCGATCCACGCGTCGGGCAGCTCGTAGAGGGTGTTGAACTTCGCCAGCAGCATCAGTCCGTGGGTCGTCACCATGGAGGCGCTGGCGCCGTTCCGCGCGCCGATCGCCGCACGGCCAGATGGGGACCCGGCACCGCTGCCGTATCTCGACGACGCCACCGATCGCGCACGGGGCGGATTCGCGATCACCATGGAGGTCGCTCTGCAGACGGCCCGCATGCGCACCGACGGCGTGGCCCCCGAGCGCATCACGCGAGGCAGTGCCCTCGACCTGTATTGGACCATGGGCCAGATGCTGACACACCATGCCAGCAACGGATGCCCGATGCGCACCGGCGACCTGCTGGGTAGCGGTACCGTGTCGGGTGCATCGCGTGACAGTAGCGGGTGTCTGCTTGAGTTGACACGACGTGGTGCTGAGCCCATCACGCTGGCCAACGGTGAGACGCGCGGCTTTCTGGAGGACGGCGATGAGGTCATCATGACGGCGTTCGCCGAGCGCGTGGGTGCCGTGCGGATCGGACTCGGGAGCTGTCGCGGACGCGTCGCGCAAGCGACGAGGAATCAAGACGCGAGGGATTGACTCGCCCTGATTAGTTTGAGCGCATGACCGATCTGTTCGCCGCGCGCTCACAAATGGCCATGTCCCTTGCCTTTCACATCATCTTTGCGGTGGTGGGGATCGGCATGCCGGCGCTGATGGTGATCGCCGAGTGGCGATGGCTGCGCACGAAGGACCCCGTACTGCTCGAACTCGCGAAGCGCTGGGCCAAGGGGACCGCGATCATGTTCGCGGTGGGTGCCGTCAGCGGCACCGTGCTGAGCTTCGAACTCGGCTTGTTGTGGCCCGGCTTCATGGAACACGCCGGCGCCGTGATCGGCATGCCATTTTCCCTCGAAGGGCTCGCCTTTTTCACTGAGGCGATCTTTCTGGGCATCTACCTGTACGCGTGGAAGCGCATTTCGCCACGCGCGCACCTGGCGGCCGGCGTCGTCGTCGCGATCAGTGGGGCACTCAGCGGCGCGTTCGTGGTGTGTGCCAATGCGTGGATGAACGCGCCCACCGGCTTCACGATGGTCGATGGCCAAGTCCGCGACGTCGATCCGGTCGCCGCCATGTTCAACGCTGCGGCGCCCGCCGAAGTCCTGCACATGACGCTGGCGGCCTTTGCGGCCACCGGATTCGCCGTGGCCGGCGTCCACGCGTTCGCCCTGTTGCGAGGCACACCGCATCGCGCGTTTCACCGCGCCGCCCTGCAGGTTGCCCTGCTGGTGGGGGTCCCGACCGCGCTGCTGCAACCGCTGTCCGGCGACCTGTCTGCACGGGGTGTCGCCGAACGACAGCCAGTGAAGCTGGCCGCGATGGAAGGACACCTGAAGACCGGACCGGCGTCACTCATGATCGGCGGCTGGATCAACGAGGAGACCCTGCAGCACACCGGCGCCATTGAAGTCCCCGGCGCGCTCTCGCTGCTGTTGCACGGTGATCGCACCGCGATCGTGCAGGGCCTCGACGCCGTGGCGCCGAGTGATCGCCCGCCGGTGCTGGTCGTACATCTGGCGTTTCAGATCATGGTCGGGTGCGGCATGATCATGGCGGCGCTCGGCCTCTGGACCATCGTGCGCCAGTGGCGCCGCCGGCGAGGCCACGGCTCAGCACTGCCCGACGATCGGCGATTCCTGAAGGCGATCCTGCTGACGTCACCGCTCGGCTTCGTCGCACTCGAAGCCGGTTGGACGGTCACCGAGGTGGGGCGCCAGCCCTGGATCATGCAGGGCCTCATGCGCACGGCCGACGCCGTGACTCCCATGCCAGGACTCATCGTTCCCTTCATCGGCTTCACGCTGTTGTACATCGGTCTCGCCATCACGGTGGTGTTCCTCATGTGGCGACAGATTCTCAAGACCGGTGTGCGTGGCAACGAGCTGCTCGGCCTGACGGAAGAAATGCCGATCCCGACGCCGGCGCGCGCACGTCCGTCGCTCGGTCCGTCGTGAGCGGCATGACCGTCGAAGTGGTCGCATTGCTGAGACAGGCCGAGAGCACGGCCCTGACGTGGACGCTGCCGCACGCGGTAGCCGGGATCATGGTGCTGTCGTTGAATGCCTACGTGTTGCTGGGCGGCGCCGATTTCGGCGGCGGCGTGTGGGACCTGCTGGCACGCGGTCGGCAACGCGAGGAACAACGTGCCCTGATCGCCGAGGCCATCGGCCCGATCTGGGAGGCCAATCACGTCTGGCTGATTCTGGTGGTGGTGCTGCTGTTCACCTGCTTTCCACGTGCCTACGCCCACCTGGCCACCGAACTGCACGTACCGATCACGCTCATGCTCATCGGCATCGTGCTGCGTGGTTCCGCGTTCACATTTCGTACCTACGACAGCACCCGCGACGCCGTGCAGCGACGCTGGGGGCGCATCTTCTCGGTCGCATCATTCGCGACGCCGGTGCTCCTCGGTCTGTGCCTGGGCGCCGTCGCGAGCGGCCGGGTGCCGTTGCGATCTGGCCCCGTGACCGACTCGGCGGCGCGCGCGGCGCTCGCCTCGACCACGTTCTCCGAACGGTTCATCCTGCCGTGGCTCGCGTCGCCATTCGCGTGGGCCGTCGGCCTGCTGGCGTTGGGGTTGTTCGCGTTTCTCGCCGCCACCTACCTCACCGTCGAGGCGCGTGAGCCGGAGCTGCAAGAGGTGTTTCGCCGCCGTGCGTTGCAGACACAGGCGGCGTTGATGCTGATGGCTGCGGCCACGATCCTTTTGGCGTTCCGCGACGCGCCGCTGGTGTTCGAAGGGCTGACGCAAGGTAGCGTGGCGCTTGGCATGCACGTCGTCACCGGCATTGCGGCCATCACGTCCATCGTGGCGTTGCGTCGTCGCCGCTACCAGTTGGCGCGGCTGGCCGCGGCCGCGCAGGCCAGCTTCATCCTGTGGGGGTGGGCATGGTCACAGTATCCCTGGCTGCTCCCGCCAGATCTGACCATTACCGAGATGGCGGCGCCGCGTGTGACGCTCTCGCTGGTGCTCACGGTGCTTGCCGTCGGTACCGCGATCCTGCTGCCGAGCTTCATCTACCTGTTTCGCGTCTTCAAGACGGGCGGAACGGCCTTCGAACGCGAATGACGGGGGCAGCTGGCCCCTGACGCCGTCCGCGCGTGACGGCTGGGGCTGGGGGACAAAATGCACAATGGTTGCCCCGCTGCCCGGTGACCGGCAGATTGACGCTATGCGTCCAGACCTGATTCGCGTCGTGCTGGTCGACGATCACCAGATCGTGCGATCCGGGCTCAAGGCCGTCCTTTCCACGGCCAAAGACATCAACGTGGTCGGCGAAGGGGGCACGGGGAAGGAAGCCTTGGTGCTTGCCGAGCGCCTCAATCCACATGTCATCGTCATGGACTTGTCCATGCCCGACATGGATGGCCTCACCGCGACCCGCGAACTGCAGAAGCTCAACGCGACGAGAGCGCCCAGTCCCGATGGCGAAGTGACGCGCCGGGTGCTGGTACTGACCATGCACACCGAAGACGAGCACCTGGTGGCGCTCCTCGAGGCCGGTGCCGGCGGGTACCTGCTCAAGTCCGTCGCCGACCGCGAACTGGTGGATGCGATTCGGACCGTCGCCGCCGGCGACATCTACGTGCAGCCGACCGCCGCTCGTGCGTTGGCGCGCGGACTGGCGAAGCGCGACGGGGCTGCCGAAGAGCGCACCCGCTTCGAGAAGCTCACCGATCGGGAGCAGGTGGTGCTGAAGCTGGTCGCCGAGGGCTATACGGCGCCGGAAATCGGTGAGCAGCTGACCATCAGCCCGAAGACCGTCGATACCTACAAGCAGCGCATCGGCGAGAAGCTCGGCCTGACGCATCGTGCCGACTACGTGAAGTTTGCCCTGCGACTGGGACTGCTGAAGACCGACGCGTAGTCAGGCCATCGGCCGTTCAACGCTCCTGCTCGGCCTTCGTCAAGCTCCACGCGGGTAACGGCGGCACCTCGACATCCAGCAACGCATCCGGCGTGGCATAGCCGGCATCGCTACGGATCGTCGCCGCCACCGAGCGACGCAGGGTGTCGATCGTGTCCCCCGCGTCACCGTCGAGCTCCATGCGCAGCGCGCGAAAGCGGCGCCCGGATTGCACGCAGAACAGATCGGTGAGCGCAATTTCTCGCGCGCACTGCTCCGCACCCCGCTCTTCGATCAACCGTTGTGTGCGCGAGATCGTGGTCAGTCGTGCGTACAACTCGATCGCCATGTCGGCAAGCCGTTCGACCACCAACTGCCGGTGCAGAATCTCCTTCTTGTGCCGCACGATCAGTTTCTGCGTCGCCGCTGCCAGCTCCGCGACATGCTTCTCCACGAACTCGGCATGGCTCGCGAGGGACGCATGGATCGTGGCGGCCAGGCGATCGCGGCGTCCGAGTGCGGTGCGTTCGCGATCTACGGCATACTGCGACACCAATACCA
>CAZMGX010000406.1:0-4549 GCA_964565915.1 uncultured Gemmatimonas sp.
TGGTCCCGAGTGATCTCGTCAGTGAGTTGAACAAGGCGAAGATCGTCATCACGAACTACCACGCCTTCAAACTGCGCGAACGCTTGGAGATCTCCAAAGGCGGGCGCGCGCTCTTGCGTGGGCACGGGCCGGAACTGCAGACGTTGGAATCCGAAGGGCAGATGCTGCAGCGCGTGATGCCGGAGCTGATGGGCATGAAGAACGTGCTGGTGCTCAACGATGAGGCACACCACTGCTACCGCGAGAAGCCGGAAAGCGACATCGAGCAGGCGCTCAAGGGTGATGAACGCATAGAAGCGGAAGCGAACAAGGAAGCGGCTCGCCTTTGGATCTCCGGACTCGAAGCCGTCAACCGCAAGATTGGCTTGGCGCGTGTCATCGACCTCTCTGCAACGCCGTTCTTCCTGAGCGGCTCGGGATACATCGAGGGGACGCTGTTTCCGTGGACCATGAGTGACTTTTCGCTCATGGATGCCATCGAGTGCGGGATCGTGAAGCTGCCGCGAGTACCCGTGGCAGACAACATTCCTGAAGCCGAGACGCCGGTATTTCGCGAGCTGTGGTCGCACATCTCGTCCAAGATGCCCAAGAAGGGACGAGGCAAAGGTGGCGAACTCGATCCGCATATGCTTCCGGCCGAATTGCAGACAGCGCTGGAAGCCCTTTATGGACACTATGCGAAGACGTTCGAGGAGTGGCGCAAGACGCCGGGCATCGAAGTACCGCCCTGCTTCATCGTCGTTTGCAACAACACCGCGACTTCGAAGCTCGTCTACGACTATATCGCCGGCTTCCATCGCACGCTGCCCGATGAGTCAACGCAGCTGATCCAGGGACGGTTGCCGCTGTTCAGCAACTTTGATGAACATGGTAATCCGTACCCGCGACCACGCACGCTGCTGATCGACAGCGAACAGCTCGAGTCCGGCGACGCGCTTGACGACAACTTCCGCAAGATGGCCGCGGCGGAGATTGAGCAGTTCAGACGCGAGATTGTGGAGCGCACCGGCGGCCAACAACGTGCTGACGACATCACCGATCAGGACCTGCTGCGCGAGGTGATGAACACGGTAGGCAAGCCTGACCGCTTGGGCGGCTCGATTCGTTGTGTCGTATCGGTAGCGATGCTTACCGAGGGATGGGATGCCAACACGGTGACCCACGTGCTGGGCGTCCGCGCATTTGGGACACAGCTGCTCTGTGAACAGGTCATCGGTCGTGCACTCAGGCGCCAGTCGTATGAGTTGAACGAAGAAGGACTGTTCGACGTGGAGTATGCCGACGTTCTTGGTATCCCGTTCGACTTTACCGCCAAGCCGGTCACTGCGCCGCCGCAACGCGTCAAGCCGGTCGTTCAGGTCAAGGCAGTCTCACCAGAGCGCGACGCTTTGGAGATTCGGTTTCCCCGACTTGATGGCTACATCGTGAAGCTGCCCGATGAGCGGCTTGCGGCGAGTTTCAACGACGACCACACGCTACACCTCACGCCTGAGCTGATCGGACCAACCGACACGCGTAACGAGGGCATCATCGGTGAAGGTGTTGACCTGACACTGATACACTCCCGCGAACTTCGGCAGTCCAGTCTGCTGTTTCACCTCACCACTCGGCTGCTCTACAATCACTGGCGCGACCCGAACGGCGCGCCCAAGATGCACCTGTTCCCGCAACTCAAGGCCATCACGCGGCAGTGGCTGGACAACCATTTGGTGTGCACCGGTGGTACGTACCCGGCGCAGCTCATGTATCTGCAGCTCGCTGACGAAGCGTGCAACCGCATCACCGCTGGCATTGTCAACCAGATGGGTACTGACAAGACGGTGATGCCGATCTTTGATCCGTACAACCCCGTTGGTTCTACGCGCCACGTCAACTTCTCCACCAGCAAGATGCTTCGCCGGCAGACGGCGGCCAACAAGTGCCATCTCAACTGGGTGATCTGCGACAGCAACTGGGAAGCAGAGTTCTGTCGGGTGGTTGAGAAACACCCGCGCGTGCGCGCGTATGTGAAGAATCACAACCTCGGATTTGAAGTCCCATACCGCAGCGGGAGCGAGGCTCGTCGGTACCGTCCCGACTTCATTGTCCTGCTTGACGACGGTTATGGTGACGAGGACCTGCTGCACCTGGTCGTCGAGATCAAGGGCCGCCGAGGCGAGGATGCGAAGGAGAAGGCCAACACCATGCGTCAGTATTGGATCCCTGCCGTGAACAACGTGGGGTCGTTTGGACGCTGGGCAGTCGCGGAGTTTACGGATGTGTACGCGATGGAGTCATCCTTCACGGCAACGATCGAAGCGGCGGTCGATGCGTTGATCCAATTGGCCCGATTCGAGAGGCCTGTTCTGGCATGATTGTCACCGCCGAAGAAGTGCGCGCCTGGGCTGCGACCGGAGAGACGCTCACCCTTGAGTTCAAGAGTGAGCAGCGAACGCCACTCAACGACAATGAGTTGGTCGAGGCGGTGGCGTGTATGGCGAACGCGCGAGGTGGTGTGCTTCTGATTGGGGTCGAGAACGACGGCACCATCACCGGTGCTCGGCCGCGTCACGGATCGTACACAGACATCCGCCGGTGCGAGGCGCTGGTGGCCAATCTTACCATGCCAAGTTGCCCGGTCGAGTGTGCCGTTGTTGATGTGGATGGCGCAAGCGTGCTGGTCATTTCCGTCCCCGAGGGGCGCCCGATCACGGCGACTACGGCCGGCGTTTACAAGCACCGTCAGCTCGATCTTCATGGCAAGCCCCAATGCAGACCGTTCTATCCGAATGAGATACAGTCTCGCGAGGCGAGTCGTGGCGCGTTGGACTACTCTGCGTTGATCATCCCTGAGGCGCGCTTCGAGGACCTGGACCCGCTTGAGTTTGAGCGACTTCGTCAAACGATCACCAACAACGGTCGACGTGCGGACGCCACGTTGCTTTCGCTCACCAACGCGGATCTCCTCAAGGCTCTCGGCCTTGGCGAGGGTAATGATGTCATCGATCGCGTACGTGTGGCTGGCCTGCTGCTGCTGGGGCGTGAGGAGGCGCTACGGCGTCTCCTCCCCACTCACGAGGTCGCGTTTCAGGCACTGAGCGGGACACGTGTCAACGTCAACGACTTTCTTCGCTGGCCGCTGATTCGGGTTTCTGATGAACTCAGCAATCGCTTCGATGTTCGCAACGAGGAAGAGGAGATCTTCATCGGAGCTGTGCGCGCCGGCATTCCTGATTACAGTCGCGCCGGCTTCCGCGAAGCCGTGCACAACGCGCTGGTGCATCGCGACTACGCGCTCTCCGGCGCGGTACACGTGTTCTGGCGCGACGATGAGATCGAGATCGTCAATCCCGGGGGCTTTCCGGACGCGGTGAATCTCGGGAATCTTCTTGTTACCGCTCCGCGCCCGCGCAATCCGGTTCTGGCCGATGCGTTCAAGCGAATCGGGCTGGTTGAACGAACCGGGCGCGGGATCGATACGATCTTCGAGGGCCAGCTGCGGTACGGTCGCCCTGCCCCAGACTATTCGCGCAGCAGCAGTGGAAGCGTACAGGTCGTTCTTCCCGGCGGACCCGCGAATCTGGCGCTCGCCCGGTTCATCATTGAACGAGATCGCCCCGAGAAGCCGGTCACGCTCGAGGACATGCTGATCGTCAATGCCGTCGATCGCGAGCGTCGGATTGACTTGTCGCGGGCGGCGGCGTTGCTGCAGAAGGGCGAGGCTGGTACCCGCGCCGTGCTGGAGCGCTTGGTAGAGGTCGGCGTGCTCGAAGGGCGAGGTGAGCGCGCCCAGCGCGTTTACATGTTCTCGGCGTCGACATATCGGGGAATCGGGCCAGCGTCGGCGTATACGCGGGCCACCGGTTTTGATCGGATCCAGCAGGAACAGATGGTTCTGGCCCATCTTCGGGCACATGGACGGATCACCCGTGCCGAGATCGCCGAATTGTGCCAGACCACATCGGCCGACGCTAAGGCGTTGATTCGTCGGTTCTTGCGTCGTCGACTGATCGTCGGATCGGGAACGGGAAAGTCGACGGCGTACCGATTGGGTGCGGAAGCGACCCGGGTGGACCAGTGATTTTTGGTCCGGCCCAGAGAGATTTTCAGATGGCCCGGAAAATGGGCCAAAAGGACGCGAACATCTGGCGCAAGCGAATATTTTGCAATCACTTGCGCCTTTGGCACGTCCCCAAGAAATGGCCCGAAACGTGGACCGGAAGGTCCGTCGATCCCTCGACCGCCGCTTGGTTTGAAGCCGTTCCCCTTGCGAGAGCATGACCCGTGGCTAAAGCCCCAAAGAAGCCAGCGGCAGACAAAGCCGTCGAAGCGCTGACCTACCCCGAGGCGAAACGGAAGAACATTCCGACGGCCGAGTACCAGCCCATGCTGGCCAAGGCCGACGAACAGATTCGCGTGGCCTACGAGCGCCGCAACCGGGATCTCGATCCGCAGCTGGTATGGCGTGGCAAGGATGAACAGGACGCGGGCGACCTCGTGGTCAACGCGCCGCCGCTCTACATCCAGGAGAAGGTGCACCCCAAGGCGCTGGTCGACGATCTGCTGCGGC
>CAZMGX010000407.1:0-4549 GCA_964565915.1 uncultured Gemmatimonas sp.
TGGGTTCCGCAAACAGCGCGTGGTCCCCGGCCTGCCACCAATTGGCGATCACCAGCATCACGCCCGTCTCGGGCTGCAACTCGCGGACGAGCGCACGCAACTCGTTGCCGCCATGCGCATTCAACAGTACCAGCGCCCGCACGCCATGCGGCTCGATACTCCGCACGATGTCCCGCAGCACCGCCAGCTGCGTTGACGGCATCACATTCAGCGTGAACGGCAGGTCCAGCTGCGTCGTGTTTACGCCGAAGGGCATGGCCGGAAGAGCCATCACACCCAGCGACTGCTCGTGGCAGCGCGTCGCCACGCGCATCGCCACCTCGCGGCCCAGCAGTGTGTCCGTCCCGTACGGGAGATGTGTGTTGTGGGGCTCGGTCGCGCCCCACGGCATGACCGCGACCGGCCAGGAACCAGCCTTCACCGCGGGCCACGACATCTCCTCCAACACTCCGGCACGCGGCGTGTACGTCATGAACGCACCCATACACGCCCCGTGGTGAACGCCGAGCGCCGACCCGTCATCGCACCGCAGCGAACGTGTCACACTGCTGCGGATCACCACCGTCAAAGCCACGCTTGAACCATCGCATGCGCTCGGCGGATGATCCGTGCGTGAAGCTCTCCGGATTCACTCGTCCGCTGCCCATCTTCTGCAGGCGATCATCGCCGACGGCCGATGCCGCCCCGAGTCCCTCCTCGAGATCGCCACGCTCAAGCTGCCCGTTCCGCGCCGCACTGTAGGCCCACACGCCGGCATAACAGTCGGCTTGTAGTTCCATCGCGACCGACAGCTTGTTGCGGAGGCCGGGGTTCTGCTGTTGGGCGCGGCGCAGCTCGCGTTCGGTGCCCATCAGGTTCTGCACGTGGTGTCCGATCTCGTGCGCCAGCACATAGGCCTGCGCAAAGTCGCCAGGTGCACCGAACTGCTGGTCCAACTGATCGAAGAAGGCCAGGTCGATGTACACCTTCTGGTCACCGGGGCAGTAGAACGGACCCGTGGCCGCTTCGGCGAATCCGCAGGCCGAGTTCACCGCATCACGAAACAACACGAGCTTCGCATCCTGGTAGCCCTGCAGCTGGCGACTCCAACCAAGCTGCGCGCTGTCCAGCACGCTCGACATGAACTGCACCATCGGCTCCTCGATGGAGTCCTGCACAGCGACTGGTGCCCCGGCCGGCGCGGCACTTGGCACGCCACCGCCGGCCAGTCCACCCACGTCGCTCACAAGATCCTTCTTGAAGATCACACTCAGCACGATCAGCACGACGAGACCGCCGAGCCCGATTCGTGTACCACCACCACCGCCGCCGCGAAACCCACCGCCGCCGGAGGAGGCACCACGCTGATCCTCGAGATTGCGGCTTCGGCCGCCAGGATTCCAACGCATTCAGGGTACCGGCGCTGCGCGCAGTGAAAGGAACTCGATATCGTCGGCTCCGACCGTCTTGAGCCACGCGATGACTTCGGTGATTCGTTGCGGAGGAAAGATGCCACGATCCCCACGGATCCGTCGCACCATGCGCACCTCGCGCCCGTCCTGACTCCACGTGGACTCGTAGCGGCCGAAGAACGCGGTCGCCGAGATGTTCTTCGGCAGCTCGGCTTTCCATCCCTCCGGCAGCGTGATACGCAGGTCCGTGATGGTTTCCAGCTGCCCGAGCACCTGCGAGGCGTCGATCGGGAAGACCCGCTCCGTGCGCGCCTCCAATTCACGCGCGAGGTTGCGGAAGGCGCGTGCCGGGCCACGCAGTCCGACGTTCATCGACAGCAGCCGCATATCACCGACGGGCTTCAGGACGTTGTCCGCGGTCACGACGTAACTGATGGTCACGGGTGCCGAGAGGTCGCGGCCATCGAAGGCCACCAGTGAATCGGCGGTCGCATCACTCGTGAACAGCCGCTGCGCGACGGCCTTGTGGGTGCTGGCCCGACGCGCAGAATCGAGCGGGACGCCGAACGCCGCCCTCATGCCGTTGCCGGTGTTGCCGCGCGCCAGTTCTGCGACGCGTGCCACGCCGCGCCCCGATGTATCCACCGTCAGGTGGATGCGCATCGTCGATCCGTTGGCGTCGACCGGAACGACGGGGAACCGAATCTCCTGCGCCCGTCCATCCGGCAGCACCACGATGCCCAGCTGTCCGCGATACTGATCCGGAATCGTACCGTACGGAATAAACTCGGCTGTCAGGTCGGTGAACGTCCACCCTGCCCCGTCCTGCACGGCCGCGATTGCGTGATTGAATTGGTAGATGGATGGCAGCGCCGGGTCCGGCTTGCCGCCGAGTGACAGCAGCACCGGACTGGCCGCGATGCCGTAACGGCGCAGGGCCGCGACGAACATCGTCGCCTTGTCCTTGCAGTCGCCGAACCCCGACGCGAGCACCTCTGCCGGTGGCCGTGGCTGGTACCCGCCGATTCCCAGGGAGACGGACACATAGCGAATGTCCTGCGCCACCCAGCGGTGCACCGCGCGGATGGTGTCCTGTCGCGTACGCGCCCGGCTGCGCGTGACCATCGAGTCGACACGTGCGGCGACCGGCGCCGCCAGCACGTAGCGGTCGCGTGAGAGTCCATCGTACCACGAGGCCACATCGTTCCACGTCGATGGCGACGTGACCGCAATCGACATCATCACACTGTTGGAATCCGCCGCGTACGCCTCACCGCGGTAGGGTGCGACGTCGTTCGCCGCCCACGTGTAGGTCCGTCGACCGCCCTGCACCGACTCGGTGCGTCGAAAATTCAGGTTGCGTTCGATGATGCGAGGCGCAAAACCATCTGGCACATCGACGGTGAGCCGCGAACGGATGATCGGCAGCTGGTTGTTGACGCTCCATCCGAGGAGAAAATCGCCGGCGCGATACGGGGCGCGCTCCTCGACGGTGAATTGCACGTCGAGAATGGTGCCAACGGCGACGCCGCTCAGCGAAACCCGTCGCACCCGCTGCTCCTGGTACACGGGATTCGACATCGGGGCGGCGACGTCCGATTCCTGCTCCTGCGCCGCCTTGTCGCTGAGCACCTCGCCGCCGGGCTTCAGCACGCGGATCCAGTCGACGTTCAGCGACTGATGCGACCGCGCGTAACTGAAGGCGCGTTCGGAGAAGCCGCGCACGACCTGCTGGTCGAGGACCTGGTAGACCTGTCGCGTGCGCCGCACCGATCGTCCGTCGCGTTCGATGCGGTTGTGGCTCTCATCGAGCAGCACGACGTACGGACGGCCGCGATGCTTCGCAGGATCGACGGCGAGGCGGGTGATGGAATCCGACGGTGCGGCCGGGAGCGGCGCCTGCGCGAAGGTGTCCCGCGCGAGACCGCACGCGAGGACCGCGAACACGAGGCCCACCCGGTGAATCCTCGCGGCACGGCGAACCGGGCCGCGGCGCGTTTCCAGTCTGTTCCAAGTCATGCAGAACAGTGGGCGTGCGTCTGGGGGATGTCCATTGCGCGCGTGCCCCGCCGTCACCACCGGTTTACGCCGAGCCGTTCACGCCGAGCGGTTATGCCGCCATCGCCTCGTCACGGGCAAAGGCGAGACTGACGGCGCGCCGCGCGCCGCGCTTGAGCGCCCGATGTACCGAACGGGCGTAACGCACAAAGTTGGCCCCTGCCCACGGATGTCGCGCGAAGAACTCGTAGGGCAGCAAATCGCCCTTGAGGCGATTGCAGGGGGCACACGCGACCACGACGTTGCCCGGATCGTGGGCTCCGCCGCGCGCCAGCGGAACGACGTGATCCAGCGTTGCGGTATGCTGGTCCAAATGGACGGAGCAGTAGACACAGCGCTGGCCGCAGTCCCGCAACGCCACCTTGCGCATGGCGCGCTTCATCGCGACGTGGACGACCGAACCGCCGGGGCGGCGAGTCGCGGGACGGGCGCCAGACCGTTTGGGAGTACTGACCACCCGTTCGCGCACAGACGAGCGCCTGGATGGGCGCGCGCCGCGGGCCGCACTGCCCTTGGCCAATCGCAAATTTCGCCGCGCCATCAGGCGTCCCTCGCCAACGACGGCGCGATCGGCGGTGGAGCCCGAAACGACGACGCCCCGTTCGAGCCGTGAGGACTCGAAGCGGGGCGATGGGTGTGCCGGCGACGAAGGCGCCGGGAGAGCGCAAGCGTGAGGGGCACGCCGCGCAAGCTGGGGGTACCGCGAGTAGAGCGCATCATCCTCCTGGAGCAACCGGGTGGAGTGGCGCAACAAACCGCAGGAAACCGCTCCTGGAAGGCGTAAGACCGTCACCTTCCAGGCACTTCGCGAGGATACCTTTGTGATCACCGGCGCGTCAAGGGCCGGTGGCGAGGTGTGTTACTCTTTCATCCCGCTGTTACGCAGCGGGTCGCGCAACATGCTGCCGATCCGCGCGGCCATCGCGTCGAGCTGCTGACGGTTGGGCATCATCGACCCGGGGAACGGCAGCGGCACGTCGAAACCGTCACCTTCACGCCGGGGGATCAGGTGAATGTGGTAGTGCATCACATTCTGACCCGCCGCGGTGCCGGAGTTCACGACGATGTTCATATCCGTGGCGCCGGCCGACGCCTGTACG
>CAZMGX010000408.1:0-4547 GCA_964565915.1 uncultured Gemmatimonas sp.
CGCTCGATGATCTTTTCGCCGCCCTGGGCTCGGTTGCGCCGGATCTCGCCGCGCGCGTGCGAGGCTTCTCGGCACCACGCGGCGTCATCGTCGACTCTCTCGAAGTCCTGGCACCCGGTGATGGACGCGGCATTCACCTGTCGCTGGTGAAGGTTGCGCCGTCCCGCATTGTCGCCATGGCGACCGACGCCAGCGGATTGGCTCAGGCGCAGAATCTGGTGGCGCAGCTGGATCAGCGGCTGAATGCCGTCACCGCCGCCGTGCGCGACTACGCGGTCTACACCGTCGATGAACGTGGCCTCATCGTCACGTGGAGCGATGCCGCCGAACGCGTGCATCAGTGGTCGGCCACGGAGATGATCGGGCAGTCGGCAGGACGCCTGCTGCCCAGCGACGGCGGCGGGTCGGCCCACATCGCGGAGACGCTCGTACAGGCGACGCGAAATGGGTGGGCCGAGGAGGAAGGTTATCGGCTCCGTGCCGACGGGTCGACGTTCTGGGCGACCACCATCGTGTCCGCCCTGCGCGGGGTGGACGGGGCCGCAACCGGATTCTCGGTCGTATCTCGTGACCTGTCCGAACGCCGGAAGTACGAATCGGCGGCCCGCGAAGACGAATCGAGCACGACGGACTACCAGACCGGAGCACTTGCCCGGCGCGCGTTCTACGACATCGCGACCTCGGAGGTGGCCCGTGCCCGCCGCTACGGCCAGCCATTGTCGCTCCTGCTCGTTGCCCCCGACAACTTCCGGGACGTGGTCGAATCGTATGGCGACGCCTTCTCGAACGAATGGCTGCACTTGATCGCGAGTGTGTGCCGTCAGGAGTCGCGCACGACGGACGTGCTCGGTCGGGTCGGCGGCGATGAGTTCGCGGTCCTCCTGCCCAGCACCGAGTTGTCCGGTGGCCTGGTCCTCGCCGAGCGTATTCGTGAGCGGATGCATCGCCACGTCTTCGCTGGCGAGTTGCATGGGCTGCGGTGCACGCTGTCGGTCGGCGTCGCCGAAGTCACCGATGACATCAGCAGCGTCGAGTCCCTCTTGGCGGGTGCGGCGACGGCCGTCGAACGGGCGCGCCAGGCCGGCATGAATCTCGTGGTCGGATTCGACGCCTGAACACGGTTCGCAGGGTCTGCTGATACGCCCTGCGCGTTTTTGGTGACACGCGAACCGGGAGCGCTGCGCACCTTGCAGCATGCGCAGCGATCCTCACCTCGACGCATCCCGAAGGGCCGGGCAACTGGCCGGCGCGGTTCGGCGGGCCGCCGCCGCCATGGACGCCCAGGTGGCACCCGGCTTGTCGCGTGACCTCGTGCGCGCCGCGACCATGCTCGCAGCCAGCGCTGCCCAACAGACCACCGCCCGGAACCCCGCCGCCGCCCGTCGGTTGCTCGCCGCCGCCCTCAACACCGCCGATGAGCTCGAAACGTTGCTGGCAATATCCGCAGGGCTGGAGCTCCTTGGGGCCCGTGGGCCAAGCCTGACCGCGGACGTGCGTCAGATCCGCGATTTGCTGCGTGCGGCCCGGCGACGTCACCAGCAGGGCGTCGCGGATACCATGGGAGGGAGTGCCGCCTGAAGCGGCTGGGCGCCCGGGCCCTCCCTCGCCAGTGCAATCGATTATTTTTCGGGGCTACCCTCGGGCAGCCGCGCTGGCGCGACGTCGGCGTGTACCGGCGTATCAGCGCCCCAATCCCGTGTCATGTCCGATCCCACTCGCCAGCCTGTCATCGTCGGTGCCGCACGCACCCCGATCGGGCGGTATCTCGGGGGCCTGAGCGCCCTTTCGGCGCCCGAACTCGGCGCCATCGCCATTCGGGCCGCGCTTCAGCGCAGCGGCGTTGCGCCCGACCAGGTCCAGGAAGTCATCATGGGCCACGTCCTGCAAGGCGGCACCGGACAGGCGCCCGGACGACAGGCCATGCTGAAGGCCGGCGTTCCGTCCAGCGTGTCGGCCGTGACGATCAACAAGGTCTGCGGATCCGGTCTCAAGGCCGTCATGCTCGCTGCCCAGGCCATCAAGGCCGGCGATGCCGAGGTCATCGTGGCGGGCGGGCAGGAGTCGATGTCCAACGCGCCGCACTATGTGTACGGGATGCGCGGCGGCGTAAAGATCGGCGACCAGTCCATGGTCGACGGGATGATCAAGGACGGCCTCTGGTGCGGGACGTGCAACGTGCACATGGGCGAACACGCGGAATACACCGCCACGAAGGCCGGGGTCACGCGGGAGGAGCAGGATCGGTTTGCCGCCGCGTCGCATCGTCGCGCGGTGGCCGCGCAGCAGGCCGGGAAGTTCGACGCCGAGATTGTGCCGGTCGAGGTGCCGGGCCGAAAAGGGCCCACGGTCGTCTCGGTCGACGAAGGACCGCGCGCGGACACGACGGAGGAGTCACTCGCGAAGCTGCGCCCGGCTTTTCCGACCGCCGCCGCCAGCAATCCGTCGCTGAGCGTCACGGCGGGCAATGCCTCGTCACTCAACGACGGCGCGGCCGCGGTGGTCGTGACGTCAGAGGCTTACGCGTTGCGCCACGGGCTGCCCATTCTCGCCCGCATCACCGCGTATGCCACCGGCGCCGGCGATCCGCGGGACTTGTTCTTCGCACCGATCACCGCCGTGAGGAACCTGATGGCCAAAAGTGGTACGACCATCGGGGACTATGACCTGATCGAGGCCAACGAAGCGTTTGCGTCGCAGTCCTTGGCCGACGGCGCAGGGCTCGGGTGGGATGCCGAGCGCGTGAACGTCAACGGGGGCGCCATTGCATTGGGTCACCCCATCGGCGCCAGCGGGGCGCGGGTGCTGGTCACGCTGCTGCACGCACTCGCTGATCGCCAACTGCGCACCGGCATCGCCACGCTGTGTCTTGGCGGTGGTGATGCCGTAGCGCTGTCCGTGGAACGCGTCGGCTGACGCCGGCGTGTCCAGCGCCAGTGCAGTCGTGAGCAGCGATTCGCCGCGGCGTACGGAGGATCGTCGTCGCGGCGGGAATCGCGTCATCGACCCTGATCGATGGCGCGCGCGCGCCGACGGTCCGCGCTGGCTGTACGCCGAGCCCGGACGCCTGCGAGCAGCGTGGCGACTATTGGCGTTCGGGTTGGCGTTGTTGGTCGCGCAGCCGATCGTCGAGTCGGTCGTCGCCCCGATCTTCGGGCAACTCTCGCGCGCCGTCGGCGAGCCGTTGCCGGCCTACCCGTGGATCACGCTGCTCGCGGTCTTCGCATCACTCTCGCTGTCGTTGCGGGTTGTTGATGACGCGCCGTGGTCGACAGTCGCCCTCACCGGTTCGAGTTGGCGGGTTGGCGCGCTGGCCAGCGGCCTTGGCCTTGGTGCTGCCGCCATCGTGGCCACGATGGCGCTCTTGTGGGTCACGGCGACGGTTCGTATCGAGCCGTGGGCGATGATGCCAGGTGAGTTGGAGAGCGGCACGAAGGCGTGGCTCGCGACTGCGCTGCGACTCGCCGCACTGCTGGCTCCCGCCGCGCTCTGGGAGGAGTTGGTGTTCCGCGGCTACTTGTGGGGCGTCACCGAGCAAGCCGCCGGCGTACACGTCGCCAGGTGGACGACGGCCATCGCCTTCGGGCTGGTGCACGTCTTGAATCCCGGGGCGAGCGTGTGGTCCACGCTGCTCGTGACCGTGGCCGGCCTTTGTCTGGGCAGCGTGCGCGAGCGCACCGGCAGCCTGGCCGCCGCCTGGTTGGCGCATTTCGCGTGGAACTGGACAATGGCGGCGGTGCTGCATGTGCCGGTCAGCGGCGCCGGCTTCGAGACGCCAGGCTATCGTACGGTTGTCAGCGGACCACACTGGTGGACGGGCGGCCCGTGGGGACCTGAAGGTGGAGGCGCAGCGCTGGTGGTCCTGGGAGGCGCCTTGTGGCTGGCGCGGCCGAGGACGGCCCGACCGTTTGGAGACTCGACACTACTTCGCACAGGGAGCGATTCGCGATGAGCGATGTTGGACAGGCAGAGACCGTCATGCGCCGCGCCGCCGTGGTTGGCGCCGGACAGATGGGCAACGGCATCACCCACGTGTTCGCGACCAGTGGACTCACCGTGACCATGATCGACGTCAGTGCGGAGGCATTGGCTCGGGGAGTCGAGACGATCACGAAGAACCTCGATCGCCAGGTGAAGAAAGGGGCCGTCACCGCCGAGGATGCGCAGGCCGCGCTCGCGCGCATCGTTACCGCAACCTCCCTCGATGCGGTGGCCAATGCCGAGGTCATCGTCGAAGCGGCGACGGAGCGGACCGACCTCAAGTTCCGCATCTTCGAAGATCTGGATCGTCTCGCGGCGCCGGGCGCCATCCTTGCGACCAACACCAGCTCGATCGCGATCACGGAGATCGCTGCCCGGACGAAGCGCCCCGAGCACGTGATCGGCATGCACTTCATGAACCCCGTGCCGGTCATGCAGCTGGTCGAGGTGATTCGGGGATTGGCCACGAGCGACGAGACGACCCGTCGCGTGATGACACTGGCCAGGACGCTCGGCAAGACACCGGTCGAGGTCAACGACTATCCCGGCTTCGTGGCCAACCGCATTCT
>CAZMGX010000409.1:0-4544 GCA_964565915.1 uncultured Gemmatimonas sp.
TCGCGACTATCAAAAGTCAGTGCGAATAGACCAGCGCTGGTGGTGCGCGCATCGAAAGTCCAGCACGGCAGGTAGACGCCACGCACCCCCTGAACCGCGCGCACGGTGTCTTTCAGGGCGTTCGGCGCGAACCACCGGCCGGCGATCCACTTCCGGAACACCTCCTGGGCACCCTTCGGTTCGAGCGCAAACGGCACGACGGCGCGCGGACGGATGCGGCGTTCGGCGTGCGCGGCGACCGACACCAGCGGTGTGGCACAGAAGGCACACGCGGAAGCGACGACATGCGCGTCGAACTGCGTTTGTGCGCCACACTGCGGACAGTCGACGAGCTGGGGCGAGATCTCCGGTTCGTTGCCCACCTGCTGGTGCAGATGGGTGAGATAGTCCAGCTCTTCGTGCGTGGCTGCGAGGGAGGCGTCATCGACGGCGGGTAGCGCGTTCTCCGTTCCGCACGCCGGGCAGGTGAGGCGGCCGACCGACGGCGCAAATCGCAGCGAGGCCCCGCACGCCGTGCACGGAAACACGCGTGCGGCTGACGAGGGACCGGGGGTTGCAGAATCAGTGGGCATGGCGTTCGAAAGGTGAACCGCACCCGCACGAATGTCACGGTCGAGGCCGATCACTACGCGCATGGTGCCGCGAGGTTACAACCCCTCGCGCCGTCGCCTGCCCAGCTTCGTCGGCTATGCGACAACCGCCGCCGGCTTGCCGCCCGATCTCAGAAACTCGACGAAATCTTCCGGCAGCGTCACCGTCGCCCAGCGAGACGCGCACATAGCCGGCGCGCCAATCCCCGTCCTTGGGGCGGCCAACGCTCCCCGTGTTCACGAAGTGCATGCCGTCGACCACGCGATGCCACGGTTTGTGCGTGTGCCCGAAGGCAATCATGTCACCCGCCTTCAGTGACACCACGTCGGCCATCTTGCGGCAGAAGTCGTCGGAGCGGTCTTCGGTCCAATACAAGGTGTTCAGCGTTGGCGTGCCGTGGACGAGTACCAGGCGAGGGCCGGCGGTATGGCCGCCAAGGGGACGGACGTCCAGCGAGAAGGGCAGTGCGCCGAGGTATCGCTTGGTGTCCGGTGAGACGGCGGCTCGGGTGTACTCGTAGCTGATGTGCGCAAGCTCTTCCTGACGGGGTGATTCCGACTTGCAGCCGCAGTGTTTGTAGTCGGTGGCCACGGTGGAATCGTAGTTGCCCGCGATGCCGGCAATGCCGCGCTCGCGGAGCCGCGCGACGACCTCGTTGGGGAAGCTCGAATACCCCACGAGGTCGCCCAGGTGGTAGGTCGCGTCGAAGTCGGCGCGCGCGTCGATGTCCGCCAGGACGGCATCGAGCGCGGGGAGGTTGCCGTGAATGTCGGAGATCAGGGCGAGGCGCACGCGGGTGTCTCAGCAGGGGGTTTGGGCGCGTGCCTCGACGGCATCGGCGGCAACGCGTCGTTCGGCCGCGAGCGATTCCACGGTCGCGAACGTTTGGTCTACCACGGCGAGCAGTGCCGTGTGCACGGCGTCCTTTGGGGCGGCGAGGCGATAGTGTACGAACTTCCATCCGCGCGTGGCCTCGATGAGGCCGGCGCGGCGCAGATAGGCGAGATGTCGGGACACCGTCGGTTGAGGCAATCCGGTGAGCGCGACGAGATCGCACACGCACAGCTCGCCCGGCACCAGCATGTTGAGCAGGCGAATCCGCGTGGGGTCGCCAATGCCCTTGAAGAGGGCATCGATGGCGGTGACGTCGGGGGACTCGTCGACCACCGACGTCGAGAGCAGCGGAAGTGGTGGCATGGTCAGGGGTTTCCTGATGTCATATTCGTGTACACGGATGTAATATGCCTGCACGAATATCATCCGTCAACGCACGGGGGCGCGCGATCGATCGCGACCCTCGGGCCGGTCGCGGTTCCCTTCCGGAGCCTCTCATGTCCCGTGCTTTGCCCATTTCAGGTGCCGTCGCCGAGAGCAACCCCGGCCGCGCGTCCACCGGCGAACCCAATGACGCCGAGTACCAGGGACCGCTCTCCGGAACGGTGGCCGTTTTCGATCCCGCGATGTGCTGCTCGACCGGCGTGTGCGGTCCAGGTGTGGATCCGGCGCTGCTCGCGCTCGCCAGAGACCTTCGGTGGCTGACCGCCCGCGGTGTAAACGTGCAGCGATTCGGATTGTCTCAGGAGCCGCAGGCTTTCGTGGACCATCCGCGCGTGACCGGACTGATGCAGGCGTTCGGCGACGCTGCCTTGCCGGCCGTCCTGATCAACGGCGAAATCCGCTGGCACGGACGCTATCCGACACGCAGTGAACTGACGGAGGCACTAATGGGCGCGCTGTCGTCTCCCGCGCACGACGGAACGAAAGACATCACCGCGCCGTCCTGCTGCACACCGGAGTCGGGATGCTGCTGACCGGAGCGAGCACGCGCTACCTGTTCTTCACCGGGAAGGGTGGTGTCGGCAAGACGACCATCGCGAGTCGTGTGGCGATGGAGCTGTCGGGCACCGGCGCGCGGACGCTGATCGTCAGCACCGACCCCGCATCCAATCTCGGCGACGTGTTTCAGATGGCGGTCACGGACGCTCCGACGCCCGTACCGGACGTGCCGACGTTGTGGATCATGAATATCGATCCGGAGGCCGCGGCGCGCACGTATCGCGAAGGGGTCGTCGGCCCGTACCGCGGCGTGCTGCCGGATGCGGCGGTGCGCAGCATGGAAGAGCAGATGTCTGGCGCGTGCACGGTCGAGATTGCGGCGTTCAACGAGTTCACGGCGTTGCTATCCGATGACACGTTGGCGGCGCGATTCGATCATGTCGTCTTCGACACGGCGCCCACCGGGCACACGCTGCGCTTGCTGACGCTGCCCAGTGCCTGGAGCGGTTATGTCGAAACCTCGGCGCACGGAGCGAGCTGTCTGGGCCCGTTGGCCGGGTTGGAGCGGCATCAGGAAGCCTATCGAGAAACCGTTCGCGCGCTCAGCGACCCCATTCGCACTACGGTCATTCTGGTCGCGCGGCCGGATCAGAGTGCGCTGCGCGAGGCCGCGCGGGCCTCGGCCGAACTGGCCAACCTGGGCGTAAAGAATCAGCGGCTGGTGATCAACGGCGTCATGGACGCCGACGATGAGCACGACGACGTTGCGCGGGGGTTGATTGCGAGGCAGGCGGTAGCCCTGGCTACCATGCCGGTGGCGCTTCAGGCCCTCGAGCGCCTCGACGTACCCCTCGTTGGCGGCGATCTCGTTGGCGTGGCGCAGTTGCGCGCGTTCGGCCTGCCGAACACGCCAGCGATTGCGACAGCCATCAGGCCGGCCATCACCCCGGCCATCACACCGGCTGTTGCGGACTCCGCACCGTCGGCACGGTTCGCCACCTTCGAGGCGCTGGTCGACGAGATTGCCCGCGACGGTCACGGTGTCGTGATGACGATGGGCAAAGGCGGTGTTGGCAAAACGACCATCGCCGCACGCTTGGCGCTCGCCTTGGCGCGACGCGGGCATCGGGTGCATCTCACGACGACGGATCCGGCGGCGCACGTGAGCGAGGCCGTGGAGGACGCAACCGGCGACGCAACCGGCGACGCAACCGGCGACGCAACCGGCGACGCACTCGGCGCGCGCCCGTCGACCTTGTCGATCAGTCGCATCGATCCGGCGGCGGAATCGGCGCGGTATACGGCCGACGTGCTCGCGGCCGCCGGACCGATTACTGACGATGAGCGGGCGTTGCTGGAGGAGGATCTGCGTTCGCCGTGTACCGAGGAGATTGCCGTGTTCCGGGCGTTCGCGCAGGTCGTCGACGGGGCCGCGAACGCTTTTGTGGTCCTCGATACGGCGCCAACGGGGCATACCCTGCTGCTGCTCGATGCCGCGGAGAGTTATCACCGAGAGGTGCAGCGGAGTACGGGACAGGTGCCCGAGGCAGTCCGGGCGCTGCTGCCGCGACTGCGGGATCCGCGGTTCACCAAGATGCTGCTGGTAACCCTGGCAGAGTCGACGCCGGTCCATGAGGCGGAACGCCTGCAAGCTGACCTGCGTCGCGCCGGTATCGAGCCCTATGGCTGGGTAGTGAATGCCAGCCTCGCGGC
Source organism: uncultured Gemmatimonas sp. (assembly GCA_964565915.1). Taxonomy (GTDB): domain Bacteria; phylum Gemmatimonadota; class Gemmatimonadetes; order Gemmatimonadales; family Gemmatimonadaceae; genus Gemmatimonas. The sequence goes on from CAZMGX010000409.1 coordinate 4,081, forward strand.
CAGCGGGACGCGACACTCGCTGCTCGCGGCACGGGCAGCGCTCGAAGCACCGCATCTTCAGCGCGTGGCCCAGTCGCTCTCCGGGCGTCGGTGGCTCGTGCCGTGGGCGAATACGAGGCAGTCCGAACCCCTCGGCGTTCCCAGCGCGGCCCCGGGTTTTCCCTCCGTCCCGTAACACGCTCGGCGCAAGAGTCACGATCCGGGCACGGACCGTAACGTGCGTCACCGTTCGTCGTCCTAGACACAGGATACGAGGCGATTACCGGTGGCAGGAGGCGACCGGGCCTCGGACGCGCACGAAGCCGTGCGCGATTCATTTGCCAGTGAACTGCCGTGCCGCAACTCGATCGTGTGCTGCCGCGTCTTGAGACCGGTGCTGCCACGCAGGTGATTCTTGAGGCTGATGAGCCGATTCGCTGTCTGACGCCAAGCGGCCTGCAGGCGGTCACGCAGCAGCCGCTGTC
>CAZMGX010000410.1:0-4537 GCA_964565915.1 uncultured Gemmatimonas sp.
GCCGCGCCTTCTCGGCGCCGTAGGCCATCGCCTTGCGCGGGATCTCGTCGTAGTCCGTTTCGTCGGGCTGGCCAAGATTGGCCGTGTAGGCGTACGGCACCGCGCCCTTCGCCCGCATCCAATGCAGGGCGGCGCTGGTGTCGAGTCCACCGGAGAAGGCAATGCCGACTTTTTCGCCGACAGGCAGATGCTGGAGGATGTTGGCCACGAGTATTCCGAAACGAGGTGCTGCACGACGCGAACGTCGAACTTATCACCGTCGCGGAACGGCTCCAACTCGGGGACCCTCGCCAGCGCGGCCTGGTGCGTGGCGACCCAGGACACTGCGGCCGAATTCGCGCGCCGCGCCCGTTGGCGGGAACACACTGTCGATCACCATCAGCGAGTCACCGCGGCGGGTGTACACGGTAAGGCCGCGTTCCACCCCGCTCCAACGGCTGCTGAAAACCCCGTCAGCGCACCGGCCGCTGACGGTGAAGCTGATCCCGCGGCTGTCATGCCAGGTGCCCATCACACTGTCACCCCGCGCCCGATAGATGCCCAGGCCCTGAAAGGAGGCCGTGGTGCCGCCGTCGGCGGGCAGGTGCCGCATGGAGAGGGATGTGAAGGCGCCGCCAACCGCGCTGGCCCAGTCCTGTTCCATGGTGATGGCGCGGCCGAGGACCGTGCCGGGGCCGCGCCATGAGCCGTGCAACGATGACAGACATGAGGTCGCCGGCTGCGCCCGAACCGCCGGCGCTATCCACAGCAGGGCGCAGATCAGCGCAGGCCTGAGGAGCGCAGGAAGCCGCGTTGTCCACCGAACACCAGGGGGCGCGAGCTCGACGTGTTCACGGTTCACGATCAGTGCTCTGGAGTGGGAGGGCGAGGAGGGTTCGGGGCGCCGGCTTTCCACCGTGACCATACGATCAGAGTCCCGCAGGGGTTGTTGCCCTCGAAGTTGAACTGCGGTGGCAGGTTGGTTGGTGTGTAGTACTCGACGGCCGCGATGGTGGACGGGTCCATGTCATTGAGCCCTATCTGATTGCCGCCCGGAAAACCGTCGTACACTACGCGAACCAGACAGGGCGCCGCACTGAACTTGACCGGGCCACGGCCCGACACCAGCTCGCAACGGTAACCAATCGGGGCACAGCGCAGCCCGGGGATACGGCCAATCAGGAACGTCACCAGGTTCCGCCCTTCCGCCTTCTCCAGCTCTGCCTGCGTCACGAAGCGACCCATCCCAAATTTTCTCCGCTCATCAAACTCCGCGATGCGCGGATTGTCGCCGGACGGCGGCGTCGCCTTCACCTCCACCTTCGCGAGCGACTGGCCCAGCGGAACCAGCGCGAAATCCGTCTCGATTTCCTGGCCGCCGAAGAAGTGCAAGGTCGTCGAATACTCCGAGAACCCGATCGCGCGCAGCAGCACCACATGCCGTCCGGGCCGAATGCCCCGCAGAGCGAATCGGCCCCCGGAATCGCTGCGCGCGGACACCTCCTGACCGGCGATACTGATCTCCACTCCGGCAATGGGATCCTCGGTGGACTCGACGAGGACGCGTCCGGAAAGGCTGGCGCCCGCCTGCGCGTGAGCAGCCCACGGGATCGCCGCTGTAAGCGCCAGCACCCGAAGCAGTGCTGGGCCGCGACGCGTGATCCGTTGACGCCAAGGCGCCAGCGCTAATCGCGCGGTTTCCAGCGCGTCCACAACACCAGTACGCCGCAGGGGTTATTGCCCTCGAAATTGAACTGCGGTGGCAGGTTGGTCGGTGTGTAATACTCGACGGCCGCAAAGGTGGACGGGTCCATTTCATCGAGACCCACCAAGTTGGCCCCCAAGACACCGTCGAACACGATGCGAACAGGACACACAGGGCGGCGAGGGCTGCTCGCCCCCCGCCCGGAGACGAGAACGCGTGTGTTCTGAATCCGTACACCGCGCAACCCGGGAATCCGGCTGGTCAGCACATCGATCATCTTTCGCCCTTCCGCCTTCTCCAGCTCTGCCTGCGTCAGAAACCGGCCGAGTCCGATTTTTCGCCGTTCATCAAACTCCGCGATGCGCGGATTGTCGCCGGACGGCGGAGTGGCCTTCACCTCCACCTTCGCCAGCGACTGCCCCAGAGGTTGCATCGTGAAGTCGGTCTCGATCTCCTGGCCACCAACGAAATACAGCGTTGTTGAGCGCTCCGCGAAGCCGATCGCGCGCACCAACACCACGCGCCGACCGGGTTGAATGCCCGACAAAAAGAATCGCCCGCCCGAGTCACTTCGCACGGACACGGTCTGGCCCGCAATGCTGATCTCGGCACCGAGCACCGCGTCCTCGGTGGACTCGCCCACAACCCGACCAGAGAGACTCGCGCTCGCCTGCGCCTCCAAAGCCGACGGGAACGACACCATGAGCACCGACGCGAGGAGGAGTGCCAGGCCGCGACTGACGTTACGTCGACGCCAAGGCGCCAGCGCTAATCGCGCGGCTTCCAGCGTGACCATAACAGCAATGTCCCGCAGGGGTTGTTGCCCTCGAAATTGAACTGCGGGGGCAACGTGGCCGGCGTGTAGTACTCCATCGCAGCGATCGTTGAAGGGTCGATCGCGTCAAGCTCGAGCCCGCCAGCCATCGGAATGTTGTCGACCACCACACCCGGCACACCGTCCATCACGATGCGGACCTTGCACGGGGCAAGGCTGAATCGGGTCGCTCCCCGTCCGGAAACAAGGGTGCGTCGACCACGAGCATCAGACACGTGTCGCAACCCCGGAATGCGGCCCATGATCACATCGATCATTTTCCGTCCCTCTGATTTCGCCAGTTCCTCCTGCGTCACGAACCGACCAATCCCCATCTTCCGCCGCTCCTCGAACTCGGCGATGCGTGGATTGTCGCCAAACGGTGGTGCGGCCGTGACCTCCACCTTCGCCAGCGACTGCGCCACAGGTCGTAGCAGCAGGTCCGTCTCGATCCGTTCCCCCGCACCAAACACCAACGTCGTGGTCAACTCGGCGTAACCGACCGCACGCACCGTCACCACCTGCCGACCGGCCGCGATGCCCGGAATGACGAAGCCGCCCGCCGAATCGCTGCGGACGGAAACACGGAGTGAAGCGATGCTGATCTCCGCACCCGCGATGGGACGTTCGGTGGAATCCGACAACACATTGCCCGCGAGAATGGCGCCCGCCTGACCCTGCACTGCAATCGGCAGCATCAGGGCGAGCGCCACCAGGCCGGCAATCACGACGCGCATTGGTTTCGCGCTTCGCCTACTTGCCCTCGAACCGGCGCGCCAGCTTCTCGGTCAGCTTGCGCACCATGTCCGACTGGTCTTCGCTCTGGTTGTCCGCCTCGACCGTGATCACGTACCGATAGCGCGTGATCGCCGTGACCTTGGCGTCCTTGTTGTCCTTGTTGAACTCCTCGGACGCCCACGTGTGCTCGGGGCCCAGCTGAATGGTGCCCATGCGCCGATGCGCGTCCTCCTGCTTGATGTTCATCATCATCGGCAGCGCGAACATGCCGTACGCCCCTTCGGTGCCGCCGAAATCGACGATCTTCACACGAATCGTGGGCGTGTTGCCATTCGCATCCGCGGCGGCGACGTACTTCTGTTCGGCCTCGCTCATCGAGAACGTGCCGATGCTCTGACTCGATCCACCCGGCTCTTCCGCCTTGGAATAACCGCTCGGCGCATCCGGCAGGTACTTCTGCAGCTCCGTGTACGACATGGACACCGTGTCACCACGCGCCCGTCGGTCCTGCTGGAACTTCGCCGCCTCCTCGGCCGCCGTGCCCATCTGGGAGCCGGCCTTGGCCAGCGCCCCCATCGCTTCGATGGCGTTGGACACCTCCTTGGGCGCCTCGGGCTCTTCCTTGGGCTTGTCGCCACACGCGCTGACCAGCAACGCCCCTGCACAAAGGCCGGCGGCCATGACAGCGCGGCCGACCTGCGGATATCTGGTATTGAACATCATGGGTCACTGCCTCGGCGAGAGGAAAGACCGGCGAAATGCCGACCCGGTTGATGTTGCTGCGCGGACAAGAATTCGGCAATGATTCGGCAATGCACGGCCGTCCACGGACACCCCCACCGGTCCCGCCGCACACGCGTTAGACTTCGCGATCATGATTCAGTACCAGCAATTGCTCCGCCTGGTGCTCGACGAAGGCACCTTCAAGCCCGACCGCACTGGTACGGGTACGTATGCCGTGTTCGGTGCACAGGCCCGCTACCGCCTTGCCGACGGCTTTCCGATGGTGACGACCAAGAAGCTGCATCTCAAGTCGATCATCCACGAACTGCTGTGGTTCCTGAAGGGTGAGACGAACATCAGGTATCTCACCGATCACGGCGTCAGCATCTGGAACGAATGGGCCGACGCCGACGGCAACCTCGGACGCGTGTATGGCGCGCAGTGGACCGACTGGCGCACCAGCGACGGGCGCTCGATCAACCAGATCGACAAGGTCATCGAACAGATTCGCACGAAGCCCGACAGCCGTCGCCACATCGTGACCGCGTGGAACCCGGGAGAGGTGGACGACATGGCCC
>CAZMGX010000411.1:0-4531 GCA_964565915.1 uncultured Gemmatimonas sp.
ATCGACGACGCCTCAGCCGGCAACGGATCCGGAATCACCTCGATCGCGACCGACTCGGCCAACTCCCAGAACACCGCCGTGGCGACCACATCACCCAGCAGGATGGCGTCGTCTTCGGTAGCGACCTCTTCCAGTGACTCCAGCGACCACAGGTCGGCGATTACCGCCGCACCCACGATGGCCGAGCGCGGCAGGGCCTCGATATCGGCAGCCGAGTGTAGGCCCGCCGCCGCGAGTCGCTCAGCGAACTCCGTGTCCGAACTCAAGCGGTCGATCGCATCGGCGTCCACGACATCGGTGGCGTGAATCGCGACCGTGCCGCGATAGGTGTCGGCCCACTCACGGGCCAGGAACCGACAGACGCCGCGGGCGGCGAGACTGGCCCACGGTTGGGCCACGGAGAGGTTGCGCATGCCGGGGAAACTACGCGCTTTACCGGCCTTGCGCGTTTCCGGACGGTTGTGTCGACTTATAGGATGCCAAGGCCCCACCGCGGGTCCCTCGGCCTCGATGGCCCCACCCCCTCAGGAGATTCGCGCATGCGCTCCAGATTCGCCCTCAGCATCGGCGTCGCGGTCGCCGCGATTGCGGTTGCGGCGGCCAGCCCCTCACGCGGCTCGGTGAGCACACGAGCCGGCGTCGGTCCGAGCCTCAGCTCGATCGGCACCTTGGCCTTCGGTCCCGGCGGAGTGCTGTACGCGGCCGACCCGCAATCGGCCACCGTGTTTGCCATTGACCTTGGTGCAAGCGCCACCAAGGGCGTGAATGGCACGAAGGACGTCGCCGGTATCGACCAGCAGGTGGCATCACTGCTTGGCACCGCGGCCAGTGAGATCGCCATCACCGATATCGCGGTCGATCCCCGCACCCGCAACACGTACGTGGCCGTCATGCGTGGCCAGGGCGCGAACGCCAAGCCCGCACTGCTGCGCATCGATGGTGGGGGGAAGATCGAGCTCGTGGATACGGACGCGCTCAAGTTTACCAGCGTGGCGCTGCCGAACCCGGTCGATGCGAACCCGGCGGCCACACGCGGCAATCCGCGCATGCAGTCCGTGACCGACATGGCCTATCTCAACGGCAAGCTGTACATCGCCGGTCTCTCGAACGAGGAGTTCTCGTCGAAGCTCTGGGCGGTGCCGTATCCGTTCGCCACGGCTGATCGCGGCACGAGCGTCGAGATCTTCCATGGCAATCACGGCCGTCTCGAGACGCGTTCCCCGGTCTACACCTTTGTGCCGACCGCCATCGGCGGAGAACCGTATCTCATCGGCGGCTATCTCTGCACCCCGCTGGTGAAGTTCCCGGTGGCCTCACTCGCGCCGGGCGCCAAGGTGCAGGGCACGACGATCGCCGAACTCGGCGCCGGCAACCGCCCGATCGACATGGTGTTGTACAAGAAGGACGGCGCGGAGTACCTGCTGATGGCCAACACCAGCCGCGGCGTGATGAAGATTCCAACGGCGGGCTTCGCGACGCAGGCCGCCATCACCGCGCCCGTGCCGAACGGCACGGCGGGTGTGTCGTACGAGACCATCGCCACGATGAAGGGTGTGCAGCAGTTGGACCTGCTTGACGCGACGCGCACGATCGTCCTGGCGAAGACCGAAGCCGGTGCGCTCAACCTCTCGTCGGTAATTCTGCCGTAGCACGGTTCATGATGCGGTACGTTCCGCTCTTCCTGCTGGCCGCGGGTGTTGCCTGCGGCCGCGGGGAGAGCGAGCCCGCCGCCGTCGGCGAACAGGCCGCGATCGCGGCGATCGATACCAGCCGAGGTGCGGCCGACGCGTCGGTGATTGTGCGTGGGGGACTCGCGGCGGCCGAGTTGAAGCGGCTGCGCGCCGCGAGCACGTCGTATTCGGACAGTGTGTGGCGGGCCTTGCTGACTGTCTCGGTCGACGGGGATTCCGGCACTACACCCGTCGCCATCGCGGGTCGGTACGCCGTGAGCGATACGGCGATCGAGTTTCGCCCGCGTTTTCCGCTCGACGCGGGCCGTCGCTACCGCGTGCGATTTAATCCCGGCTTGCCAGCGGGCGCCGTTACAACGGCCACTGATCGCGCGCTGGTCGATACCGTGCTGTCGTTGCCCGCCGCCGACCAGACGCCGCGCACGTACGTGACGGCCGTGTATCCCGGTGCCGATACGGTCCCCGAAAACCTGCTGCGTCTGTATGTCGAGTTTTCGGGACGTATGTCTCGTACGGGCGCGCTGGATCATATCACGTTGCGGGACGATCGTGACCGCGTTGTGCCGAACGCCTTCCTGCCGCTCGATGCGGACTTCTGGAATGGCGAGCATACGCGCTACACCGTCTTTCTGGATCCCGGCCGCGTCAAGCGCGGCATTCTACCGAACGAGCAGATGGGGCGCGCGATTCGTGTCGGGCAGACGTACAGCATCGTGATTGACTCATTGTGGCGCGACGCCAACGGTCGCGTGTTGACGTCGTCGTTTCGACACCGCTTCACGGTCAGTGCACCGGTTGAACGGGCCATCGATCTCGCCGCATGGCGCATGACGGCGCCGGCGCGCGACGAACGGGCGCCGCTCGTCGTGACGTTTCCGGCGCCACTGGACTTCGGGCTGCTGACGCGTGCGTTGGGTGTACGCACGGCAAAGGGTGACGTGATTGCGGGGGCCGTCACGCTCGCACGTGACGAGCGCGAGTGGCGCTTCACACCCGATGTGCCGTGGCGTCCTGGCGCTTATCACCTGCTCGTGTTGTCGATTCTCGAGGACCCGGCCGGCAATCGCATCGACGGCCCGTTCGAGGTCGATGTCTTCGACTGCGGCCGAGCGCACGTTGCCGTTTGTCGTGCGGTAGACCTTACCGGTGGACCGGTGCGGGAGCGTCGGCGTAGCGCCGGTACCGTCCGAGGGCCGAGCCGATGGCCACCAGCACCGGGAAGACGAACCGCTGCACCAGCGACGGGATCTCCAGCATGCCGAACTCCGATCGGTAGCGGCGCGTGAGGTACGCGGCGTCAAGGATGTTTGGTCGCGCCGACGGGGACGTTCGCTGCGAGGCGAAGATCTCGCCCAGGAAATACTCGATGTTGTCGGCCGGTTCGATGTAACCGGTGCACCGGAGCGGCGTATCGCCCGCATTCCAGAACCGGTGGGCGTCGCCGGCCAGAAACGCGACGGTCTCGCCGGGTCCGGCAAACTGATCGGGTTGTCCCGGTCGTGCGTAGCCGATCCGTCCCTCGACCACGGTCAGCACCTCGTCCTGATAGCGATGGACGTGCATGACGGGGCCAATACCCGGCGCGGCGACATTCTCGACTTCGAGGCGATCGCCCTTGGGCCCCGGCACCCGCCGGAGGAAGGTCAGGACTTCACCGTGGCCGTTGTCGATCGTGTGGGGATAGCGGTAGTTCGGCATGGGACACCTCCGGGCAGATGGGACGCGAGTGCGCGGTGCTGGTTGCACCGGTACGATGCCGCCCCCAAAAGCGGCGCGCGCGGGTCGATCGACCCGTCTTTCCGGACGGTGGGCTATCGTCGCAGCCAGACGGTGTGCCGACACGGGAAGGGCCCGTCGACTCTCTTCGGCGGTGGCGCCGCCGTCGTCACCATGAACTCGATCTCTTGCACGTCGATGGACCAGAGCGGCGCCACGGATGGCCCCCCGTCGATTCTGGCGCACTCCTCGTCGATGATGGGTGATGCCGTGAAGCGCCGAGCGACCTGCTGGGCGTCCTGCACGCCCATTCTCACGAGATCCTCGCGGGTGACCACACGCTGCCAGACGGGATTGCCGCGGATCAGCTCCTGATTCAAGTCGAACAGGTTGGCACCTTCGCGAGGATTCGGCTTTTCCGTCTCAACGCGCATCGTGGCGAGCATACGCCGCCCCGAGTCCTTCGGCACGCTGACACTCATGATGCGCCGAGTCAGTCCGCGCTTTTCGAAGCGCACGAGAAACTTGCCGCCCTTGACCGGGATGAAGAACTCCCCTTGATCGTTCGTTCGTGCTCCCGTGCCCGCGCCGATGGCCGTCACGGTCGCATTGGCGATGGGCGCGCCGTTCTCGTCGACGACCAGTCCACTCAGGCCACCGCGCGCGGCAGTGGTGACTGATGCCGCGAGGTATTCCGGCAGCCGTTCCAGCTCCAGGTCCACACGAGTGACACCGGTGTCGGCCGTGATCTTATCCGAGACGCCGCGATAGCCCACTTTGCGCGCGCCCAGCGTGTATTTGCCCCGCGCGCTGACGGGCAGGTAGTAGCTGCCGTCGGCGCGCGTGCGTGCTTCGGGGCGTTGTCCGTTGAGATAGACCAGCGCGTCGCGGATCGGCTGGCCTGCGGGGTCGCGCACGAATCCGATGACCGAGCCAACAATGCTGTCACGCGGAGCAGACGACGATTGGGCCGTGAGGACGGCGTGTGACGTCGGGAGGCTCAGCCCAAGCGCCGCACCAAACAGCAATACCGGCATCCGTCCGCACAGCCGCATGAGGTGCTACCAGTCAGTGGGTCGATAATCCTTCAGGAATTGCCCCCAAACATGGCGCCCGGTGTTGAT
>CAZMGX010000412.1:0-4525 GCA_964565915.1 uncultured Gemmatimonas sp.
ATCCGGCCCTGCATCGGCTGGAACAGAAGAAGTGGCTGACCGCTGAATGGGGCTACAGCGAAAACAATCGCCGGGCCAAGTACTATCGCCTGACCGCCCTCGGCCGCCGCCAACTGGCCACGGAAGTGTCGCGCTGGACCCGCTACACCGAGGCGGTTCGGATGATTCTCGCCGCGGACGGTGCCGCATGAGCGAGCCACGCCGACCCAAACGGGCGTTCTCGTTGCCACCGTCGACCTCGGGGATTGACGGCGACGTGCTCGACGAGTTCCGCTTCCACATCGAAGAACGCATCGAGCAGTTCGTGGCCGAGGGGATGACCCGCGAGCAGGCGGAGCAAGAGGTGACTCGTCGCTTCGGCGACGTCGAGGCGTATCGGGCCCGCACGCGGGCCATCGATACCGACACCCTGCACCGACGTCGCCGAGCCGATCGTTGGCGTGACGTGCAGCGCGAACTGCGGCTGGCGTTTCGATCACTGAGACGGTCACCGGGCTTCACGATCATCGCGTTTCTGACGCTGGCGATTGGCATCGGGGCAACGACGGGAATCTTTTCAGTCCTGGACGCAGTGGTGCTACGGCCGCTGCCCTACCCGCAGGCGGAGCAACTGGTGTCGGTGTTACACCCCGCCACCGTACCCGGCAGTGGTGAGCGCACCTGGGGACTCTCATCGGGCGGGTACTTCCACTTTGCATCGCAGAACCGCTCGTTTTCGAGTCTCGGGATGTATTCCAACTCGGGCTTGACGGTGACCAACGACAATCAGGCCGAACTCGCACGCCTGTCGAGGGTCACGGCCTCGTTGTTCACGGTACTCGCGGCGAGGCCATTCGCCGGGCGACTGTTGACGGAGGCCGACGATACGCCGGACGCCCCGCAGGTTGCCGTGCTGAGTTTTGAGTTCTTCGAGCGTCGATTTGGCGGCAACGTCGGCATCATTGGACGCAACCTGGAAACCAGCAACGGCGTGTACGAGGTGGTGGGCATCATGGCACCCGGTGTCACGCTGCCGATGCCGGGTCCGTTCGCGTCGTCCGCCGACCTCAACGGATTCGGCGTGGATGTGTGGGTTCCGCTGCGGCTCAATCCGGCCGGACCGTTCTACAACAGTCATCCGTATGTCGGCATCGGTCGCCTGAAGGCGGGCGTCGCGCTCGAGAGCGCGCAGGCAGACCTCGCCACGACCTTCTCGCGCTTCCCCGAGTTGATGCCACGCGCGTACAGCCGCGGCTTCCTCACCTCCTACAACTTCCGCGTGCGTGTCGAGCCACTGCAGGAGACGGTACTGGGTCCGCGATTGCCGCGAACGCTGTGGATGCTGGGCGGTGCGGTGCTGTTGGTGCTGGGCATCGCTACGGCCAATGTCGCCAACTTGTATCTCGTGCGCCTCGATATTCGCCGTCGTGAATCCGCGGTGCGCGCTGCGCTCGGTGCGGATCGTGTGCAATTGGCGACGCACTTTCTTTCCGAGACGCTACTGCTGTGTGCCGCCGCCGCGGCGGCGGGTCTCGCATTGGCGGCGGCCGGTCTGCGCGCCATGCAATGGATCGCCCCGACCGACATTCCTCGTCTGGCGAGTGCGTCGCTCGATCTCCGCGCCGCGTTGCTGGCCTGCGGGCTTTCGTTGCTTCTCGGGTTGTTGCTCGGCTTGGTGCCGCTCCTGCGACGCACCGTTGACCTCGAGGCCCTGCGCGCCGGAGGTCGCGGGCACTCGGCGTCGCGGAGGCAGCGTGCCGTGCGGAGCACGCTGGTGGTCGGACAGCTCGCCATGGCTCTGACGCTGCTCGCCGCTGCGGGATTGATGCTGCGCAGCTTTTCGGAACTGCGTCAGGTCGAAACCGGATTTGACACACGGAACGTGCTCACATTCGACCTCTCGCTGCCATACAACGAGTATCAGAAACGCAGTGCCGCTCTCACGTTTCATCAGGAGTTGCATCGTCGGTTACGCGAACTGCCGGGTGTGACGGACGTGGGAAGCATCGGTTCGGTGCCGCTGGAGGGCTTCGGCACGGGCTGTTCGGTTGTCTTCCGCGAAAACGCTCCGTACGGTCCCGATGAGCAGACGCCGTGTGTGTCGACACCAACAGTCACGCCGGGCGCCCTCGAGGCCCTGCGCATCACCGTCGATGGCCGGACGCCGACGTGGGGCGATGTGGCATCGCGCTCGCAAGCCGTGGTCGTGACGAAAGCGCTGGCCGATCGACTGTGGCCCGGCCAGAGCGCCATCGGCAGAGGCATAGCCAGCAACGGCCCCGACTCGGACGTGTGGTACCGGGTGGTGGGTGTCGCGAGGGACATCAAGGCGGAGGCGCTGGATGCGCCGAATACCGAGGCGGTGTTTTACGCGGCAACTGGACTACGGGCGGACGATGAGAACGGCGAGATCAACGATCACGCATACGTGATTCGCACCAACGGTGTTGATCCCGTCACGCTGTTGCCGGCCATTCGTGCCATCGTCACCGAAATGAACCCACGCGTTCCCATCATCACGCCGCGGCTGATGGATGCGGTGCTGTCGCGATCGATGGCCCGCACCACGTTCCTGCTCACGCTGTTGGGCGTCGCAGCCGGTGTGGCCCTGCTGCTCAGCGCGGTCGGTATCTTCGGCGTCATCTCCTACATCGTCACGCAGCGACGCGAGGAAATCGGCATCCGCATGGCGCTCGGGGCCAGCGTCCGGCAGGTGGTCCGACTGGTGATGCTGCAGTCGATGCGCCTGGCGGTTGTCGGCACCGCCGTTGGACTACTGTGTGCCCTCGGCACCACCCGAGCGATGCAGGCCCTGTTGTACGGGGTCAGTCCGTCGGATCCGCTGGTTCTGGGGGGCGTGGTCGTGGTGCTGTTCGCCACGACGGTGCTGGCAACGGTCGTCCCGGCACGGCGTGCGGCTCGGGTGGATCCGAGTGAGGCCATGCGCTCGGGCTGATGACGCTGGCCCGCACGTTCTCGCGGGGTAGAATTCGTCGGGCACCCTATTCCATCCCCGTCGACTGCCTCCCATGAAATTCGTTCAGGCGCCTGGCGCCGCCCGGCATGCGGACCGTTTGCTGCGGCGTGACATGATCCTTCGCGTTGGACTCGGTGCGGTGCTGCTGCTCTCCACGGCGCCTTTGATGCAGGCGCAGGGCACCAGCCTCGCCGGTACACTGGTGATCACCAACAAGACACCCTCGACCGCCACGATTCTCGACGTCGCGTCAGGCCGGGTCCTCGCCACACTCCCAACCGGGCAAGGACCGCACGAAGTCGTGATGACGGGCAACGGTCGGACGGCGGTCGTCAGTGACTACGGCGCACAGACGCCGGGCAACTCGCTCACCATCATCGATGTGCCGGGACTGCGAGTGGCGCGAACCATCAGCCTTGGGGAGTACCGTCGCCCGCATGGTTTGGTGCTGCTGCCGGGTGATTCGCTCGTGGCGGTCACGTCGGAGACCAATCGTCATGTGCTCATCGTTCACATCGGCAGTGGCGCGATCATAAAGGCCGTGCCGACACAACAGAACGGGTCGCATATGGTGGGCGTTGCCGCTGACGGTCGACGCGCCTGGACGGGAAACATCGGCAGCAACACCGTCACCGAACTGGACCTGCAGACGGGCGCCGCGCTCCGCAACATCGACGTGCCGGCACAACCGGAAGCGATCAACGTCACGCCCGACGGCAGCGAAGTCTGGGTGGGCAGCAATGCCACCGGAAAGATCACGGTGATCGACGCGTCGCGCGGCACCACGACGACCGCGGCGGAGGGCTTCGGCTGGCCCTATCGTGTGCTGTTTTCTCCCGATCGCGCCCAAGTGTTCCTGCCCGATCTCCGTCGCGAGGAGCTGCGCATCCTCGATCGACGCACGCGTGCGGAGGTGGCCCGTCTCGCGTTGCCAGGCAAGGGACCGCAGGGCATCATCTTCACGCCCGATGGACGCTACGTGTTGCTGTCGTTCAGCAAGACCGGTGTCGTCGCGATCATCGACGCCGCCTCACGCCAGGTCGTGCGCGAACTCGCCGCGGGAGAGACGCCAGACGGCATTGCCTACACCACGTCCGTGGCCGCCCCACGCCGCTGATGGCTCAGGCGCGCGGGGTCTTTCGCGGATGAGTCGCCGAGTGCACGTAGAGTGACTCGACTTTCGCGCGCGCCCATGGTGTCTTTCGCAGGAACTTGAGCGAAGAGTTCACGCTGGGATCGTGGGTAAAGCATCGAATGTCGATCCGCTCGCCGAGTCCGGCCCATCCGTATCGGTCGACGAGATGTTCGATCATGGCCTGAAGGGTGACGCCATGCAGGGGATCGGTTGGGCGCGGCTCGGTCATCCCGCAATGATACATGCAGACGAACCGCCTGACGACAGATGGCACGCCCGTGGTGGCGGGAACGGCGCAGGGCCCCGAAGCGTCAACGCCTCGGGGCCCTGCGTCACGTCAGCAATAGACCTACATCACATAAGTTTTGCTGCGTTGCTCCAATTATAAGACGTTGCGGCGACGGCGCATCTGCACGCCCAGCAGCACGAGTCCA
>CAZMGX010000413.1:0-4525 GCA_964565915.1 uncultured Gemmatimonas sp.
TCACCTTGAATCCGGCCCCGATTCTGGTGTCGCTGGCGGACGGGTTTCGTGTTGGGCTCGGGATGGTGTCCGTGGCCAACCGCATGCGTCCGCTGGGTGGTACCCATGGGGCGCTCAGCGCGACGAATAGCCTGGGTGTGTTGATGACCACCTTCACCGAGACGCACGATGACCTCACGAGCACGGTGCGGGATCAACTCGGTGCGTTTGCCGATCTGGCCGAACCGCGCGTCGCCGTGGCCGGTGCTCGTGTGACCAGCGCAGGGTTGCTGGCGGGCGACCCACGCGAAACGATCTTCTCGCGTGGCGTGAATCCGCTGGGGCCGCGCGCCGCCCCGCTACTCGAGATCTGGTTGACCGCGAAAGATCTGGCGTGGATGGGATCAGATGGGGCGTTATTGGTGCAGATGCGACCGGCCGGCCGCCGCGATTTGCGCGGAGACTCGGTGGGCACCAGCTACCTCGCCCTCGCGAGTCTCGATGGTGATCGCAGCCGTGATGAGGGATCGCCGACGAGCGCGTGGTCGGTCGCGCCGGATCGTCGCCGCTTTCTGCTGCCGGTATCGGCCTTGTACGACATCGCGCTGCAGCCCAATCAAGCGTACGAGGTCCGAGTCATCACTGATCGATTCGCTGCGCGCGGACGCATGGCCGAAGCGACCAGTCGAGTCGTGGCTGTCCTCACCTTGCGCACCAACGCCCGCGGCGAGCTCTGGCCATACTGACGGCTGGGCCATAGGATGGTTGAGGTTCCACGCGTTCTTCGACCCTCCGCAATACCCACGATGCGTACCCTGCTCGCTGTTTTCTCCCCTGCGGCGGTGGTCGCCGCCGCTACCCTCTGCGTGCCGTCGACCAGCCTCAACTCGCAGGCGGCGCCTGTCACACGACTTCTGCGTACGCCCTCGGTCAGCGCGCAGCACATCACGTTCGCCTACGCCAACAACATCTGGGTGGTGGAGCGCGCCGGCGGTGCCGCGCGTCGCCTGACCAGCTTCCAGGGACAGACCCAGAACCCAAAGCTGTCGCCCGACGGACGAACCATCGCCTTCAGCGCTGAATACGCCGGCAATACCGACGTGTATACGGTGCCGGTCGAGGGTGGCCAACCGACACGTCTGACGTGGCATCCGGGTGCGGACCTCGTTCAAGGGTGGACGCCTGATGGACGCGCTGTGCTGTTCGCCTCGAGTCGTGCCTCGTGGGCTCCCTCCGGCGTGCCCCGTTTCTGGACGATTCCGGTCGGCGGTGGTGTCGAGTCGCCGTTGCCGATTCCGCGTGCGAATCAGGGGAAGATTTCAGCGGATGGTGGGCGAGTGGCCTACCGCATGCCGTCGTCATGGGATGAGGAGCGGCGCAACTACCGGGGAGGACAAAACCGGCCCATCTGGATCGTGGACCTCAAGACGTTTGCCGTCGATACCACACCATTCGCCGGCACGAAGGAGATGGACCCGGTCTGGCTCGGCGACGTGGTGTATTTCCTGTCGGATCGCGACGGGGTGTCGAACGTCTGGTCGTACGACACGCGCTCGAAGGCGCTGGCGCAGGCGACCAAGTTCACGGACTTCGATGTCAAAGCGCTTGACGCCGGTAGCGGAGCCGTGGTGTTCGAGCAGGCCGGGTACATTCACGAGTTGGATCCGAAGTCCGGTCGTTCGAAGGTCGTGAACATTTCCGCCGTCGGTGACTTTCCGTGGATGATGGCGCAGTGGAAGGATGTGTCCACGCGGATCACGAGTCTGGCGTTATCGGCCACCGGGAAGCGTGCGGCGGTCGAGGCACGCGGCGAGATCTTCACGATTCCGGCTGAGAAGGGTGATGTGCGCAATCTCAGCAACTCGAGTGGGTCAGCGGAGATCGCGCCGCTCTGGTCACCCGATGGGCGCTCGGTGGCGTATTTCAGCGACAAGTCTGGTGAGTATCGCCTCTACATCGCGCCGCAGGAGGGGCTGGCGCCACCGCGCGAGATCACGCTTCCGCAGCCGAGTCGCCCGTACTCGCCGTCGTGGTCGCCGAACGGCCGCAAGATCGCGTTCCAGGATACTCACTTCCGCATCTGGGTGGTGGATGTCGCGACGGGCGTGGCGAAGGTCGCGGACACGGATCCGTATTTCATGGCCGACCGTTCGATTGTGCCGGTGTGGAGTCCGGATTCCCGGTGGTTGGCGTATCCCAAGCGACTCAAGTCGCTGTTCCGAGCCATTTTTGCGGTCGATGTCGAGTCCGGCGTCGTCAAGCAGATGACGGATGGGCTGGCGGACGCGACGTCGCCGGCGTGGGATGCTGGCGGCAAGTACCTGTGGTTTTTTGCGTCGACCAACTTCGGTCTCAATTCGTCACTGCTGGACATGTCGAAGTACGACCGCCCCGACACGCGGTCACTGTACCTCGCCGTCCTGAACAAGACGGATCCGTCGCCACTGCTGCCCGAGAGTGATGATGAAGCGGCGCGCACGCGTGGCGACAGCACTCGCGCGCCGTCGGACAGTGCGCGCACGCCGGCCCCGGCGACGACGGCCGCGACGGCCGCACCTGCACCTGCCCCTGCACCTGCGCGAGCGGTCGCGATCGACTTCGACGACTTGCAGCAGCGCATCATCGCGGTGCCCGGCGTCGTCGATCGTGATTACTCCCAGTTGCGCGCCGGCCCGGCAGGGACGGTCTTTTTCATCGAACCGGGGCAGGGGGCCGGGCCTGGTGGTGGCGGTTCGTTGCAGCGCTACCAGCTCAGCACGCGCCGCGCCGCGCCGTTTGCGCAGGGGGTCGCGCAGTATGTGGTGAGCGCGGATGGCAAGAAGCTGTTGTACCGGACCGGCGGGGCGCAGGCCGGACTGTTCCTCGTCGATGCGGATCGGGTGGTGCCACCAGCCGGCAGCGGCCGCTTGAATGTGGCGTTGCGCGCCTATGTCGATCCCCGTGAAGAGTTCAGGCAGATCTTCAACGAAGGCTGGCGCAATCAGCGCAACAATCTGTACGTGCAAAACATGCACGGGACGGACTGGGCCGCGATGAAGAAGATGTACGAGCCGCTGTTGGCCCATGTGAACCACCGGGCGGACTTGAACTACCTCATGGACAACATGGGGGCCGAGATCGCCATCGGACACTCGTATGTGCGAGGCGGTGACCTGCCTGAAGTGCCGAATGCCACAGGCGGACTGCTGGGGGCCGACTTCACCATCGAGGGTGGGCGCTACCGCATCACCAAGATCTATGATGCCGAGAGCTGGAACCCGGAGCTGCGTTCGCCGTTGGCGACGCCGGGTGCGGCGGTGCGTGTCGGTGACTATGTGCTGGCGATCAACGGCATCGAGTTGCGTGCACCGGACAACATGTACCGCCTGCTGGACGGGACGGCGAACCGGCAGACCGTGCTGACGGTAAACTCGCGAGCCGACATGCAGGGCGCGCGGCAGGTGACCGTCCTGCCGGTCGCGAACGAGCAGGGACTGCGCACCCGCGCGTGGGTCGAGCGCAACCGGCGTATCGTCGACTCCGTGTCGGGTGGCAGACTGGCGTATGTGTATCTGCCGAACACAGGCCAGCCCGGCTACACCAGCTTCAATCGCTACTACTTCGCGCAGCAGGACCGTGAAGGCGTGGTGGTGGACGAGCGGTACAACGGCGGCGGATCGGCCGCCGACTATATCGTGGATCTGCTGGGCCGCGACTACGACGGGTACTTCAACAATCCGGTGGGCGATCGCTATCCGTACACGAGTCCCGCCAACGGGATCTGGGGGCCGAAGGTCATGATCATCAATGAGATGGCCGGGTCTGGTGGCGATCTCATGCCGTTCATGTTCAAGCGGCGAAAGCTGGGTCCGCTGGTGGGGATGCGGACGTGGGGCGGCCTGGTGGCCACGACCGACACGCCGCCGTTCGTGGACGGGGGTTCGATGATTGCGCCGCGCTTCGGCTTCTTCTCACGTGAGGGGAAGTTCGCCGTGGAGAACGAGGGCGTGGCGCCGGATATCGAAGTCGAGAACTGGCCGAAGGACGTGATCGCCGGCCGCGATGCCCAGCTTGAGCGGGCGATCGCGGAGGCGATGCGTTTGTTGAAGGCGCAGCCGAGTGATCGTCGGGCGACGGAGCCGACGCCGCCGGTGTGGGGCAAGCGGGGCGGGCGCTAGCGCCGTAGCCTCACCGCTGCGCCTCGTACTCCGCAGTCGGGAGTGCAAAGGCCTTCACCAGCGCGGGATCGCCGACGTTGCCCAGCACTCGCTGGGCAACGTACTCCCCGACGACCGGCGCGAACTTGAAACCCTCGGCCTGACCGACGCCGGCGATCCACGCGTTTTTCGTGCCCGGCACGTGGTCGACGATGAAGTTGCTGTTGATGCTCGATTCGTAGTGGCAGGCGCGCGTTTCCAGGAGCGGCGCGTTGGCCAGCAGCGGGAATCGCGCCTGCAGGAATCGACGGGAACCATCGATGCGCTCCTGCGTTGCCCAGCGCGAGCTCGTGTCGGGATCGTTTTGGAGCGGGTCGACGGGTGCCGCGGCCGGCCGCGGTGTCGAGGCC
>CAZMGX010000414.1:0-4519 GCA_964565915.1 uncultured Gemmatimonas sp.
CTCGGTTGCCAAAATCGCGCTCGCCGATCCCGACTCGGTTCCGGCCGGCATCTACGCCCGGCAGGCGCTCGAGAAGTTGAAGCTGTGGGACAAAGTGTGCGAAAAATACGTCGGCGGTGCGAACGTGCGTCCGCCGTCGATGCTCTTGAGCAGCGGCGCGTTGCTGATCCACACCACATCGGCGTTCTTCGGATCGGCGGTGATCTTCATGTAGTACCACGAGCGCGTCTGGATCAGGCGATCGCCCGACAGCAGGCGCCAGCTCTTGCCCGCATCATCGCTGCGGAACAAGCCGCCGTTCTCCGCCTCCACGATCGCATACACACGATCCGGATTGGCCGGCGACACCGACACACTGATCTTGCCCATCAGCTTCGGCAATCCTTCCGTCAGGCGCGTCCAGCTCTCGCCGCCATCAATCGACTTCCAGATGCCGCTGCCCGCTCCACCGCTGCGCACCATCCACGGCATGCGCTGATGATCCCAGAACGCCGCGTACAGAATGCGCGGATTGGTCGGATCCATGGACAAGTCGCTCGCGCCGCTGGTCGCATTCTCCCCCTTCAGCACAAGGGTCCACGTCACGCCGGCGTCGGTACTGCGATACACGCCGCGATCCGGAGTTCCCTTCCAGCGTTCACCCTGTGCGGCGACGTACACAACGTCCGGATTGGTGGGATGTACGCGAACGGCCGAGATCTGCCGCGTCGCCGCCAGCCCGAGGTGCTTCCATGTGCGGCCTTGATCGGTGCTGCGATAGACGCCGTCGCCATAGGTCGAGGACTGTCCGCGAATCGCATGCTCGCCCGTGCCGACATAGAGGACATTGTTGTCCGATGGCGCCACCGCGATCGCACCGATGGACCCGGTGCGGAAAAAGCCATCGGAGATATTCCGCCAGTTCATCCCGGCGTCGTCGGTCCGCCACACACCGCCGCCGGTGTACCCGGCAAAATAGGTCATCGGCTGCGACGGAATTCCGGACACGGCGACCGAGCGGCCGCCGCGGAATGGGCCGATGTTGCGCCAGGTCAGCGACGACAGCGTCGTCGAGTCGAAAGCGGGCGTGCTCGCATCGGCTACGGCACGCGTCCGCGACTGCGCGGACAGCACCGAGGATAACGCCAGCAGGGACAGCCCCGGTAGCACCCGGCGAAGGGCACTGACGGTCGGAACCGTCAGTGTTCGGAAGGCGGGAGGTCGCAGCATGAGATCGGATCGGGAAAGACGGGAAGGAGTGGGCACGTGGGAACTTACAGCCCTCATCGCCCGATGGAGCGCCGGATGGCGCAGCGGTGAAGTCGAGTACCCGCGGCGCCGATACTCTCCCAGATGTTGGAGACGGAAACCCCATCGCGAAAGCGGCAGCGCCGAGCCGCCGACGTTACCGGACTGCGGCTGGGCCGCGCGGTGCTGGCGTACCTGGTCGCGATTACCGCCATCATCACACTTGCCCCGTTCCGATTCGCGAGCGCGCCGGTCCACGGATTGACCGATGTCTGGACGTGGACCGATGTCGTCATGAACGTGCTGATGTTCGTGCCCATCGGTTTCGTGTTTCAGCTGACCAGACCGGCCGGCGCTCCGGTGCAGTGGATGCGGGTCCTGGCAGTGGGACTGGCCTTGAGCGGCGGTATCGAGGTCGTGCAGCTGTTCGCGGAGACACGATTCTCGTCGCTGATCGATCTGGCGACGAACACCGCCGGGGCCCTGCTGGGCGCCTGGTGCTATGCCGTCGTGCTCAAGCGGATCGAGGGGCCCAGTGCCGTCCGCACGCTCGCGTTGGAGCTGCCGTTGATGGGGTTGGTGTATCTGCTCATCCCCCTCATGTGGCTGATCGGGCTGGCCAGCAATGGCGGAAGTCGCGCGTGGCTGGTCCTCCCCGTTGTGGCGTTCGCGGGCGGAATTCTGGGCACGGTCTACGCCGCCTATCTCGAGCCCCAACGTCACGTGCCGCGATGGTGGTTGCTAGTCGCATCCGTGGGCTGGTGCCTGGTCAGTCTCCTGCCGGGCGCCATCCGGGATCGCGACCTCATCCTCGCCTGCATTGCGATGGTCATCAGCAGCGCGTGGCTGCGTAGCCTGGCCACCGGCCGGTATCGCGACGAGGGCGGCCCTCGGCGTTTTGAGATCCCGACACTTCGGCTGATGATGCCGCTCTATGCCGCGTATCTCGGCTTCTCATCACTCTGGCCACTCGACGCCGCCGACCTGACATGGCGCGGCACGTTTGCCCTGATCCCGTCAGCGGACGCCGGCATGGTCGAGATCTTCGTGGCGCTCGAGCATGTGGCCGCCTTCACACTGGTCGGCTATCTCATCGCCGAGTTTCACGGTCGCGATCTGGCCCGCTATCGGCAGATCGCCGCACGCGTCCTGTTCTGCAGCACCCTGCTGACCATGCTGCTCGAAGGCGCACGCGGCTTTCACCCGGCCTACCACGCCAGCGTGCTGATGGTCGCCTTCACCATCGGTGCGTCGATGCTGGGCGGCTGGTTGTACCAGTTGCAGCGCGATCATGTGCGCGCCCTGCTGACGCGCCGCACGGCTTCCGCGCCGTCGGCCGTACGTGCGTCGCTGCCGTCCGCGGACGGCGCCCCCATGCGAGGCGCCGCCGAGTCACCACCTACTTCGAACGATCCCGGCGAACTGGTACTTTCAGCCCCTTGATCTTGGTGGCCTTGAGCGCCGCAATGATGTCATCGGCGATCATCTCAGGCACCTCGACGGTCGAAAACGTGTCGGCAATCTGAATCGAGCCGATCGAGCTGGCATCGATGCCAACCTCGTTCGCGATCGCGCCAACCAGGTCACCCGGTCGCATCTTGGCCTTGCGACCCGCACCGACCCACAGGCGGGCCACCGTCCAGTCGGGCGTCGCGCGAGCCTTCGCACCCGCCTTCGGACCAGCCTTCGCCGCCGACTTCCGATCCGGTCGCTCGGCGGGCCGACCACGCTCCGCCCCACGATCGGCACCACGATCGGCACCGCGCTCCGCGCGCTCCGAACGCTCAGAGCGTTCCCGGAAGAACGGTCGACGATCATCGTCGCGCGGCGGACGTTCGGCACGCGGCATCGCGGCCGGAATGTCCGTCTCGTCCGTTTCGTCGCGCGACTCCAGCAGCTTCACTGCCGCGGCCGCGATGTCCATCACATCGTACTCTTCCGCGAGTGATTCAATGATGCCACGGAAGGGTTCGAAGCTCCCCTCGATCAGCGCTTCGCGCAGTGTCGCCTTGGCCAGTTCCAGGCGCTTCACCCGGAGATCCGCCACCGTCGGCACGGTCGCGATTTCAATGCGCTGCGCCGTCAGTCGTTCGATGTTGCGCAACAGCCGGTGTTCGCGCGGCTCGGCAAACGTGATCGCGACACCCTCACGTCCGGCACGACCCGTACGACCGATGCGGTGCACATACGACTCGGCATCGACCGGCACGTCGAAGTTCACCACGTGCGACACGTGCTTCACATCGAGCCCGCGCGCCGCCACGTCGGTGGCGATCAGCAAGTCCGTCTTGCGAGCCCGGAACTTGTTCATCACGCGATCGCGCTGATCCTGCGACAGGCCGCCGTGCAGCGCCTCGGCGCGCAACCCGCGTCCGATCAGCGTTTCCGTCAACTCGTCCACTTCAGTACGCGTACGGCAGAAGACGATGGCCGACGTCGGATGCTCGAGATCCAGCACACGGGCCAGCGCGCTCATCTTGTGGGCACGCGGAACCATGTACGCGACCTGACGCACACGAGCGGCCTCACCGTCCGGCACCAGTTCACGGTCGATCTTGACCGTAACCGGGTCACGCAACTGTCGCTGCGCGATCGATGCGATACGCGGAGGCAGCGTCGCCGAAAACAGCGCCGTCTGCCGGGTCTTCGGCGTGGACTCAAGAATCGTCTCGATGTCCTCGGCGAAACCCATGTCCAGCATCTCGTCCGCTTCGTCCAGCACGACCGTGCGCAACGAGCCCAGTTGCAGGGTCTTGCGACGCAGGTGATCCATCGCGCGCCCCGGGGTGGCAATGACGACATCCACACCACGCTTGAGCGAGCGGATCTGTGTTTCCATCGACGCGCCGCCATAAATCGACAGCACCTGCACCCCCAGCGGCTTGCCGTAGCGGTGGACCGCCTCGGCTACCTGCATGGCCAGTTCGCGCGTCGGCACCAGGATCAGTGCCGTCGTGCGTTCAGAGGGTTTGGCATCGGGGGTGACTCGATGCAACAGCGGCAGCGCAAACGCGGCCGTCTTGCCGGTGCCGGTGGCCGCCATGGCGAGGACATCACGTCCTGCCATCAGCGCCGGGATGGCCGCGCGCTGGACGGGGGTCGGTTCTTCGTATCCGAGCGCCGCCAGGGCGTCGGCCACCCGAACATCAAGCCCGAGCGAGGAAAAGCCGCGTTCGGGCGTTTCGAGTGGTGCGTTCACGTCGTTTGCAGGAGGTCGTCCATGAGCGAGAACACGGTCTCGCGGGCGGTCGGGTTCTTCAGCGCGCCGAACGTGATCGCGAGTCGATCCGTT
>CAZMGX010000415.1:0-4500 GCA_964565915.1 uncultured Gemmatimonas sp.
TTCACGCGCAAAGGCGGCCTGACCACGGTGCGTGGCCAGGAACGCCTGAGATGGCGCGAAATCACCGCGATCCGATATCTCGTCTAGCGGTGACTCGAACGTCATTTACGACTGCCTCAGCGGCTCATGCGCGAGACGTTTTCGGCGGCCGGACCCTTCTGGCCAGCGACCATGTCGAATTCAACCGTCTCGCCATCAACCAGCGTCTTGAAGCCGCTGCCCTGGATGGCCGAGTGGTGAACGAAACAATCCTTCTGTCCATCGGACGGCGTGATGAAGCCGAAACCCTTCGCGTCGTTGAACCACTTGACTGTGCCGGTCATGCGCATCGTAATGCTCCTAAAATTGGTAGGTACTGAAGTCGGAGCACGGCCCTGGGACCTGATGCAAAACGAAACCGACAACATCGTACTCGTGAAAACCCTCACGACGGTCGCCATCGCTCGATGACTGCAACACTTACAAAAAAGGCCCGCTCGCTTTAGCAGGCCCCTTTGGTCGGAACTTGTCCACGCCGGTACCGCACGTGTGTCGCTGAAGTCAAAGGTACACCCCGGCTCCCCGGAGGACAAGGCGCCCCGCGCACGGGCCACCAGCGGTCAGGCCAGCGCCTTCCGCACGGCCGGTGCCACCACCGTCCCGAACAGCTCGATCGAGCGCATGATATCGGCATGCGCCATCGGACCCACGCTGAACTGCAGTAGCATCCGCTGATGCCGGAACAGCTCGTGCTCGTAGAGAATCTTGTCGACGACCTGCTGCGGACTGCCAATGAACAGCGCGCCCTGCGGTGACGCCTCGAAGTCGAACTGCTGTCGCGTCGGCGGCGGCCACCCCCGCTCGCGACCGATCCGTCCCATGGCGTCCAGATACGGCGGAAAGGCGAGGTCGGCGGCGCGCCGCCCGTCATCCGCAATGAACCCATGCGAGTTGATGCTCACGGGCAGCTGCGCCGGATCGTGCCCCGCCCGTCGCGCGGCATCCCGATAGAGTTGGACCAGCGGCGCAAACCGCGCCGGTGCGCCACCAATGATCGCCACCGCGAGCGGCACGCCCAACGCACCGGCCCGCATCACCGACGCCGGCGTTCCCCCCACCGCGATCCACACCGGCAGCGGCTGCTGGAGCGGCCTCGGATAGACCCCGCGTGCGTCAATCGAGGGACGATGCACACCTTTCCACGTGATCACCTCGGTATCACGCAGCGCCAACAGGAGCTTCAACTTCTCCGCGAACAGGTCGTCGTAGTCGTTCAAGTCTTGACCGAACAACGGATACGACTCGATGAAACTGCCTCGCCCCGCCATGATCTCAGCACGCCCGTTGGAGATCAGGTCGAGGGTCGCGAAGTCCTGAAAAACGCGCACGGGATCGTCCGAACTGAGCACCGTCACGGCACTCGTCAATCGAATGTGTTTCGTACGCGCGGCAGCCGCGGCCAGAATCACCGTTGGCGACGAGACCACGAAGTCCGGCCGGTGATGCTCGCCGAGCCCGAAGACATCGAGGCCCACCTGGTCGGCGAGCGCGATCTCCTCGATCAGCTCCTGCACCCGCTGCGCGGCAACACGCGGGTCGCTGGCACGCCGCGGGTCGGTCTCGCCGAACGAATAAATGCCGAGTTCCATGACGGGGGCCGGAGGGGGAGGACGGGAATGCCGTCACGATAGGCGCGGAACCGGAGTGAGTCAAAGCCAGCGTGCGCGGTCCGGACCCCGCGTCCGGCGTGCGCCGGATCACACTGTCCCTCCCGAACCGGATACAATCCATCGTTGGATATATGGCCCCCGGCGAACTCGGCAGATAAGGTTCCGGGGTGGACTACCGGGCGGAGATGCAGGCGGCGCTGGGAGGTGGGTTCGTCATCGAGCGAGAACTCGAGGGCGCCGGGGCAGCGCATGTGTTCGTGGCCGAGGAACTCGCCCTCGGCCGACGCGTCGTGGTCAAGATGCTGCCCAAAAAACTCACCAGCGGCGTCAACGCCGAGCGCTTCCAGCGCGAAATCGCGGTCGCCGCTCGGCTGCAGCATCCCCATCTGGTGCCGCTCCTCACGGCCGGCGTGGTCACGAGCGCGGGCGTCCCGTGGTTCTCGATGCCCTTCGTCGAGGGGGAGTCGCTCCGGGAGTTGCTGATGCGTCGCGGCGCGTTGTCGGTCCTGACGGCCGCGCGACTGATGCGGGAGATGGCGTCCGCGCTGGCCTATGCACACGGGCGCGGCATCGTGCACCGTGACATCAAGCCCGAGAACATCCTGCTGAGCGATGGGGTCGCCATGATCACCGACTTCGGCGTCGCCATGGCCGTCGACACGGCCATCGCCGCCGACGGCAAGGGCGGCCGTCGATTGACCGGCGCGGGCGTCTCCCTCGGGACCCCCGCGTACAGCGCGCCCGAGCAGATCTCGTCGGCCGGTACGGTCGACGCGCGCGCGGACGTGTATTCGCTGGGGTGCGTGTCGTACGAATTGCTGACCGGGTCACCCCCGTTCAGTGGGCGGAGCCTGCGCGACCTGCTCAATGCGCACATCAACGAGCGGCCGGCCCCGGTGGACCATGTCCGGCCGGGATTGCCGCCAGCTATCGCCCAGATCGTCATGCGTTGCCTGGAAAAGGATCCCGCCAAACGGCCCGAGTCGGCGAGTGAGATCGTGCGGGTGATTGATGGGCTGACCCTCACGTCCCTGACCGAGACGGCGGAGAGCCCCACGGTCAGCGCGGACCGGGTGCGGACCGGATCGACCCCCGCGGCGCCCGTCGCGGTCGAAGCCGCCACCCGGGGTGGCGTGCCGGCGATCTGGCTGATCGTCGCGGTCGCCGCGCTGGCTGGGGCTGCCGCGCTGTTCTTGCGTTAGCTCGCACCGGGGATCACGTCCGGCGCGACAGCGCCCGACTTCCGTCTCGGCAGGCGATGCACGACATTCAAGAGGTTGTTCCCACCTCTCGCCCGCCCCTGCCATGCCCATCAGCCTCAAAGTCAACGGCACCGTCCGGACGCTCGACGTGCCGGCCGACATGCCCCTCCTGTGGGCGCTCCGTGACGAGCTCGATCTCAAGGGCACCAAGTACGGCTGCGGCGTGTCGCGCTGCGGCGCGTGCACGGTGCACGTGAACGGTGTCGCCACGCGCTCCTGCCAAACGCCGGTCTCGCGCGCCGTCGGCACCGAGATCACGACCATCGAAGGGTTGTCGCCGGATGGCCTGCACGCCGTACAGCGGGCGTGGGAAGAACTGGACGTCCCGCAGTGCGGGTATTGCCAGGCCGGCCAGATGATGGCGGCAGCGGCCCTGCTCTCGAAGACGCCGAAGCCGACGAACGAGCAGATCGATACGGCGATGAACACGAATCTCTGTCGTTGCACGACGTACCTGCGGATCAAGCAGGCGATTCATCGGGCAGCGGAGATCAAGGCGACGCCCGTGCCAGCCACTGGTGGCAGTGGTTCGTCGAAGCCCGGTTCCACCGACACCCGCTGAGGAGCCGACCATGACCACCCATTCCGATCCGACGCGCGCCGTCAATCGCCGCGATTTTCTTCGTGTCACCGCCCTCGTGGGCGGCGGCTTCCTGCTGGCGAGTTACGCCGATCCTCTGCAAGCCATCGAGGGCGTCGGGGCCTCACCGTCGCTCGCCGATCCGATGCTTAACGCGTATGTGCGCATCACGCCGGACGGCATCGTCACGATCACGGCGAAGAATCCGGAAGTCGGCCAAGGCATCCAGACGATGCTGCCGATGTTGATCGCGGAAGAGCTCGATGTCGACTGGGCCAACGTGCGCGTCGAACAGGCGGACCTCGATCCGACGCGATATCCGGCACAGACGGCGGGTGGCAGTACGGCCACGCCGACGAACTGGCTGCCGATGCGACGCGTGGGCGCGGCCGGACGGGCCATGCTGGTCTCGGCCGCGGCGAAGCAGTGGAACGTGCCGGTGACTGAGCTGGAGACCGAGAAGGGCGTCGTGCGGCATCGCAGCAGCAATCGCACCGCGACCTACGGCGCCTTGGCGACTGCGGCGGCCACGATGCCCGCGCCGGACCTTGCGACGATTCCACTCAAGGACGCGAAGCAGTTCAAAATCATCGGGACTCGCACCAAGACCGTGAACGTCAAGAACCTCCTGACGGGCAAGCCGGTCTTCGGCATCGACGTCACGGTGCCGGGCATGAAGTACGCGACGTTCGTGAAGTGCCCCGTGTTCGGTGGCAAAGTCAAGACGGCGAATCTCGAAGCGCTCAAGAAGCTGCCCGGCGTCACCCACGCGTTTGTCGTACCGGGCGGCACCGACCTGAACGGGTTGCTGGGCGGCGTCGCGATTGTCGGCGACAGCTGGTGGCGCGTGCAGGAGGCGCGCAAGCAGCTGATCGTGACGTGGGATGAAGGGCCGACGGCCACGCAAAGCAGTGCGGGCTTCGCCGCGAAGGCGGCCGAACTGTCGATCCTGCCGCCCCAGCGCAACCTGCGTAAGGACGGCGATGTGGATGCCGCCTTGGC
Source organism: uncultured Gemmatimonas sp. (assembly GCA_964565915.1). Classification (GTDB taxonomy): domain Bacteria; phylum Gemmatimonadota; class Gemmatimonadetes; order Gemmatimonadales; family Gemmatimonadaceae; genus Gemmatimonas. Next base: position 4,494 of record CAZMGX010000415.1, read on the forward strand.
GTCGGCC
>CAZMGX010000416.1:0-4498 GCA_964565915.1 uncultured Gemmatimonas sp.
GATCCTATGATCGACGACAACGGGGTGGGGAGGCCCGCCTACGTCAAGGGCGTGCCCCACCCGTTGCCGCCCGGTGAGTCGGTGTTGTGGGAGGGCGCGCCCAATACGCGTGCCGTTGCTACGCACGTGTTTCACTGGCGGCTGTTCGCCGCGTATTTCGCCGCCATGCTCCTGCTCTGGCTGGTCACCACCGAGTCCGCCTTCGGCAGTACCGAGTTCATCGCGGGGCTGGGGGTGCGCGTCGGGCTGAGTGTGCTGGTGCTCGGCATCGTGTACACGCTGTCGCGTTTGGTCGCCACCACGTCATGGTATGCCATCACCAGCCATCGGCTGGTGCTGCGTCTTGGCATGGTGTTCCCGATGTCGATCAACGTGCCATTCTCGATCCTCGAGTCGGCCGGTGTGGCCCGCTTCAAGGACGGCACGGGTCAGGTCCTGCTGACGCTGAACAAGGCCAACCGGGTGGCCTACATCGCCCTGTGGCCACACTGTCAGGTGTGGCGGTTCGCCAATCCGCAGCCGTTGCTGCGGGGGCTTGCCGATCCGGCGCGTGTCGGCGACATCCTCGCCACTGCCGTGGCGCAAGCCGCCGCGGCCGATCAGGAGACGCGCGTGCAGCGCGCGACGCCGCGCGACGCGGCGATCGAATCGTTGACGATTCCGCAACCGGCCAACGCATGACGGGTCCGATCCACTTCGAGGAAGAACCGGGCGCACGCCCCGGAGCCCCCGGGCTCCTCGTTCCAAAGCCGGCGCTGTATATGGCGGGCGCGCTGGTTGTCCTGGTGCTCGGGCTGGCGATCTCGGCACGCCTGTTTGGCTTCGGCGCCGATCGCGAAGTCGCCACCACGGTGCAAGTGCAGCGGGATCTGTTCTTTGCCGACGCCACCGATGGTGGCATCATCGTCACCGACGCCGCGACGCGCACCGAGGCCGCACACCTGCAGCCGGGCACGAATGGGTTCCTGCGCGGCGCCTTGCGTGCCCTCACGCGCTCACGCAACCTCGCCGGCGTCGGGCGCGAGGCGCCGTTTCGCCTGGTGCGTTACACCGACGGACGGTTGGTTCTCCTGGACCCGGCGACGACACAGCACGTCACGATCAGCAGCTTCGGGCCAACGCAGGTCGCATCGTTCGACCAACTGCTGCCGCCCCAATAGGGCGCGGCCGCGAGGGCCGCTCCACGCTGCTCGCGTGACGACGTGATCAGCCGCGTGTCCCGGCGGCGTTCACGGTGACCGTGCAGGTCAGGTCTCGCCCCTCGCGCATCCGGCGGTAGAAGACGATGATCACTTGGAGCGCCAGTGATCCGTCCGCCTTGAACTGGCCGGTGAGTCGTGTGGTCAGCGCGGTGCTCGAGCGCGCCTGGTCGGGGACGATGCGGAAGGTCGAGGCGAAATAGCCGACGTCGTCCATGTTGCTCAGGAAGGTGTCGCCGCCGTCGAAGTCCACACGCAGCGTGTCAGCGCCCGGCACGTGGCGGACCGTCGCCCGATCGGTGCTGTTGGGCGCACGGCGCCAGACATCCGTGCACTCCGGGGAACCCACCGCAACGGCGGCGCCGTAGCGGATGGTGTAGACGCCGGCGACGCCGCGTGCACGCGGGCCGCTGTCGCTGCGACGTCTGGCAGCCGCAGCGGAGGTTGTGGCCGGACCGGCGGTGGTGGCCTCAGCGACCCGAAAGCGCACGGGTGCGCCGAACTCCGTGATGATGCGATCGACGCTGTCCTTGCGGATTTCGTGTCGCAACCCGGTGCGCATGTCGCGAAAGATCACCGTGCCCGAGCGCACGATCTCGACGCGTCCCTGCATCGTGCTGCCGTTGTTGAGGACGATTTCGTCAAACGCCAGCGACGCGGGCGCCGCCGCGGTGGGCACGGGACTGGAGTTTCCCTGCGCGCGACGCGCCGGCTCGACATACAGCATGCGGCGAGAGTCGGCCACGCGCTGATCGAGCAGGCTGCGGGTTACGGAGGGCACCCCCGGACTGCGGCCGCTTACGAGTGGTTCGCTCGGTGGTGGTTCGATCGTGGTCGACGGAGCGGCAACCACGGTGCGATATCCGAGCGCCGCCGCAGTCGGTGCGGAAGGTCGCGCGGCTGGCGAATCCGCGGCCATTGCCGTCGACGCGATCATGGGAGACGTGCTCGGGACAGACACCGGTGCCGACGTCGGCGCCACGCGTGTCCCGGAATCCACGACGGAGAGTTTGGTGTCGGCTTCACCCGTCGTGGTGGCAACCGCGGCGGCGGCCTCCAGTCGCTTGTTCTCGCGGACGGACACGTACATCCGACCGATGAAGAACACGTAACTCAAGATGGCCGCGCCCGCGAACGACCATACCAGGCGCGGACTGGGCTGCGACATGCCGGCATACGTCGACGGGACGTACCGACTGCGCGAGGCTCCACTCGCGACGGGTGGTCGTCGGCCGGTGGTCCCCGGCGTCGTGGGCCGCGCCGTGCCGCGCGACACGACGCGGCCGCCCTTCGTCGTGTTCGCTGATGTGCTGGCCGCGTTCGCCGCGGTCCGCGGTGGTGCGGGTGCCGCCGGCGGCGCAATGCGCACCTGCTCGGGCACGATCACGCCGAAGGCGAGCGCCCAGCACTCGGTGGCCCATTGCGCCATGTCCGGCTGCACGAACCGCTCGGCGGACCACTGCATCACGAACGGCGCGGACAGCGCATCCCAGCGCGCGGGTTCGACGCGCTCGCGCGGCATGCGTTCACGCCACCCACGCTGGAGTGCTTCCATCAGGAGCTCCGCCAACGGACGCGCGTCACTTCCCGTTTCGTCGAGCAACCGATTCCGGAATACCGTCAGCGACGGCGCATGCCAGTGCTCCGGGTCGGATTGCACGAGGGCGCGCAGCGCGTTGCGCATGCGTACGCGCGGGTCGACGAACGTGGCGGTCATGCGGCCATCACGGACGCACCCGTGTGCCGACGAGATCGGCGACGACGGCACAGGAGCGCATCGCATGCCACTTCACGATGGCATCGGTCGTCTTCTGCGATTGTGCGATGAAGCCGTCGTGCGTGAAGCGGCCGCGCATCACGAAGGTCCAGCGCACACCGTCCGTGGTGCCGGAATCCGGACCGATCTGGAACTGTCCATCGGGTTGCAAGGCACCGCTCACCTGGCGCGAGGCGAGGCGAATGGTCGCCGTCGCGGGATCGTGCTCCACGATTTCCACCGACGTCTGCTGCTTCGCCAGCGCACCCGCCACGAGCTCGCAGCCATCGCCGCCGGTCACCGAGGTCGCCCGATGGCTGACCTGATATCGGCCGGCTGGCGTCGACGCGCCGTCATCAGCGTCTCCCAGCCCGTTGGTGGTGACGGGAGACGTCGAGGCTGAGATCGGACCGATCGCGCGATCGGCGACCGTGACGCGTTCGCGCTCGAGCGGCCTCGACCACATCGCGTACCCGTGCGCCACGAACGAAAACACCCCGGCGCTGGCCAACAGGATCATCCCCGCGCGCTCCATACGCTTGATCCGCGCAAGCTCGGCCGGAGTCATGCGGCCACGTCCGCCAGAAACGGTCGACGGCATTGATCCGGATGACCGCGCGCTAGGGGCTCGCGTCGCGAAGGGCGTCGTGCTCCGGCCGATCGTACCGGTGCCGGCGAGTGCTGATGGGTGTCGCCACGTGGACGGGCTGCGGGAGAGGCCCATCGAATGCGGCGCAGCGGCGAGTTCGGGCGTCTCCTCGAGGACACGCTGCAGCGCCGGCGAGGCCGGCTCCTGCGCGAGCACACCGGTCGCGAACGCCCAGCTGTCGACGAGCCATCGCGCGATGTCGGTCTGCAGAAATCGCGTGGCGACCAATCGATGGAACAGGGGAGCGCGCAGCGTCTCCCAGCGCGGCCGATCGACGCGGTCTGCGAGCACGCTGCGCGTGTGGTCGAGTGCCGGTCGCAGGTCGTCGCCGACGATGAGCACGAGCTCTACCAAGGGGCGATGATCGCTGCCACAGGCGTCGAGCAACAGGTTGCGCGTGCGGTCCTGGTCGCGCGTGCCGGTCGACCAGTGCGCGCCCTCGTCCAGCCAGCGGGCGCGCAACGCCCGCGCGACCTGGGTGAACGCGTCGGGCGTCATCGCATCGCGTCCAGCTGCAGGACGCGCGCCGGGGTCTCCTCGCCGATACGCACCGACACGCCGGGACTCACGATCACCGACATGTTGCGGCCGACCGTGCTTCGCTCGGCGGCGCCGTGGCTGACGAGCCAGGGCGTGTCGCTGGTGTTGACCAGCAACAGCCGACCTTCGTGCTGCGCGACATATCCGCGCGGTGTGCGGTCCGCGCGTTCGTTCGGGGCGATGCCCGGCCGCAGGTGCCAGTCGTGCAGCGTGAGGTGATGCCACAGCAACAGCACGTCGCCCTCATCCACGAGCCCGTGGCCAGTGTCGCGCAGGTTGCGCGCGAGGAACGCCGGCGCGTGCACGCGCTCTTCACCTCGCGCCACACCGGGTCGAACGCCTGGTTGGTGCCGA
>CAZMGX010000417.1:0-4482 GCA_964565915.1 uncultured Gemmatimonas sp.
GGCACGCCCGCCGGCACGCCCGCCGGCACGCCCGCCGGCACGCCCGCCGGCGCGCCCGCGCGTGGCAGTCGCGATGTCACGGGCCCGGATGCGTCGCATGGCACGCACGTCGCCGGCATCATCGGCGCGACGCGCGTTGCAGGCCAGTCCGTACAAGGCATTGCGCCATCGGTCTCGCTGATGGTGTTGCGGGCCGTGCCCGACGGTGACGAGCGTGATCCGGACGTGGCCGCCGCGATCCGCTACGCCGTCGACCACGGCGCGCAGATCATCAACATGAGCTTCGGCAAGGAGTTTTCGCCGAACAAGGCGGAGGTCGACGCCGCTGCGAAGTATGCGGAGTCGAAGGGCGTGCTGCTGGTGCACGCCGCCGGCAATGACGGCAAGAGCCTCGAAACCGAACCGTCGTTTCCCACGCCGATCCTGCCGGACGGCAGTGTGATCAGCACCTGGATCGAGGTCGGCGCATCGTCATGGAAGGGGACGAGCGAACTCGCGGCCACGTTCTCCAACTACGGCAAGACGCGCGTCGACCTGTTCGCGCCGGGCGCGGATATTCTGTCGACGATGCCGGGTGGGACCGTCGCTCGAGAGAGCGGCACCAGCATGGCGGCGCCCGTTGTTGCGGGCGTTGCGGCGCTGCTCATGTCGTACTTTCCGGAACTGACGGCGGCCGATGTGAAGCGCCTTCTCGTTGAATCGGTGCGCAAGCTGCCGAATCTCGACGTCGCCCTGCCCGGTGGTGATGGCAGCACGCGCGTCAAGTTCGATACCCTGTCGCGTTCCGGTGGCGTGCTCGATGCCTATGCCGCCGTGAAGTTGGCACTCTCGCGGCGCAGCGGCGCGTGACGGCGTCGACGGGAACCCATCGCGTGGCCGTGGCGCAGGTGGCTCCGGCCGCCGACACCGACGACGCGTTGGCGACCGTCGCCCGGATCGCGCGTGATGCCGCTTACGCGGGCGCCCGCTTGGTGGTGTTCCCTGAGGCGTTTATCGGTGGCTATCCGCGCGGCGAGTCGTTCGGCGCGGTCGTCGGGTCGCGCACCGAGGTGGGTCGCGAGACGTTCCAGCAGTACTGGCAGCAGGCCATCGACGTCCCAGGCCCGGCGTGTACGCAACTCGGCGAGATCGCGCGCGAGCATGGCCTGCATCTCGTCATTGGCGTCATCGAGCGTGACGGCGGCACGCTGTATTGCTCCGTCGTCTTCATCGCGCCGGATGGCGCGCTCCTGGGTCGCCATCGCAAGCTGATGCCGACGGCCGCCGAGCGGCTCATCTGGGGCTTCGGCAACGGGTCGACCATGCCCGTGTTCGACACACCGCTTGGCCGCATTGGTGCGGTGATTTGTTGGGAGAACTACCTCCCGCTCATGCGGGCCGCGCACTATGCCAAGGGTATTCAGTTGTATTGTGCGCCAACCGCCGACAGCCGTGACACGTGGCTGCCGACGATGCGGCACATCGCGGTCGAAGGTCGCTGCTTCGTCCTCAGCGCCAATCAGTTTGCCCGTCGCGCCGACTACCCGGCGCTGCTCGCGGGCGGCGATGCGGACGATGTCGTGTGTCGGGGCGGGAGTTGCATCGTCGACCCGTTCGGTACTGTGCTGGCCGGCCCGAATTTTGACGGCGAGGCGTTGCTGGTCGCCGACGTCGATCTCGGGGCCACCGTGCGTGGCAAGTTCGATCTCGATGTGATGGGACACTACGCGCGTCCCGATGTGTTTCAGCTGACCGTCAACGAAGCCGATACGACCCCGGTGTCGTTCGTGCATCGTGCCTGATTGACCACCTGCCACTCGGACCCATGAAGAGCCTCCTGCCGCGCCCTCTGACGTCGTCGTTTGCGTCGACTGCGCTGCTGGACTGTCACACCCTGCAGAGATGTCGACGGTAAAGTAACGCCGCAACCGCAGATGCGGCGACGTTTCGTGTACCAAGTGCGCAGCGCGAGGTAGTACGTGCCCGCTTCGCAGCCGTCGTGCGGCAGCGAGCAGAGTGCGATCTCACCAGTCGCCATGGCCCCTTGAAACTCACTCGTTCAAGGCGGCTCAATCGTGTGCTGGCGGCGATGGTTCGATCACGACGACCGAAGCTCGCGCAATGCCTGGGCACTGGTCCAGAATGGCGCCTGTAGTCCAAACAGACACCGGAGTACCAACAGTCAATTCGTTTCTCTGCGCCTCCCCGCCGGAACGGCGACGAATTTTCGCATTCCCTACCTGAATCTGGAGACGTTGATTTACATCGCAGGAATTGGCGTGACCATCAGCGACGACCATGAGAGAGCCTAGATCGCCAGCGCCGCGAATGGTACCACGAATAACTGGCTCGCTATCTGGCAGTGCGGTGGACAACGAGCAACCGACGACACCGATGAGGATAGCGCCCACCGTCGCAAGAAGTTTCTTGGCCGGGCGCCAGAGTAACGAACGGATCTCCTTCATTCGCTTCATACTGAACCTCCGCAGACTGGATTGAACGTCGCGCGACGCTAGCCCAGCTAGGGCGTATAGCTATACCAGATGATATTGCTACCATCCGAAGGAACATCGTTCCCGTAGGCCTTCACGATGTAGCGAATTCGAGAGCCGATTGGAACGCTGCCGCCGTAGTAGGTGGTCACGTTCGGTGCGGTCGTGTCGTGGAATGAAGTGGATGTCGTGCTGCCTAAGTCATCATCACCCATGTAGCAGTTCGGTCCTCCCTCTTCGTCCACACTGCGAAAAACACGATAGCTGGTGGCGTTGGTGGTGGACGCCCAGGTAATCAACGGATATCCGTCAGAGATTGAACCCGAAATTGCCGGGCTGCCAACAAGAAATCGAACTTGCAGCGTGCCAAGATCCGCTTCGATGCTGGTGTATGGACTGAACCAGGCCTCGTTCGCTGACGTGCCCGACCAGTGGATCCCGGCCAGCACCACCGTGTTGCCGCTGGTCCAATAGAAAATAGGCGCGCCGCTGTCACCATTCCCCGCCGGTAGGTCGCCTTGAACTGACACCAAAGTCGGCGAGTGGCGTTATTTTCATCGTCAATGAAGCGGTCCTCACATGTGTTCACCACGTTGCCCCACGTCCACCCCGTTGTTCTGCCAATCTTGTTGACCGCTTGGCCGCTCGCAATGCTGCCGGCGTATGCTTGGATCCAGAGCGTTGGGTTGTTGGTATCGACGGTGGTCGAGCCAAACGTTGAATCGCTGCCACCGCCATTGCGGTAGGTGGTGCCTACGATAGCACCGACCTCTGCCGATACGGAATCATCGACTGCGATAAGAGCGGCCTCGGCTAACCTACACGCCACCCAGCAGCCAGGATCGACCGACTCGGCTCCGATTCTAAATGTCGCGCTATCGCCTTGGGAGAACACTCGAGGTGTTCCAGGGACCGAAACAGCGTGCCAGTGTTGTGCGAATTGGTCACGGCGTAACGTGTCGATCCGACGGTCGCCAGAAATCCCAAGGTTGCGCACGACGTGGAATTCATCCATCGGATTTGCAAGCCGCCCTTGAGGGGGCGCCAGCGCGACTCGATTGTACCGGTCTCCTCGGGAGAGCAGTTGATATCGTCTAGTTGTAGCGGCGGCTCAATCACTATTCTCAAGGCGGCTAGCGGAATGCCCGCCGCCCGCGCGCCATCCTCAACGAACGCAATCGCTTCCGCTGCTCGGGACTGGAGAACGGCAACCTTCACTCGATTTGCACGTTCATCGAGATCTGACCCGACCACTCCGAACTTGCCGAGCATCGACTTGGAAACAATATCTCGCCAGCCGGCAAGTTGATCAAATCGATATTGGCCTTTGATGATCTGCACTTCGGGCACGTGGAACCCACCATCAGCCGCGGCGACCAGCCGAGTCGCAACGAGTGAACGCGCGGCCTGCCTCGCGACGTCACTCTCAGCCGTATCGACGAGGTAAATTCTCATGATCCCCGCCTCATCGTAAAAGAAGCCAGCGCTGGACTTCGCTGCCAGCGAAAGCGCTTCGAAGGCGCGCTCCTGCTGTCGCGGCTCGTACGTAACGCGCGTCAGCGACCGTCCCGCCTGCTGAACAGCGGGGGCCAAGCTTCTCTCCTCTCCACATCCGAGGGCGACGAGGACCCCGACATACACGAGTAGGTTGCGGACAGATCGCATAGACACGTTGCTCATTTCTTGAATGTTCACGTGATCCCTGCAGTGACACCGCCCCAAAGCACACTTCACAAACCAGCTCCAAACAAGAACCCGTAACCAAGAGACCAACCGAAGTCAAGTGCAGCAGTCGCCCTTTGCAAGCTGATCGCGTGCGGAGAACTTGTGGCCGGGCGGAGAGAGCCGACCGATGTCGAGCGGGCAGTTGCACGAGGTGCGGTGCTCGTCGCCGACATCGACCTCGGTGCGACGGTGCGTGGCAAGTTTGATCTCGATGTGACGGGACACTACGCACGTCCCGATGTGTTTCAGCTGACCGTCAACGAAGCCGATACGACCCCGGTGTCGT
>CAZMGX010000418.1:0-4479 GCA_964565915.1 uncultured Gemmatimonas sp.
TCCGTCGACGCCGACTTTCTCCGCCGCGCGCGGCCCGTCGTCGAGTCGATGGGATACTTCGATTGGCCTCGGCTGCGCGGTCTGCAATCGCTGCTGCCGTCGACCGATGGCGAGCTGGATGGCAATGCGAACGGCATTGACTGGAAGGATGCCTTCAAGCGGGTGAAAAAGGTCGACGTGCTGAAGGGCTTGTCACGCGGCGTGGATACCCTGCTCGCGCTGGCCGACTCGCTCGATCCTGCCGCGATCGACGCACGGCTGACCCTCGCCGCGGAACGGCTTCGCGGTATCCCCGAGCTGGCGCCGCTTGGCCAGCTGCATCAGGAGTGGTCACAGCGTCGTGATCGCGGGGCACCCGCCCTGAGCGCCGGTGGCGGCGCCGGATTCCGGTCCGCGATCATGTTGACCTGGACCATTCCGTACTTCCTGAACGCGGCACTCGATCTGCCGGAATCCGACAGCCTTGTCGATCCGCGCGATCGTGCGTTCGCCCGCGATTGGCGGACGCGTCAGCACGCGCGCGTGGTATCAAAGCCGGAGCGTCTGCTGGGGCGTTCGCGTGTTGCCTCCACACTGTTCTCCCAGGTCTTCACCGAGCGTACCCTGTGGCGTCGTGTCGAACCCGCCACGATCCCCCTGCTCTACACTCCCGACCTTTCGGGCATCACGGTGGTGCTCGTCCCCGGCATCTACGGTGAACTGTTTGACGGAGAGCTCTGGCAACGCGGCCTTCGCTCCGTGCGTGAGCGGCTGGGAACGCGCACGGTATCCCTGCGAGTCGACGGGCGATGCAGCGCCGCCTTCAATGCGCGTACGGTACTGCAAGGCCTTCGCGACGACACACGGCGCCGAATCGAGCGTGGATATCCGCGCCCACGCTATTTGTTGATCGGCTACTCCAAGGGTGGCATCGACGCCACGGAGGCGCTGCTGGCCGATTCCGCGTTCGCGCGCGAACAGGTCGCGGCGCTGGTCACGATCGCCACCCCTCATCTCGGCTCGCCAGTTGCGGAGCGTGCGGAGCTGCCAGCGTCGCTGCTGAAATGGGCCTCGCGCGACACGATTCCCACCGCCTGTACCGAGGACGGCGCTGCCGCGTCGTTGTATCCGGCCACGCGGCGTGCCTTCTGGGGTGAGCATGGAGCGCGCGTCGGCGATCGCACGCGGCTGTTTTCGCTAGCCTTCTCGACGGACGTGCATGACGCCCACCCGTGGATGAAGTTGACCAAGCAGGTCGGGCAGTTCACCGAAGCCAACGACGGCGTCGTCGCGCTGAGCGCGGCGCGATTCCCCGCCGACGTGCCATCGGTTGACCTCGGCACCATCACGGGCGATCACATCGCCGGTATCACCGCGTCGTCCTTTCCGCAGGAAGCCTTTCTGGAATCGGTGGTGATCACCCTCGGCGAACTCGGCGCCCTCGATGCACGCACCGACGCCGCGTGGGCCTCCGCTCGCGCCACTTGGCGCAACGCCGCCGGTCGGCAATACGCCGCGACCGCCAAAGCCACGCCGTTCGCGAAATCACTTCGGCCGCCTACTCCGCTCCCGGGCGGATCAGCCGGTTGGACACCACAGGCAACCTTCCGGTTGCTGGAGGCCAGCAGTCAGCAGGACCGCGGCATTCGCGCGATGTCCCTGTCCGCACACCCCGACGGCTTCGTCATGCACTGCGATCAGCGCGATCTCGGCGAGTTCCGTCGTGAGTATGAGTTCATCTACGATGCGGGCAACGGCGGACGAGAGGGCGACTTGCTGGACGGCTTCTCGATCGTCGCGGACAAGGGGGCGAGTACGGGACGCGCCTGCCATCTGGCCACACAGCAGAGCGCCATCAAGATGACCACCGTCAGCCTGCGCTTCCGACCCGCCGACTATCCCGCGCTCTCGATGCGACTCCGCGTGCCGGTCAACGTGCGTGGCGTCGATCCGAGTCTCAAGCGCCGCGGGGCCAGCGACGCCGCCTTCAAGCTGTGGTTTGTCGTCGTCGACCGGCGACCCGGCGTGGCGAACGCGACTCGGCTGTTCGGATACACGTGGAATGCGACGGACCGCGACGGCGTGCGTCCCGCCGATGGCGCACTCCTCGAAGCCGTGTCGTCGCGCCGATCGGTCGTCGTCACCACGCTGCCAGAGGCGTGGCTCATCACGATCGGCCGAGAGCTGCCGGGTACCGAGTGGCAGCAGATCACGCGCGATCTCGCCGCCGACTTGCGTCGCGCCTATCCGCAGGTTCCATCCGATGCGTTCGAAGTGGTCGGCGTCACGATTCAATCAGACAGCGATGAATCGCGCGGAAAGACCGAGGTGTACCTCGACGAAATCGCGATGCGGCCGAGGGTGGCCCGATCTTCCGGGACACCCTAGACCTGTTTGTGATCAGGCCGGGCTCACCGCATCATCGGCCCGGCGTTCGACCAACCGCACGACGACAGCCCCAAGTATGGCCGCCGCGATCGAGGCGATGAGTACCGCGCCCTTCGCGGAGCCGATCGTGCCGCCGTTCGAGAAGGCCAGCGACGTGACGAAGATCGACATCGTGAATCCGATGCCGCCGAAGCACCCCGCGATGGCCACCCGAGGCATGGTCAGTCCGTCGGGCAGGACAGCCAGGCGGCTCCGCACTGCCAACCACGTGAAGCCGATGATGCCCAGCGGCTTCCCCACCAACAGACCCAGCGCGATGCCCGCCATGGCGGCGAACGGCACCGCGCCGGAGAGCGCCTGTTGCACGTTGACGCCCGCATTCGCCAGGGCGAAAAGCGGCAGGATTCCAACGGCGACCCATCCATGAAGCGCGCGTTCCGTACGCAATGAGGGCGACTGTGCGGCAGCGTACGCCTGCCCGAGTTGCTCGAGCGCCGCCTGCACTTCCGCGTCTTCGTAGGCCGTACGCTTCGCCAGACGACGCTCGCGCAGCGTATCCATGATACGATCCGCCTCGTCCAGCAGGTGCGCGGCGTCAGTGCGCGCGCGCGGCGGTATCGCGAAGGCGATCATCACGCCGGTCAGGGACGGGTGAATGCCGCCTTCATGCAGATACACCCAGAGTGGAATGCCCACCAGCAGATACACGATGGGTGTGCGCACATCAAGCACGCGCAGCGCCACCAACGCACCGATGCAGAGACCACACATGGCGAGTGCGTGCCAATCCGGCGGCGCGCCATAGAACAGCGCGATCACCAGAATGGCGCCCAGGTCATCAACGATGGCCAATGCGGCGAGGAACGCGCGCACGGCGGGCGGTACGCCCGGCGCCAGCAATCCCAGCAACCCCAGCGCAAACGCGATGTCGGTCGCCATTGGAACGCCCCAGCCTCTGGCCTCCGGGGTTCCGCCCGCCACCAGCAGATACAGGCCGGCCGGTACGACCATACCGCCGATAGCCGCCGCAATGGGGAGAGACGCCGCACGCATGCTGCGTAATGTCCCAACGATCAGCTCGCGTTCGATCTCGAGGCCAACCACGAGAAAAAACAGCGCCATCAGGGCATCGTTGATCCAGCCGCGAAACGACAGGGTGAGCGTGTGACTCCCCAGACCGACCGACAACTCACGCAGCCAGAGCCCGTCGTAACTGTCGCCAATGGGCGAGTTGGCCCATGCAAGCGCCGCGACCGTGGCCACGATGAGCAGGACGCTGCTGAGCCGTGCATCATGGGCGACCAGCCGGAAGGGGCTGAGCAGGTGATCGACCGGGCGTGTGGCGCCCGGGTTTGCCAGTTTCGCGCGTGAGGAATCGCGCGGGGATTCATGGTTTGCCATTGCGTCGCAAGCTATTGCATGGTCCGTGCCGGGAGGAAAGAGATGAGGGCTCCTCCGTCCTCCCGGACCAGCAACGAACGATGCTTATGGCTTGATCGACAGACTGTTGATGATCGTGTAACCAATCGCTTTGTCCGCGGCGATCTCGCCCGCGAGCTTCTTCTCCGCCGCCGTCTTCACGCTACCACGCAAGGTCACCGTCTTCTTGTCCTGATCGGTATCGACGTTGATGTCCGCCGCGGATACTCGCGTGTCCGCCATGATCGCGGACTTCACTTCACCGGTTTGGAGTCCGCCGGCCATCGACTCCTTCACATCACCGGCGACTTCACCAGTCTTGTCTGCGGCCACGGACGCCGCCTCAGCCGTCTTCTCGGCCGCGTTGTCGGCGTCCTTCTTCACGCCGTCGGCCGTGTTGCCACAGGCCGTTACGACCGCGAGCAGGGCCAGCGACAGAAACGCATTCGTTGTCTTCATCGGAATCTCCTTTTAAGTGACGCATCGAACCGACCTTACCGACCAACCTGCGCTTCTGCTGTACCCCGTTCACGCTGTTTCGACTCAAATCAACGAAACAGGCAAGCGATCCGGATCGTAGGGACGAGTGGTTCCGTCACAGTCGCCCCGCCTGCATCCAGAGGCTTCCATGATCTTCGCCGACGTCTTCAAGTACGTGCTGCTCGTGATTGGGACCCTGATTGTATTCGTCAG
>CAZMGX010000419.1:0-4431 GCA_964565915.1 uncultured Gemmatimonas sp.
CGGCGAATGATGTACCCCGCCGATGTTCACGCTGCGAATCGCCCCGTGAGACCGCTCGACCAACCGCAGCATGGTGGCGATGTCACCCGCCAGGAGAATCCCCGCGACGGCCTCTGCCTGCAGGGCGGGCAGCGCCGCGGCGGCGGCGTCGACGCTGAGAAAGTAAACACGCATTTCCGGCGGTACGCCCATGCGGTACAGCTCCTGCTCCCATTCGCTGTCTGCAACCTCATCGTCGACGAGCACGATGAAGCCCAGGTCGAGCGGTTGTCCCCATCCCACCACGACCTGCCCGTGGATCAGGCGATCATCGATACGAAACAGCGAGATGGGCATGCGAGCGCAGAAAAGGACGAGGACGAATCAGCTGCTGTGCGCCACCATCGACGCCTTCCCGCGGTCCAGCGCGGCGAGCGCGGCGACCACCGGATCGACTTCATCCTGCATCGCGAAGTCGAGCAGTAACGACAGGTTGATGCCCGTGACCAGCGACACACCGGACCGGCCGCGCAACACCCGTCGAACGGCCATGGTGCAGCTGCCCGCGGGCAAGTCGGTGAAGATGACCTTTGCGCCGGTCTCGTCAAGCGTTCGCCGCAGGGTTTCCTGAATGTCGTCGAGACACAGCCCGCTGTTCGTGATCGTCCGGAACAGGTGCCCGCGTCCGGTGATCTGGTCGACCGCCGAGACAATGCCCGCCGCGAAAGCACCATGACCCGCGACGATCGCCCGCACCGCTCCGGCCGACGCGCCCTCATCCTCGCTCACTACTCGTCATCCTCCTGCAGGTACCGCTGCACATCGGAATTGCGCCGCATCTGGCCGATCAGCCGTTCGTTGAACGCCGTCGCTGAATCATAGCCTCGATAGTAGCGCAAGAGATGATTCATGGCGATCACCTCGGCGATCACGGTGATGTTCTTGCCTGGATTCAGGTTGACCGTGATGCGCGGGACCTCGACCCCGAGAATGTTCGTCGTCTGGACGTCGAGACCCGTCCGCTCCACGTGGCTCTCGCCGTCCCACTCCTCGAGAATGACCACGACCTCGATGCGCTTCTGCTGGCGCACCGCGTGAATGCCGAAAATCGCCGGAATGTCGAGCAACCCGACACCACGGATCTCCATGAAATGGCGCTGCAGTTCGTGCCCCTTGCCAATCAGCACGTCGTTGCCGCGACGCGACACGAACACGAGGTCATCGGCCACCAGGCGATGGCCGCGCTCCACGAGATCGAGCACACATTCGGACTTCCCGATGCCACTCTTGCCCGTGAAGAACACGCCGACACCGTACACGTCCGCCAACGACCCATGCAGGGTCGTCGTCGGCGCGAACTGCTCCGCCAGATACGGTTTGATCAGCCGATAGAATTCCGCCGTCTTGAGGCGGGTGCGTACGAGCGCGACCCCGGCGCGTTCGGCCAACTCGGCCAACGGCTCGGGGGGGTCCAGTTCTTTCGTGATGAACGCGCAGGGAATCGGGAACCCGAAAAACTGCTCCAGGTTGGCCGCGCGCTGAGTTGCATCGAGCGACTGGAGGTAACTGATCTCCGTCTCACCGAGTACCTGGATGCGCTGGTACGGAAACCGGTTGATGTACCCGGCGAGGACGAGCCCCGGGCTTGACGCCTCGGGGCTCGTGATCTCGCGATCCAATCCGACGGTCGGTCCGAGGAGCTCGAGTTCGAGCGGTTCTTTCATGCGCTCGAACAGCTTGCCGACGGTCAGTCGTGGTGTCACCCGGTGCGGTCTCCCGGAGGCACCGCGCGCCGCAGACGCTGCGAGCGCAGGCGCGCGACCTGACTCTCCAGGCGGTGCACCGCCGTGGCCAGGGCGGGCGCGAAGTCGCGCGCATCCGCCTGGGCAAACAAGGAGCGCGTGCGAGTTCCGGTCAATACGATCTCGACGCGGCGTGTAGTTCCATCGCCCACGAAGCGGACGATCGCGTTGGCGACGCGATGTACCCGGGCGGCAATTCGACGAATGGCGGCTTCGGCCTGCTCACGGAGCGAGTCCGTGACTTCAGCGTGGTGCGCGTGCAGGATGATCTCCATCAGCGACCTCCTCCATTTCCCACCACCTCTCGGAGGTGGGTTGCGGTCTCATCGGCGGCGCGCTGCCACGTAAACCCTTCGGCAAAGCGCCGTGCGGCGATCCCCAGGCGTTCGACGAGCGCTCGCTCGTCGCTGAGGTTTCGCATGCAAGTTGCCATCGCAGCGACGTCACCGTGGGGCACGAGGAATCCTGTTTCGCCGTGCCGAACCGATTCGCGGATACCGGGAGAGTTCGACGCAATCACCGGGGTGCCGCTCGCCGCCGCCTCCAGATTCGTAATCCCCCATCCCTCCTTTGGAGAAGCGAAAAGCGTCGCCCATGCCCGTCGAAGCAAGGCGATCTTGGTGGTTTCGTCGATGCGTCCCAGAAACCGTACCCTGTCCCCTATGCCCAGGGTTCCCGCCAGACGCTCCAGATCCTCCCGGAACTCCCCTGCACCGGCCACCTCGAGGACCGCCTCGGGGATTTCGCACGCGGCAAACGCACGAATCACCAAGTCCACGCCCTTATACTTCTTCAAACGACCGAGATAAGCAAATACGGGTCGTTCTGCTCGGACCGTTGGGTCCGGGGTGTAATGGGCCGCGTCGATCCCCGGAAAAATCACCCGGATGCTCTCTCGGGAGACGCCGCGCGCCACGAGGTCGTCACGGGTGCTCTCGCTAATGGCCTCGAAGGCCTGCCCACGGTAGAACCACGGCAGCGGGCGTTCGGCGAGCCAGACGGCGGCCGCGAGCGGTGCAGCCAACTCCTGGAACGCGGTACCGCCGAAGAGGTGCGGCACCAACCCGACGCGCGTCGGTGTCCGCCACGTGGGCGTGTACAGCGGCACCTTGTTGATGTCCTCGACGAGCACATCGAACGGACGATGCGCCAGCTCGCGATGCCAATAGCCCCGCGCGAGAAACGGAAACGTCGCCCGCGTTCCGACGCGGTGTACGTCGATGCCATCGAGCACGGCACGAGGCGGGCAGTCCGGCCATCCGCCGCACAGCAACACCACCTCATGGCCGAGGGCGACCAGCCGTCCGAAGATCTCGTGCAGGTGAATCTCGGCGCCGCCGGCCAGCGGATTCTCGCGACACTGCCAGTTGACGACGACGATGCGCAACGGAGTGGCCGCGATCGCGGCGACCGTCACAAGCGACCCAACCGCCGCGCGTATGCGTCCAGGACACCGTTGACGAATCGCGCGCTGCGGGCCGTGCCATATCGCTCGGCGAGGCGCACCGCTTCCTGCAGGACAACGCGGACCGGAGTCTCACCACGCGTCAGCTCGGCCGCGGCGAGTCGCAGCACACTGCGCTCGATGGCACCGAGGCGTTCCAGTCGCCAGTTGGCGGTCACGTCGGCCAGCGCGGTGTCCAGCGCGGCGCCATGCTCGACCACCGTGCCCACCAGCTTGGAGGCGACGGCGCGCTCACCGGGATCGACCGCAAGATCGTCGAAGACGTTGGTCGCAATGCGACGGAGATTGCCCATGTCGCGCAGGTCGGCCGCGTACAAGGCCTGCAGCGCGCGCGCACGCCCGCGGGTTTCCACCCGCTCGCCTGGGTCCGCCTTGCGCGCGGGTCGCGTTCGCCGGCCGACCGTGGGCGCGAGCGGCTCCTGCGCCGGTCCGTCCCAGAACGTTTCGTCGCGAAGGTCAGAAGCCATCAGGCGGCTCCGTCGGCTTCATCGTCGCCCGCCTCGGGCGCGACACGATCGAAGAGATCGAGCAACTCGAGGACGGCCAGCGCCGCATCCGCGCCCTTGTTGCCATGCGCGCCGCCCGCACGCGCCATCGCCTGATCCAGCGTGTCCGTCGTGAGCAAGCCAAGGGTCACCGGCGCGTCGAAATCGCGCGATGCTTCCATGAGCCCGCGCGCCGCCTCTCCGGCGACGATGTCGAAGTGCGGCGTCTCCCCGCGAATGACCGCGCCGACCGCCACCACGGCGTCATAGCGGGCGGTCCCGAGCGCGCGACGCGCCGCGACGGGCAACTCCCATGCCCCAGGCACCCACAACACGTCGATATCGTCAAACCCGACCCCGTGCTGGACGAGCGCCTCCACGGCACCCTCCGCCAGCGGCACGGTGACCGTCTCGTTGAAACGACTGGCAACCACCGCGATGCGACGCCCGTCACCGCGAGGCTCTCCGGAAAACTCGGCCATCAGCTCACTCTCAGATCGCGAACAGGTGACCAAGCTTCGTACGCTTGGTCTCCAGATAGGTCGCATTCTCGTCCGTCGACGGCGCCTCGAGGCGCACGCGATCGGTGACGACGATGCCATACCCATCGAGGCCCACGAGTTTGCGGGGGTTGTTGGTCAGCACACGAATGCTGCGGGTCTTCTGATCCAGCAGAATCTGCGCCCCGATGCCGTAATTG
>CAZMGX010000420.1:0-4430 GCA_964565915.1 uncultured Gemmatimonas sp.
CCGTCCGGCAATTCGTGGATCTTGATCACGGTCAGTGACACCGGCGTCGGCATGACCCCCGAAGTGCGTGATCGCATCTTCGAGCCGTTCTTCACCACCAAGGATCGGGGAAAGGGCACCGGCCTGGGATTGGCCCTGGCCTACGCGATGGTCGAGCAGGCCGGCGGCATCATTCGGGTCGAGAGTGAACCGGGATTCGGCACGACATTCTCCCTGTACTTTCCGCGACTCGTGGGCGAGACGCTTGCGATGGATACGCCGCTGGCCAGCACGCGTTCGGTTGCGGGCAGTGAGACCATTCTGCTCGCCGAAGACGAAGACAGTGTGCGCGCGGTCGCCACCGCGGCGCTCGAACGACACGGGTATCGCGTGCTCGCCGCGCCTGATGGCGATACGGCCATTGCGATTGCGGAGGCGTTTCCGGGACGTATTGACCTGCTGTTGACCGACGTCGTCATGCCCGGCAAAGGCGGCCGCGAACTCGCCGAGATTCTGCGACGACTCCGCCCAGGCATTCACGTCATCTTCGCCAGTGGCTACACGGACGACGAATCGCTGCTGGGTGACGTGCGGGCCGATGAACGGATGTTCCTGCAAAAGCCGTTCACGGGCGCCGAACTGGTCAAGCGCGTTCGGCGTGCGCTCGATCAGCCGACCGTGATCGGGCCCCGCTGAGCATGTATTGGATTCTTTTCGTGATGGCCGCCATCGTGGCCGTCGTGATGGCGTTGCTGGTCGGCGGCTTGGTGACCCCGCGAGAGCACGTGGTTGCGCGGAGTGTGCGTCTCGCCGTGCCCCCGCTGGCCGTCTGGGAAACGATCCGTGACGTGGCACGGTACGCCGACTGGCGGGACGAACTGGAGTCCGTCGACGTGCTCGAGCCGGAGGATGGGCTGGCGCGGTGGCAGGAGGTCTCCACCAGCCGCACGATCACCTTCGGGGCATCGGTCGACGAACCGCGGTCGCGCTTCGCCGCCCGCATCCTCGACGAGGACCTCCCGTTCACCGGCGAATGGACGTGGACGGTCGAACCCGACGGGGCCGGGGCGCGCGTGACCCTGACCGAGTGTGGTCAGGTCGGGAATCCTGCGCTGCGCTTCATCGCGGCGCACCTCATCGGCCACACGAAGTCCATCGATCGATGCCTGCGCGATCTGTCACGCCG
Source organism: uncultured Gemmatimonas sp. (assembly GCA_964565915.1). Lineage (GTDB taxonomy): Bacteria > Gemmatimonadota > Gemmatimonadetes > Gemmatimonadales > Gemmatimonadaceae > Gemmatimonas. The sequence goes on from CAZMGX010000420.1 coordinate 1,166, forward strand.
ACATCAGCAGGCCGATGCCGCGATCGAAGACGCCACACCCGGGGCGCTCGTGCAACGGTAACACCGCTGGACCCGAGCACCGCAGATGTGGCGACATTTCATGTGGTGCCGAGACTAGTGGCGAGGCGGCGCCGCGGCGTCCGCATGGTGCATCGTGGAGTGATCGACGTTCCCCATGTTCATTCGCGACGTGCGCCAGCGAACGAACAGCGCGGCGCCGAGCGGGGTGCGTGACCCGTAGATCGGCTCGAGGGCGGTTGGCACCATGTTCAGCGTCGCGCGCAAACCAACGCCGATGCGACCGAGACGGCCGGCGCGGGTTTCACGCACGCCACCGACGGTCAAGTGCGCCACCCGATAGATCGCCTCACGCTCCGCTTCGCCAGGATCGCGCGCGACGCGTGTCAGCTGCGCCGACGCCTGCGGGATCACCGCGGTCGGCGACGAGTGGGCCTCGTCGAGCACCAGTTCCTCGCCGGACTTCTCCACGAGCTCCGTCCGGGCAAACAGTTGCCAGCGCCCGCGGATGTCGACCAATCCTTCGACGCCGGCACTCCGTGAGAACGGCGCACCACTCAGTGAATTCGCGCCGACGATGAATGCCACGGACCGACTGCCCCCTTCAGCAGACGACTGGGACCACAGGGCCGAACCAACAGCCCGTCGCACCGTTTCGCCCGGGTGCGCCTTCTCCGCGTCGGCCAACCAACCCATGCTGGCCGACAAGGACCACGCCGGCGTCGGGTTGATCGTGAGACGACCGGAGTACGAGTCGAGGCTGGCGCCGTTCCAGTCGATGTTCGTGCGAACACCGTCCGGCTCCCGCCCGTTGAAGACGGATCCCTCCAACTTCATCCGCGAGGTGTACACCGCAGCCGTCACGACGCCGAAGCTGACATGGGTCGCGTCCTGCCAGTGGTGGGACAGCGTCGCCAGGGGATCCGCCGCCGCACTCGGGCGATGCGGAAAGGCCACGGGACCCAGCGCCGGCTCACCGGCGGGCGCAACGTACAATTGGGCCGCCACGGTGCGCGTCAGCGCCTGCTCATACACCGCCGCGATCTCCATCAGCAAATCGTGGGGGTGCTGTCGATCGTGAAGCGCTTCGCCGCGATACGACTCGCCCGTCTGCAGCAACAGGGGATATCCGCGTCCACCAACGGTGAACGCGTCGAGACTGCCCATCGCACGCAGCTGGAGTCGACCACGACCCTGCGCGCGCATGGCGTTGACCATGCCCCAGTTGACGATGCCGAACTGGGCGTCGCCGCGGGCGCCACCCTGGTTGACATACTGCGCAAACGCCGAGCCGTGCAGCATGAACATCCAGGAACCGACGTCTTTCATGCTGCCGAACATCGGCGCCGAGTCGGGAAGCCAGGCCGTTCCCGACCCGATTCGAGTCATCGGCAATCCGATCGGGTCGCTCATGGCGCGATGCGCCTGGGCGTTGGCACGAGACGACAGCAGCAGCAACCCGGCGATACACGGGAGGAGGACACGAAAACGCGACGGAAACACGCGCGACCGCGAGTGGCGGCGCGAGAGGGAATGGCACATGGAATGGACGGATGGCCACGCGGAGCACAGCGGAGAAACCGCGTGACGGGACGCGAACGCGCGAGATCCGCGCGCTTCACGACCGGCGCGTCAGGACATCGCAAGGGACACCACACCCGGCCTATCGGCCGGCGGTGTCAGCGTCGCGGTGGCGGGGAGTCGACGTCCAGGTCGGCGGAGGCGCGAGCGAGCACCAGTCCGGTGGGTGCGTCGGTCGGCGTCGACGAAACCACGCTGCGCCACTCGAGATCATCCGCGAACTGCACGATGCCGCTGCAGGCAATCATCAGAGGGCACGACATCTCACCGGCCGGAGCCGGCCGTTCATTCGGCGTCGGCGTCTCTGCGGGCGCCAGGTCGTGCGACGCCGCGACATCGATCGGGGCTTCACTCATTCGCTGATGCGCGGACATGTCGTGCGGCATCGGAGGCGATCGGTCGCCAGACCGGTCCGGCGACACGTGGTGCGAAACGCCGGTTCCACCAGCCCGCGCATCGCTGCACGGCAACAGCGACGTGCTCAACGAGAACACGAACAGCAGCAGCTGCGCGAGCGCAGCGCTACGGCGGCTGGCGGATCGAAGGACGGGCTTCATCACCACGAAAGGCTAACGACCGGTGCCCGACACGACAACCGGCGATGACTAGGCACGGGCCCCGTTGCGCGTCGCGACCAACCCTCGAATGCTCGCGATCCCCAGCAGCGGCCCCAAGGCAAGCACCGGGAAGACCCACTGCCAACCGAACCATCCCACCAACGGCGGGATGATCTGGATCGTCACGGTCGTGAGCAGAAAGCCGAGCGAGACCTGCAGGGTCAGCGCCGTCCCCACCGTGTGCGGCGGCACCGTCTCCGTGGCCAATACGCTGAACTGTGCACTGTCGGCGATCACGAAGAACCCCCACACGAGCGCCAGCGGGGCCAGCACCCACCACGACTGCGCCCACGCCAGGCCGATCGCGAGCGCACAACTGCCGCTGATGGCCATCGACCACGTGACCAGCCGCGCACGACCGATCCGGTCCGCCACGACGCCACCCCAGACACAGCCGATTCCCCCAACGGCGATCACGCCGAACGCAACCGCCGCCGCCGCGCGCGCATTCGGCGAGGCACCCACACGCGCCGCATGCGCGGCGTCACTCGCGACGAGGAATGCCGGAATCCAGGTCCAGAACGAGTACAGTTCGGCCATATGGCCCAGATAGCCGCCAAGTGCGAAGCGCCACGGACGCTCCCGCCACACCTCACCAATACGCGACCACGAAAAAGGGCGCAAAGGAAACTCGAACGGACCGTCGTGATAGCCCCACCACACGAGCGCGGCACCCAGTACGGCACTCACCGATGCCGCGATCGTCACCGTCGCGACGGTCAGCCCCGGGATGGCCTGCGCGAGATACGGCGTGGCCTTCCCCACCGTCAGCGCACCGACGATCGTCCCCACCGCCGCGCCGCGGCGCGCGCGAAACCACGTCGACGCCATCTTCATCGCCGGTGGGTACACGCCGGCCAAACAGGCACCCGCGAGAAAGCGTGAGAGCAGCGCCACGCCGTACGAAGACGTCATCGCGAGCGGCAGGTTCACCAGCGCGCCGGCGAGCGCCGCGCGTGCGAAGAGCACACGCGACGGAACCACATCGGCCAGATTGAACACGGCGCTCAGCGCCGTGCCCACGACAAATCCGAGCTGCACCGCCGTCG
>CAZMGX010000421.1:0-4408 GCA_964565915.1 uncultured Gemmatimonas sp.
GGGTGACGCTGCCGTCGACCGACATGCCGGCGGAGGGTTCAGCCGACCCCGCCGCGGCCGTGGCGGTGGGTGCCGTCGCGGTGGGTGCCGATAATGCGATGCCCGCCGCGGCCGACAGCGCCGCGTGACAAGTCCGTTCGTCATCGAAACGCAGTCGCTGTCACGGCACTACGGGGCCGTGATTGCGCTCGATGCGTTATCGGTGACGATCGAACGTGGCATCACCGGACTCGTCGGCGCGAACGGCGCCGGCAAGACCACCCTCATCAAAATCCTCCTCGGCCTCGTCGATCCCACCAGCGGCTCGGCGCGAGTTTTGGGGCGGTCGATTGGTGATGATGCCGCCGCCATTCGCCGACTGGTGGGCTACATGCCCGAACACGATTGTCTGCCGCCCGAGATGAGTGCGGCCGAGTTCGTGACGTGGCTGGCGCGCTGTTCGGGCTTTCCGGCGTCGGCCGCACGCGAACGGTCTGCGGAAGTGTTGCGGCATGTGGGACTGTTCGAAGAGCGGTATCGCCCGATGGGTGGCTACTCGACGGGTATGGCGCAGCGTGTGAAGCTGGCGCAGGCGCTGGTGCACGATCCGGAATTGCTGATCCTCGACGAACCTACCAACGGCCTCGATCCCGCGGGTCGCGACGAGATGCTCGCGCTGATCGAACGCACGGGACGCTCGTTCGGCATTTCGGTGCTGGTGTCGTCGCACCTGCTGGGTGAACTGGAGCGCATTTGCGACGGCGTCGTGCTGGTGGACAATGGCCGACTCATTCGCGCCGAACGGTTGGGTGTGCTGACTGGGGTGACGAGCACATTGATCGTGGAGATTGATGGCGATGCGGCCGCGTTTGCGGAGGCACTGATGGGGCAGGGGGTGCAGGCGACGGCGGAGGCGCAGCGCGTGTTGGTGACGCTGACCGAGTCCGACAACGAGCAGGATGCACGCGCCACGTTCGACGCGGTGCGTGATGTCGCGGTGAAGCAGGGGGCGGCGCTGCTGCGCCTCGAGCGGCGGCGCGGGCATCTGGAAGACCTGTTCGCGATGGCCAATTGACGGCTGAATGACAAATCCCGGCGCAGCACCGGCCATGACCGGTTCGACGATTCATGACCTCGGGTACCGTCGGTACGACGGGCCGCGGGTGGGTGCACGTGGAGCGTGGAGTGCGCTCTATGCGCAGAGTCTGCGCGCGATGTTCGGGTTTGGCCGGCCGCTCAAGGCCAAGGCCGTGCCGATTCTCGTGATGCTGGTGTCGATGTTGCCGGCGTTGGCGTTGTTGACGGCGTCATCGGCGTCGAGCGGTCGGGTGCCCATTCGCTATGGACAGTTGATCGGGCCGCAGCTGTTTTTCTTCGTGGTGTTCCTGGCGGCGCAGGCGCCTGAGGTGTTGAGCCGGGATCAGCAGCATCGGCTGTTGCCGCTGTTGTTCACGCGTGACGTGACCCGCGAGTCGTACGCCTTTGCGCGCTTCGCGGCCATCTTCACTGCGGTGTTCATCGTGTCGATGGGCCCGTTGCTGCTGCTGTATGTCGGCGAGATCGGCATTGCGGCCGACCCCGCGGCGGCCTTCCGCAAGATGGGGTCGCGCATCTGGCCGGTGCTGGCGCAGTCCACGTTGAGTGCGATCGCAATGACCGGGATTGGTGCGGCGTTGGCGTCGATTACGCCGCGCCGAGCGTATGCGACGGCGGCGATTTTCGGGTCGTTCCTGTTGCTGGCCGCGATTGCCGGTGGCCTGGACGGGTTGGCGGGTGTGTCGGTGCGGACAGCTGAGTTGCTGGACCCCCTTCGCGCGCTGCGGACGATGGCGTTGCTGTTGTTCGGTGAGACCAGTCGGGGCATGGAGCTGAATGCGCCGCCGCCGCTGGGTGTGTATGTCGCGTTGATGCTGGGGATTGGTGCGGCCGGGCTGGCGATGCTCGTGTGGCGCATGCGGCGGATTCGCGCATGAGCGGATCAAAGCAGGAGGCGTCGGCGACGAGCGACCCGACCATTCCGCTGGTGTTCGACCGCGTGTCGCACTGGTATGGCGATGTCGTGGCCGTGAACGACATCTCGTGTACCGTGATGCCGGGGATCACCGGGTTGCTGGGCCCGAATGGTGCCGGCAAGAGTACGCTGTTGCAGCTGGCGGCGGGGGTGTTGTCGCCATCGAATGGTGGGGTGCGGGTGTATGGTGCGTCTCCGGTGGACCGGCCCGAGGTGTATCGACAGGTCGCGTTGGTACCCGAGCGTGAGGCGTTGCCGGGGATGATGAGTGCGCGGTCGTTCGTGACGGCGCGGGCCGAGCTGCTGGGGGTGGTGGATGTGCCGTCGGCGGTGAGTCGTGCGCTGGAGATTGTCGAACTCGACACCGTGGCTACGCGGCGCATCGATACGTTCTCGAAGGGCATGAAGCAGCGGGTGAAGCTGGCGGCGGCGCTGGTGCATGAGCCTACGCTTGTGTTGCTGGATGAGCCGTTCAACGGGCTCGACCCTCGGCAGCGATTGCACATGCTGCGCCTGCTGCAGGACAGGGTGGCGGCAGGGACGGCGGTGCTGCTCAGTTCACACATTCTCGAAGAGATTGCGAACGTCGCGTCCAACATTCTCGTGGTGCTGGCCGGTCGACTGGCGGCCACGGGTGACTATCGCACGTTGCGGCGGTTGATGACCGATCGCCCGCATACGGTGCGGTTGCGGTCGAGTGCCGACCGGGCGTTGGCGTCGGCGCTGATGCAGGAGTCGTCGGTGATTGGTGTCGAGGTGGATGGTACCGGGCTGACGATCAGGGCGACGGACTACACCGCGTTGTCGCATGCGTTGGCGCCGTTGGCGCAGCGGATCGAGTGCACGTTGTTCGAGGTGCAGGTGACGGATGAGTCGCTGGAGCACGTGTTCGCCTACCTGGTGGCGCGGTGAGCGCGCCGTTGGTGCCGCCGGCGGCGTCTGGTGCCGCGTCGCGCGTGACGTTGGGCGCGCCGTCGTGGTGGCGTTCGGCGCGGGCGATCATGCACCTGTCCATCGTGCGCACGCTGACGCCGGTGTTGTTGCTGACCATGACCGGGCTGGTGCTGTTGCCGATGGTGTTCGCGCTGATCTTTGCGTCGCGCGGGTTCCTGTCGGGCGACCCCGTGGCATTCCTGGTGGGGCGGTATGATCAGCTGATCTTGGCCCTGGCCACGCCGATCATCGCGTTGTTGCTGAGCACCAGTGCGTTCAGTGCCGAGTCGGATGATGGGACGCTGTTGTATCTCGTGACGACTACGACGCCGCGGTGGTGGATCGTGTTCGTGCGGGTGATGTTCGCGATGCTGGGGACGGCGGCCGTGTCGGCGATTGCCGTGTTCGGGACCGGGTTCATTGCCACGGGGTGGCATGATCCGCAGCATGTGACGCGGGCGTTTGGTATTGCGGCCGCGTTTGGTGGGGCCGCGTATGCGAGCCTGTTCACCCTGTTGGCGCTGATGACGAAGCGCGCGCTGGTGGGTGGGTTGCTGTACGTGGTGTTCTGGGAGGGGGTGCTGAGTTCGACGTTCCCCGCGCTTAACTACCTGAGTGTGCGGCAGTGGATGCTGGCGGTGGCGAATGTGCTGACGGAGTCGAGTGACGAGCGGCTGACGAGTGGGCCGAGTGTGACGGTGTCGCTGGTGGCGGCGGGGCTGGTGGTGGTGGTGAGTGTGGTGGTGGGGGCGAGGCGGTTGGCGCAGCCGAGGATGGGGCGGGTGGGGACGTGAGGGGGAGGCGGGTGTGGTGATGCTGAAGGGCGCAATGGTGCGTGCTGGGTCGGTCAGACTCGCGGGCGGTCCCCGAGAGAACGGTCAGGCAGGGAGCGCGAATGAGATTCGGCAGCGATGAACCATGCACAAAATCTGGGCTCGCACAGGGTTGCGTGATTCCGGAAACACGCCGAACGTTACCTCGAACGGTGCTATAGACTGCCGAAGTGCTGTGAGCTCGGGCGATGCGAGGGGAGTCTGCGGCTCCATCGACTGCTACCGAATCCAAAGGGGAGAATAGAATGGCTGCCAAGAAGCGCGTTTTCATCAGCTTCGACTACGACCACGATGCGGGTGCCAAGATAATGCTGGCAGGACAGGCGAAGCTGCCGGACAGCCCCTTCGACTTCACTGACGCATCAGTGAAAGAGCCTCTCTCCGGTGACTGGAAAGAGAAGGTTAAGCGCCGAATGGCGAACATTGATCTCGTTATCGGACTGTGTGGTGAGCATACGCATACAGCCAAAGGTGTCGCCGCCGAACTCGAAATTGCTCAGGAGAAGGCCGTACCATACTTCCTACTGGCAGCGTATCCCGACAAGACTTGCACAAGACCCACGTCCGCGAAATCGTCGGACAAAGTTTACAAATGGACCTGGGACAACCTCAAGAGCCTGGTCGGAGGCAGTAGGTAACTCTCCCATGCGCA
>CAZMGX010000422.1:0-4405 GCA_964565915.1 uncultured Gemmatimonas sp.
ACCTCGCCGATCAACTTGTACGTCGCGATCATGGTCGCGTGACGTCCCACCAATTGGTCCATCGCATACGGCGCCGCCGCCTGCGCCTGCAGACGCGCCGCGCGCGACCGCTGCGCGCGGTCCCGCAGGCACCGTTCTACCACCAGCTCCACCTGATCGAGATCGAGCGGCTTCACCAGATAGTCGTACGCACCGGCTTTCATGGCCCGGATCACCGTGGACATGTCTTCGTGCGCCGTCATGATCAGCACATCGGTGTCCGGTCGTTTCGCCCGCAACGCGTCGAGCAGCTCAAGCCCTGACAACCCGGGCATGCGCACATCGGTGATGACGAGATCCGGATCGAAGGCGGATACGGTGCGCAGCGCCTCGGCGCCGTCGGCGGCGATGGCCACGTCATGGCGCCGGCCGAAGTGCAGGCTGAAGGTCTCGCGAATGGACGGTTCATCGTCCACCACCAGCAGTCTCGCCGTCATGCCTCGCTCCGTCGCGGGTCGGTATGCTGCACAACCGGGGCCACCGGTATCCGGATCACGAAGGTCGCGCCGATGCCGACGGGCGCATCAACAAGCTCCAGCGTCCCGCCGTGTTCTTCAATCGCGCGTCGCGCGAGCGGCAGGCCGAGCCCGGTCCCAACACTTTTGGTCGTCTCGAACGGCCGAAAGATGCGGCTACGACTCTCTGGTGGGATACCCGGTCCGCTATCCGTGATCGTCAGTTGCCAGCGGCCATCGGCCACACGCGTCTCCAGCAACAGTCGGCCGCCATCGGGCATCGCGTCGAGTGCGTTGTTCATCAGGTTCAGCATGGCGCCCTTGAATCGCGCACTGTCGGCGGGCACCGTGTCCGCCCCGTCGGTCAGCGCGATGCTCAAAGTCACCCGTTGTGCCACACACTGGTCCTGCAGCACCTCACAGACTTCACGAAGCATCCCATTCAGCGAGCGTGTCTCGCGTGTGTCTGCCGGGTGTCGCGCCAACTGCAGCACGCCACGCACGACATCATCCAGCCGCTGCACTTCGCGCAGCGCAATGGTCATGGACTGCGAGGTATCCGGCGGTGTGTCCTGCGCGCCGAGAAACCGCTCGATCCGCTGGAGATTCATCTTGATGGCCGTCAGCGGGTTTCGTACTTCATGAGACAGCTGTGCGGCGAACTCCCCCAACACAGCCATCTGTCGCTGGCTGCGGATCTCCTCCATCATGTCGCGCACGCGACGCACCATGCCTCCAAAGGCCGCGCTCAATCGGCCGACTTCGTCGGCACCGGCGCGTGGCAGCAGCGGCGCGAAGTTGCCGGCGCCAACCACCGAGGCGGCCGATGTCAGTTCCTCGAGCGATCGGGTGACGCGACCGATCAGTGTGCCGAAGAGCATGGACGACATGATCGCGACGCCGCTGAAGATGAGAACGGTGGACCGCCCCACCTCGACAAACGGGGCGGAGAACTCCGGCACCGCGGCAGACATGACCACGGTCCACGAGGCGCCGGGTACTTCATGAAAGGCCGCCACGTAGGCCGTGTCCCCGGAGACGAAACGCAGCGACCCCGTCGGGGCCGACAGCTGCAAGACATCCACTGCTGGCCCGAACACCGTGGCCAGTTCCCGCCGCAGGTTCTCGGCCTCGCTGTGGTACAGGACATCACCCGAGCGACGATCGACGACGGCACCGTATCCGCGCTCGCCGAAGCCCGGCGACAGCTCTTCCGCGCGCAGGAGCGAGGAAAGGCGAGGGCGCACCTGCACCGCGCCCAGCTCGCGCCCAGTGGCGTCGTCGCGGATGGTGTGCACGAACGGCGCCAGCGCATCACCGGCATCCACGCGGTCGTCACTCACGGTAAGCGAACGCCCTCTGGCGTCGGTCACCACGACATCGCGGTAGCTTCCGCGCAGCTGAATCCACGCGTCATCAAGGAATCGCTGCAGTTCCGCCGTCGAGGTGGAGTCCGTCAGGCTCCGGCGTAGCCACCGTTGTGATTCGGCGTTGTCGGACAAGAGTAGGACGTCCGACTCCAGTCGTTTGGTGCGGACGGCGAGGCTGGCAGCGGCACGCTGCGCGAGGCGAGCGTTCTGCGCAACTAGGAGTGCCTCGACGGCGCGAATGGATCGGATGTACTCCACCGCGCCGAGCCCCAGCAGCGGCAGCATCCCCAGCAGCAGGAAGAGACCAATCACCTTGACCCGAAGTCGCATGCAGGGATGCTACTGCCAGAAGTGTGCCGTTGGCCAGCACCGATCGCCTGCAGGTGATCGGTGGGACGATCACCCGCCTGGCAGCCGCACGCGAACCGTCGTACCCACTCCCGGCGCACTGAGGAACGCCATCTCGCCGCGATGGCTGGCCACGATGCGCCTCGCGATCTTGAGTCCGAGCCCCGTTCCGTCACGACGCGTTGACCGCAGTGGCTCTTGTGCCTGCACCAGCTGCTCGGGCGACATGCCGGCGCCGCTGTCCGCGATGACCACCTCGATCACACCCGGCGACAGCGACGTCGACACCCGCGCCTCTCCGGACGAAGACAGTGCCTGCGCCGCATTGATGAACAGGTTGAGGAACAGCTGCTCGAGTGCGCCCGCGTCGCCCGCCAATGACAGGCGGGCGTCAGACGCCTCCAGGACCAACCGCGCACCGCGCCGCACAAACTCCGGCTCGGCCGAGCGCCGCGCGGCCTCGAGCACGCTGTGCACGTCCACCAGTTGGGGCTCGATTGAACCGCCGCGGGTCACGCGCAACGCCCCCGTGACCGCCCGGTCAAGCCGATCGATCTGCCCGAGCACGCGGGGCAGCACCGTGCCCACGATGGCGGGATCATCGGCATGCTCCTGCACCCGCTGCAGATCCAGCCGCATTGCGGTCAGCGGATTCCGAACCTCGTGAGCGAGCTCACTGGCAAATTCACCGACGGTCGCCAGTGCCTCCCGTTGCGCGATTTGCCGCTCGACATCTCGCGCCAGGCGACGGGTCAGCACCATGATCAGCAGCGCGACGAGGGCCGACACGGCCAGCAGCGCCATGGCGCTGCGTTGCATGGCGCTCGCGAACGGCCGTTGATAGGGCGACAACGCACCGGCCAGAGACAGTACCAGTCGCGGTTCGTTCAGCGTGTCTCTCACGGTGGTCCACTGCTCACCCTCCCAAAGCGCCGACTCGTCGGTGAAAATCGCCGGATCCACGCCGATGGGCCGCACCCCACTGGCCGCCGGCCCCTCCACCGCAAGCAGCGGACCGGCTCTTGAAATGGGTCGCGATGTAGCCGCCACCAGCGCCGACATTCGCACGAGGGCCTCGACGCTCCCGATTGTATCGCCAGCCAGCAAATCGATGACCGGGATGCGTACCGCGACCGTCGCCGGCTGACGCCGTGGATCACCGCGCACATCGACTGTGCGCGCGTAGGCACTCGTCAGCGTGACGCGCACCTCTTCGCGGACATCCCGGATCACCACCTGATCGAAGGCGGTCATCTGCGCGAACGCCCGGGCGGTGAATGCCGGGGCCGCGGTGTCCCCGTCGGCAAGCGGCGCTCGCAAGCGTTGACGCATCGGTTCGCTCTCCCCCAGCATCAACAACTCCGACTTGTGCCCCTCCCACGCCTTCTCCACCTCGCGCACGATCGTCAAGAGCTCCGCATCAAGCTGACTGCGCAACAGCGTGCGCCCCGACCGCGAAGCGCTCTGGATCGCCAGCAGCCCGATCGCCCCCAATGGCAGCACGGCGACGAACAACACGATCCAGAGGAATCGTCGACCAAGCGCCGGCGCGGGGTTATGCACGTGGACGTCGCACAGGGTCGAGGCTCACGCGATTCCATGCCGGGCGAACAGCCGGTCGAGTCGCGGTCGCGAGACACCCAGCACCTCGGCCGTGCGCGACTTGTTGCGACCGGTGCCCTCGTACACGCGCACGATGTGCGCCCGCTCCGCGTCGTCGAGCGAGATGAAGATGTCAGCCGAGGGTCCGGTGGTGGGCGACAGCGTGAGGTGCTCGGGGCGAATGACACCGGCTCGCGCCTGGACGACCGCGCGCGTGAGGCAGTGCTCAAGTTCGCGCACGTTTCCCGGCCATGAATGGGCCTCGAGCACGCGCATGGCTTCGTCAGCGATGACGACCGGCGGTAGCGAGAGTGCACTGCAAGCCCGTTGCACCAGGTGTTGCGCCAGCAACGGAATATCGCCGGCTCGCTCACGCAGGTTGGGGAGGTCGATTTCGAGCACCCGCAACCGGAAGTAGACGTCTTCCCGAAAGCGGCCTTCACGGATCATTGCCTCCAGCGACTGATGCGTGGCCGAAATGACGCGAGCTTCCGTTCGCAGGATCGCTTCCGAGCCGACCGGCTGGTACTGCTGATCCTGCAGCACGCGCAGCAGTCTCGTTTGCAGGTCCAGCGACGTATCACCGATCTC
>CAZMGX010000423.1:0-4401 GCA_964565915.1 uncultured Gemmatimonas sp.
CGAACAAACACGATCCCGCGCGATTGCCGATGTACGTTCTCTTACCTGGAGGCATCCTCATGCGACGCCGTAGTCACTTGTTCGCGCTCGCGCTGACACTGTCCGCGATGCTCAGCTGCAATTTCGCCGAGCCGCCGATGGCTCCCAATGCGGTTCCGGTCGGTGATGATGGCATGATGCCGATGGGAATGGCCACCACTGGCGTCTGGCGACGTACACGGTACGACGTTACCGGCTCGCTTCAACTGGTCACCGAGAACGGGGTGGCACAGCTCACGTTCTCGCCGGATTTCTCTATAGCGCAGACACCAGGCCCCGTGGTGTACCTCAACACCACGAACAATCCCAACACCGGCCAGCCGTTACGCCTCGGCGCCTTGAAGGCACGCCGGGGCGCCCAGAGCTACACGTTCCAACTGCCGCCGAATGTGCCGTACCGATGGGTGATCATCTGGTGCGACCCTTTCAATGTGCCGATGGCCGAGGCGGAAATTCCGCCGGTGTGATAGCTTGAACGCATGACCGGTGAGACTCCTGCGCCGCCGAATCGTACTGCGCGAGACTTGTTGCGGCACTTTCTTGCCGCCATCGCGTATCGGGCGCAGAAGGCGCTCCGTGATCGCCCATCCGATTTCGGCGACCTTCGGGTCGGCATGAATGTGCGTACGCCCCACGAGCTGCTCTGGCACATGACGGGCGTCATCGGCTATGCCCGCACATTCCTGCACGGTGGTGAGTTCGCCCCGCCCCGGCTTCCGACATTCGACGCCGAGGTCCAGCGCTTTCATGAGACGCTGGGGCTGCTGTCGGCCGACTTCGAGGACCCTTCACTGACGGCGCGGATTTCGGACGAACAGTTCCTGCATGGCCCGTTGTCGGATACCATGACACACGTCGGGCAGCTGGCCATGCTCCGTCGGTTGGCGGGTACGCCAGTTCCGTCCGAGAACTTCATCTTTGCGGCGGTCGACGCAACGAACGTTGGCCCCGCGCAGCCGCTGCCCGTGGCCCCGGATAGGTGGTGGCGGCCCGATCAGCCGCCGTTGCCGCCGAAGCCGATGGGCAACGAGCCGCCGGTCTGATCTCCACCCTTTCCCACCGTAACATGCTCGACGCGATCCGACGACTGATTGGCGACAACATCCCGAGCACCCCGGGCGCACACTCGCGCACCCATGCGCATGATGTCCGCGTGGCCGCGTGCGTGCTGCTCGTGGAACTGGCTACGGTGGATGGTGAATTCAGCGCTATCGAGCGAACGCGCATCACCGAAATCCTGCAGCGTCACTTCGGCGTCGATGCCGCCGGCGCCGAGGCGCTGATCACGGAGGCCGCGGCCGCCGGACGTGACGCCGCCGACGACTTCGTGTTCACCAGACAGGTCGTGCGCGAATACGATCTCGCACAGCGTATGGTGCTGGCGGAACTGATGTGGCAGGTCGTGCTCGCGGATGGCGTGGTCGACGGGCAAGAGTCGTATCTGATGCGCAAACTGGCCAATCTGCTCCAGCTCGAACCGGCCTTCCTCGCCGAGGCACGCAAGCGGACGGAAGGCAGCGTCTAGATGCACATCGGATTGATCGGCGGCATCGGCCCGGCCGCAACGGTGTCGTACTATTTGCGCCTGGCCGCGCGCATGCGGGAGTTGGGGGCCCCGCTCGAGTTGACGATCGTGCAGGCGGACGTCAACACGCTGATCCGCCACAATCTCGCCGATCAACGGGATGAACAGGCCGCGATCTATGCGGACTTGATCAAGCGGCTGGCAGCGGCTGGCGCCGACTGTGCCGCGATCACCTCACTCGGTGGGCACTTCTGCTTCGAGGAGACCGCGCGCCTCTCGGTGCTGCCGCTGGTGTCGGCGGTGACGCCGCTCGATGCCTACTTCATGAACGAGGGCGTCCGGCGCGTTGGTCTCTTGGGCACGCGAGTCGTGATGCGCACGCGTCTGTACGGTCAGCTGCATCACACGGAGGCGGTGGCCTGCGACGACGACATCGAGCGGCTGGGCGCGCTCTATCAGGATGTGGCCGTGTCCGGCGCCTGCAGCGACGCACAGCGCGAGGTCTTCTATGCGGCCGGGCAGCGAATGGTGCGCGAGTTCGGCGCCGGCGCCATCGTCCTGGCCGGTACCGATCTCAATCTCGCGTTCGATGGCCGCCGCGATCCAGGCTACCGCGTCATCGATGCCCTGGACGTGCATGTGGCGCTGTTGGCCGACCTTGCCGCCGGCCGCGCCACCCTCGACCATCCGAGTATTTCACGGCGGACTTGACAGATCAATTCTTTTTGATACGTTAGATCCATGCCGGTCACCATCGATCTCGCCCGCTCTGCGCAGCTCTTCCATGCCCTGTCCGACGAAACACGTCTGGCCGTGCTGGGGATGCTGCGTGATGGCGAGCGCTGCGTGTGCGACCTGCAGGACGCGCTGGACGCAGCGCAGTCGCGGCTGTCGTTCCACCTCAAGGTGCTCCGCGAGGCCGGACTCGTGAGCGACCGAAAAGAAGGACGCTGGTCGTACTACACCGTCAACATCGACGCACTCGCCGAAGCGCACGACCTCGTGCGTGCACTCGCGACCGAGCCGACCGCTTCGCGTCGCACGCTGAAAGTGTTCGGGGGCTGCTGCGGATAAGCGTCGTCGCGCTCCGCACCCCACGTCAGCACTCCCGCGCCTTCGTGGCGCATTCTTTCGCCCCGATACATCAACTTTTTTTGCTCTAACAGGAGGCTTCATGTCGACCACCATCACCCAAATTGTTCGAGAAAAGTACGGCGCCGCCGCGCGCCGTGTCCTCGAAACGGGAGAGGCCGCCAGCTGTTGCGGACCCGTGAGCTCCTGCTGCGGCGGCGATGCCTTCAACGGCGCCGTCGATCCGATCACGTCGAACTTGTACCTGAACGGCGAGACCGCCGAATTGCCGAGTGCCGCCGTGCTGGCCTCACTCGGGTGCGGCAACCCCACAGCACTCGCCGAGATCAAGGAGGGTGAAGTCGTGCTCGATCTCGGCAGCGGCGGCGGCATCGACGTCCTGCTGTCGGCACGGCGCGTTGGCGCCACGGGGAAGGCGTATGGTCTGGACATGACCGATGACATGCTGGCGCTCGCGCGCCGCAACGCCGAGGAAGCGGGCGTGCAGAATGTCGAATTCCTCCGCGGCAACATCGAGCAGATCCCGCTGCCGTCCGCCTCGGTCGACGTGATCATTTCCAACTGCGTGATCAATCTCTCCGGAGACAAGCGTCGCGTGTTGGCCGAGGCGTTTCGTGTGCTCAAGCCGGGTGGACGCTTCGCGGTGAGTGATGTCGTGGTGCGCGGCGAGGTGCCGTCCGACGTGCGTCGATCGATGGAGCTGTGGGTCGGGTGCGTGGCTGGTGCCCTCGAGGAGCAGGAGTTCCGATCGTTGCTCGGCGAGAGTGGCTTCGTCGACATCGACGTCGAGCCCACGCGTGTTTACAAGAGCGAGGACGCGCGGACCTTCCTGCAGGAATCCGGCATCAACGTCGACGCCAATCTGGAGGCGATTGATGGCAAGTTCATGGCGGCGTTTGTGCGAGCCACAAAGCCCGACGCCCTGCAGGCCGCTGCGCCTACGGTCGTCGCTTTGACGGATGCGGCGACGGCGGATGCGGCGACGGCCGGTGCGCCGTGTTGCGGACCTGACTGTTGCGGCCCGAAGGGCAGGTGACGGAGGCGTAACGCGGCGGCCGTCAGCTGGCGTACAATTTGTCGATCATCGGCTGCGTGATCAGGACGATCCCCTTCTCCGTGCGCCGGAATCGTTTGGCATCGAGCGCGGCGTCTTCACCCACGGCCAATCCGGCCGGGATGTTGACGCCGCGATCGATCACCACGTTGCGCAAGCGCACGGACCGTCCGATCTCGACATACGGTTGAATCACGCACCCGTCCAGATACGCGTAGGAGTGCACCTTCACGCCCGTGAACAACAGCGTCTTGTGCAACCGGGCACCCGAGACGATGCACCCGCCCGACACCAGCGAGTTCAGCGCCAGTCCGCGACGACCATCCTCATTGTGCACGAATTTCGCCGGCGGAGAAATCTCGGCATACGTCCAGATTGGCCAGTTGTGGTCGTACAGATCGAGTGAGGGCACGACACTCGTGAGGTCGATGTTGGCCTCCCAATACGCGTCGATGGTGCCGGCATCGCGCCAGTACGCCTCCGACTCTTCCTTCGACTTCACGCACGACGTGCGGAAGCGATGCGCCACCGCCTTCCCATGCGCCACCACATACGGAATGACATCCTTGCCGAAATCGCGGCTCGACGCCGGATCGGCGGCGTCGCGCCGCAGCAGGTCGAACAGGAACTCGGTGTTGAAGACGTAGATGCCCATGCTGGCCAGCGCCATCGACTCATTGCCGGGAATACC
>CAZMGX010000424.1:0-4397 GCA_964565915.1 uncultured Gemmatimonas sp.
CGGTACGTCGGGAGCGCTGTTCGCGAGCGTCGAGTTGGCGGCGTTGGCGATGGTCCGCCGCAGCAGCGCGGACTTGCGTGAGATGCGACGCTACAAGACGGACTCGCTGCCATCCGACTTCACCGTTTCCGGCACCACGTTGACGAAGAGGGGGGCCTTCTCCGGAAAGTACAGCCCCGATCTTGAGCGCACGCGCCGGCTGCACATGGAAGACTGGATCGCCGTGATTGCCTTCAACCATTTGTTCTCGGGCGCGGACTCGTTCGTGGCCGCACAACTGTGGGACGTGCCCGTGTCGCTCACCGCCGCGCCACGTCCGGGCGGTGCTTTGCTGGTTGCCACCATCCGCTGGTGACCTCAGGCTCCCTGCCGTCTTCCGCGCGACCGGACGAGGGGCCGCTGGTCGATGCCGGCACCGACGACATGTCCTTGCGCCGTCGTGCCCCCATTGGGGTGTTCGACTCCGGCCTCGGGGGGCTGACCGTCGTTCGCGCACTACGCACGTTGCTACCCGATGAGTCGCTGATCTACGTCGGCGACACGGCGCGTGTCCCGTACGGCCCCAAGAGCCCCGAGACCGTCCGTCGTTTCGCCCGTCAGATCGCCGATTGGCTGGTGGCGCAGCAGGTCAAGGCGATCGTCATCGCGTGCAACACGGCCACCGCACATGCGCTCGACGATCTGCGCGCACACGTCGACATTCCGGTCATCGGTGTCATCGAACCGGGTGCGCGCGCGGCCGTCGCCTCAGCGACGTCAGGTGCCATCGGCGTGATCGGGACCTCGGGGACCGTTGCGTCGGGTGCATACGAACGGGCCATTCACGCCGTGGCGCCGGCCCGCGTCGTACACATGCAAGCGTGTCCACTGTTTGTGCCGCTTGTCGAAGAGGGATGGGTGGACCACCCGGCGACACGGCTCATCGTGCGCGATTACCTCGCGCCGCTGCGGGCCGCCGGCGTCGACACACTCGTACTCGGGTGCACGCACTATCCGTTGCTGACCGGCGCAATCGCTTCGGAGATGGGGCCTGCCGTACGATTGATCGACAGCGCCGAGGAAACTGCGCGTGAGACACGTCGGTTGCTGCAGCACACGAATCTGCTGGCCGACCCCGGCGGGCATGCGACGCTGCGGGTCGCGGCCTCTGACGCTCCGGAGCGTTTTCTTGCGCTAGGTCGACGCTTCCTCGATGAGTCGATGTCCCACGTCGAGCATGTCCCCTTCGCCTGAACCGGTCCAGACGGCGCGCGTGATGGTCTCTTCATCGATGCGCAGGAACTGGCGGTCCAGATACCACGCGCCGGCGTTCGCATACCATCCGCGACCCGCCCGTTGCAGCGTCGGCACATGCGAATGCCCGTGGATGACCAACTCGGGGCCACCGGCAGCGGCGAGCAGTGGCGTCGCGATGCCAAGCAGGCCGCGCCCCTCGTCGCCGGCGCGGCGATGTCGACTGGTATCCGACGACGCGAGCGCGATCCGCGTTCCGAAGTCCGGATGCAGCCAACGGAACGCCCGCACGGACAGCGGGTGCCGCAGCACACGGCGCAAGCGTCGATAGGGCGCATCTTCGCGCGGGCGGAGGCCATCCCCATGCTGCAGCAGGGTGCTCCACGGTCCGACGTGGTCTCGCCACGGGTCGAGGGTGTACGTCGCGCCCGTTTCGGCGCTGAGCACGTCGCCGCCCCAGCAATCGTGGTTGCCGCCGATCCACAGCACGTCGATTCCGGCCTCGCGAAGGTCCGCGATGGCCGCGAGTGCGCGATAGCCGCTGCGCGGCATCACGTGCCGCCAGGCGAACCAGAAATCGAACAGGTCGCCCATGATGATCAGCGACCTGGCCTTGCCGGGCACAGCCCGCAGGAACGTCAGGAGCGCACGCTCGGCGTCCGGCGGTGCCACGCCAAGGTGGGCGTCGCCAATGACGAGGCAAGGGGTAGGAAGCACGTCGGCAGTCTAACGTCGCGTCCGCCGCGGGACAAACGGCGCGGGGCCGCTTGTAGTGGCCCCCCTGATCCGGACATCTTCCGCCATGCCGCTCGAGACCGTGTCCGAGGTCCGCGTTCGCTACGCGGAGACCGATCAGATGGGTGTGGTGTACCATGCCAACTACTTGGTGTGGTGCGAAATCGGCCGCACCGACTTCATTCGTGCGTTGGGCACGCCGTATGCGCAGCTCGAACGTGAAGGCGTGATGCTCGCGGTCTCCGACGTCACCATGCGCTTCCATGCATCGGCCCGCTACGACGATCCCATTCGAATCCTGACCCGGCTCATCGAGGTGCGTTCCCGCGCCATGACTTTCGACTACCGCATCCAGCGGGGCGACACCGCCACCGCGTTGGTATCGGCCCGCACCACACTCGTCTCCATGTCGCGGGACAATCGCCTGATCGCCTTGCCGGAGCATGTGCGCGCGCTCCTGGGCGCGGCGGTCACGTCGCTCGCACCGACGCGCCCATGACGACGGCGCTCAGGAGTCACGGGGGGCGCCGGGGCGTGCGCGCGGCGCTGACCGCGATGTTCGCGGGGCTGGCGACTGCCTGCGCGCCCGCCACGCCCGGTGGGGGACCAACACCCGATGCCGGCACCGCGCTCGACGCGCGCCTGATGCAAATGGTCGATGCCCGGCGCGGCGACACGACCGTCGTGGACGCCGTGCTGGCCGATACGTGGGGGACGCGTCGTGCTCGAGGCGCACTGGCCATCGGGCACGTCCGGTTGCGATCGCGCTATCCGGAGCTCCGAAGGCTGCTGACGGACTCCGACACCGCGGTCGCCGCAAACGCCGCCTACGCGCTCGGTGTGGCGCACGATACCGCGAGCCTCACCGCGCTCGCCCGCGCTGTTGCCGGTGCGCCGGAGTCCGTCGCGCGCGAAGCGGCGTGGGCGCTGGGTGAAATTGGCGAGCCCGCCAGAGCGGTGCTCACCGTCGCGCTCGGCGATGGAGAACCGCAGCCGCTGATCAAGAGCACCGCCGCGCAGCGCGAACCCTCGGTCCGCGCGGCACTGCTTCGCGCCACCGTCAAGTTGCGCGTGGTGCCGCTCGGTGTGCTTCGTCCTTGGCTCGCTGACACGGCGAGTGAGGCAGTGCGCGCCGCGGCCTATGTGATCGGGCGGCAACGACTCCCCGGTGGGGTACGCGCGTTGCTCGGCGTTCGTGCGCATCGTGACGAGGAAACGCGACAACATGTGGCGAGGGGACTCGCCCGCTCGGCCGCTGGCGATTCATTGGCCACGTCCGCGCGCGAGGCACTGGTAGCATTGCTGGCCGACGCGAGTCCGCGCGTTCGCGCCAACGCGGCGCGCAGCATCGCCTCGTACGGACCCTCGGCGTTACGAGACGTGGAGCGCGCCCTGTCGGACGTCGATGCGAACGTCCGTGTGGCGGCGAGCGAATTGGCGCAGGGGGTCTTCGCGCGCGACACGGCCGCGTGGCGACGCGCGTGGGCGCGCGATACCACGTTCCGGGTCCGACAACAGTTGTTGCAGGCGGCGCGCGCCGCCGATGTGCCGACGTTGTCGTCCGGCGAAGTCGAGTGGTCGACTCATTCTGACTGGCGCAAACGGCTCGCCGCCCTCGAAGCGCGGGCCGCCGACAGTCGGTCGGATCGCTGGACGATCGCCGGCGCCTTCGCGCGTGACCAGGATGCGCGCGTACGGGCCAGCGCCGTGGCGCTCATCCCGCCGACGGCGGGCGACTCTGCCGTGCGATCGCTCGTCGAGAGTGCACATGCAGATGCCTCGATGGCCTTGCGTGCCGCCGCACTGCAGGTACTCGTGCCGCGGGCTCGCGCCTCCGATGTTGAACTCGCACTCACCGCGCATGAACGCGCGCGACGTGATGCGGAACCTGACGCGCGACTCGCGGCGCTGCGCCTCGTGGCTGCGGCGTGGGGACGAGATAGCGCGCGGGTCGGCGATGCGACGCGTGCGCGATTGCGCGCGTTCAATGCGCCGAGTACGCCGGCCGAGCGCCGCGCCGTGATGAATGTTGCTCCGATGGCGGCGTGGGCCACGACGGTGTCGGCGCTCGTGCCGCGTCCCTTGTCCGACTACGAACGCCTCGCCCGGCAGTGGCTGACTCCCGGAGCGCGCCAGCCGCGCGCCGTGATTCGCACCGACCATGGCGACATCACCATCGATCTGTTCGGCGCGGATGCGCCGCTTTTCGTGGAGGCCTTCGTGCAGCTGGCCTCCAGTGGATTCTATCGCAACACGACCTTCCATCGGGTCGTGCCGAACTTTGTGGCCCAGGATGGCGACCCCCGTGGCGACGGCTCCGGCGGTCCCGGGTTCGCCCTGCGCGACAGTCCGTCCCGACGGCGTCACGACCGCGGATCCGTCGGGCTGGCCACGTCCGGTCCGGACACCGGTGGTAGCCAGTATTACCT
>CAZMGX010000425.1:0-4348 GCA_964565915.1 uncultured Gemmatimonas sp.
GGCGCGACCCCCGCGTGCCGACTGGCTTCGTCGACCGCCTTGCGGATCGAGCGCGTCGCTTCTTCGATGTCGGACACGACCCCGCGGCGCAGCCCCATCGTGCGCGTGCGCCCCACCCCGAGCACCTTGAGGATCGGGGTGCGCGGCAGGTCGCCATGCACCGCCGCAACGAGCGCGGTGGTGTGCGCGGTGCCGATATCGAGGGCGGCGACGATTGGATCGGTTGTCATGGCTGTCTGGCGATCACCTGGTCACGGAAGCGGAGGTCCAGCTCGACCGCGCGCAGATGATTCCGCGCGAGATCCGCTTCCACCGGTAATATGTCCTTGAAGCGCGCCACGGTCACGTCGGGCAGGGTGCGAACGATGAGCGAATTGACCATTGCGGGACCGGCCGCGCCGACACGTCCGCCGGTCAGCGTAAAGCGCAGCTCGCTGCCTCGTCCGCGACCAGCCTGCGTCACGCGCGCATACAGCGCCGGCGCGTGCTGGCGCAACCCGTCCAGCACCGAAAGCAACGCGCTGTCGGCCGTGGCGGCGATCGGCATGTCCAACGGAACGAGGGCAGGATCGATCGGCAGCACGGCCCCCGTTGCGTCGGCGGGACGTAGTCCGCCTCGAGCCGGGACCAAGGCCACCGGCGTCCGCTCGGTCAGACGCACACGCAGTGTACCTGGCAGATCACGCTCCACCTCGACCTGCTGCACCAACGGATGGTCGGCAAGCCGCGCAGCCAGGGAATCCAGCGGCTGCCAGACCGACTGCGCGGTATCCACGCGCAGTCGACGCAGCAACTCGTCGGTGTTGGCGAAGCGCACGCCATTAAAGTCGATGGTGCGGACGTGGAAGAACTCCAGGTGAGAGAGCACGCGCGGCAACCACCACGCGCCGCTCATGACCAGGCCGGCCGCGGTCACCACGAGCAGCGCCGCCAATCGGCGTTGCCACTTGGGCCGCTCGCGCCACGACTTGGGAGGTGTCTCGATGCCAGGCGCACTCTCTCGACGCCCCGCGCTCCGTCGGGAACCAGACGACGTCGCAGACTCGATCGGCGGCATGGTGACGGTCATGAGCGCAGCATCTCCAGAAGTTCCGGTCCGGTGCGCGTGATGTCCCCCGCGCCCATGGTCAGTACCACATCACCCGGCCGCACGATACGGTGAAGCGCCGAAGCGGCCTCCCCACGCGGGCCAGTCCACTGCAGCAATTCGTGAGGCAGCCGGTCAGCAATCAAGGCCGACGTGACCCCGTCCATCGGCGCCTCGCGTGCCCCGTAAATGTCACAGAGTGCGACGATGTCGGCCAAGGCCAGCGCGGCGGCGAACTCGGCCTGCAGGTCGCGCGTGCGCGAATACAGGTGCGGCTGAAACGCCACGACGAGCCGACGCGATGGAAAGGCCTGGCGAGCCGCCACCAACGTGGCCTCGACCTCGGTCGGGTGGTGAGCGTAGTCGTCGACGACGTCGATATCGCCCACCGTGCCAAGGCGCTGAAAGCGACGTTCGACGCCGCGAAAGGCGGCCAGCCCCGGCGCCATCGCCGGAACAGAGCAGCCCAGTGCGAGGCCGACGCCGAGTGCCGCAAGCGCGTTCAGCACGTTGTGGACGCCGGGGACCTGCAGCTGCACCTCACCCAACGCGTCGCCGTGATACTCGACCGTGAAGCGCGACCCCTCGGCCGAGAGCACGAGATTGCGCGCGATCAGGCGGGCGTTCTTGACGCGCGGATCGGACTCGATGCGATACGAGAGATCCTGCGCGGACGGCGTGACGCGCAGTCCGATGGCCCCGGCGTCGGCGGCACACCGCACGACGACGCGAGCCGGCGCGAGAAACGTCTCGAACGTGCGCCGGATGTCGTTGAGATCGGCGTAGATGTCGAGATGGTCGGCCTCGACGTTCAACACCACCGCGACCGTCGGGTCGAGGGCAAGAAACGACCGGTCGTATTCGTCGGCTTCGACGACGTAGGTCGCGCGGTCTGCCTCGAGCGTGCCGAGCCGCAGATTGCCGCCCCACAGCCCGACGCGTCCGCCGACGACGCCCGTGGGATCACGACCGGCCGCCGCCAGCGCTTCGGTCGTCATGACGGTGGTGGTGGTCTTGCCGTGTGTGCCGGCGATCGCGACGAGCGTGCCTCCGCTCACAGCCGCGGCCAATGCCTCGGCGCGACGAATGAGCGGAAGGCCCAGCGCACGCGCTGCGGCCATCTCGGGATGCGCTGCCGGGATCGCCGACGAGTACACGACGGCGCGCGCGGAGGAGACCAACGCCGCGTCGTGCGGGGAAACCGGAATGCCCAGCGCGACCAGGTCGGGGGCACCGTGCGGATTCGCGTCGGTCCCCGCCACGATCACGCCACGTCTTTTCAACAATTCCGCGAGCGCGCTCATTCCCGCGCCCGCGATGCCGATGAAATGCACCGGTCGCGCATCCGTCGTGTCGAGCAGCAGCGAGTTCATGGTCCAATATCGTAGATCAACGACGCAAATGCACAACTGCGCGGCGCGAGAGCGCATGTGGACAATTCTCTCTTGTGATTCGCCCGTCGAAAGAATGTGCCCATTCAGCGAATGACAGCTGCCTTCTGGTACGTATAATCATGGACATCGCACATTCTTGCAGGACGGGATGTTGTCGACGCTCACATTTTCGAATGCGCATCGCCACTGTCGACAACCGTCGTCGGAGGCCGAGATCAGGAGCAATGCTGTCGATCACCAGCCCGACCGCCGCTCCAGCCCACCGCGTCCCTTCGTCGTGGCACGAAGCACCGTTTGCGGTTGGGGGAATCACGTTTTGTGATATCACCGGTGATATAGGAGATCCTGAGGCGGTGAGGAAACGACGATATCGGACATTGGATACTCGACATCCGATATCCAATCTCGATTATCCGTTGTCCAATATCGCGGTTGTCGTTCCCTCAGCCGTTGCCGAGCAGATCGGCAAGCGCCCCCGCGATCTCCTCCGCCGCGTGCGGCTTCGCACGCGCCAACGCTGCCGCTCGCATCGAGGCCACCCGCGACGGGTCCGCTTGCAGCTCGGACACCAATGTCGCGAGCCGATCGACCGAGAGTTGCGCCTGCGGCAAATGAATCGCCGCCCCACTCGCAGCCACCGCACTGGCGTTGTGCGCCTGATGATCCTGCGCCGCCGTTGGCAGCGGCACGAGGACGGACGGAATGCCCCAGGCACATAGCTCCGCAATCGTCATCGCGCCCGCCCGCGTAATGGCGATGTCGGCGGCCGCATACGCGTCGGCAATGGGGTTGAGATACGGGCGCACGCGCACCTGCGGCGACTCGCGATCGGCGAACTCCGACGCCTGAGCCTTGCCCGTGGCCCAGATCACGGCGACGCCCTTGGGCAGTCCGCGGGCAATCCAGTCGGCCATGGCGGCATTGAGCGCGCGCGCTCCCTGACTGCCGCCAACGGCCAGGATGACGAAGGCATCGGCGGGTAGCTCCCACGCGGCGCGAGCGGCCGAGGGCGTCACCCGTGTCGCTGGCGGCGCCTCGATGGGTGCGCCCAACACGCGCACGTCGACGCCGGACGCTGGGGCCAGCAGTCGCTTGGCCTCCGGAAAGACGAGATAAATGGCCCGAGCACCTCCAGCGAATGCGCGGGTTGTGACGCCAGGGTGACTGTTCGACTCATGCAACACGGTGGGCACGCCGTGCGCACGCGCCCATGCAAGGGCGACCCCGGCGGCATAACCACCCGTTCCCACGACCGCCAACGGCCGCGCGATGCGCGCCTGCCGCGAGAGCGCACGCCACGCGCCGAATGCGCCGACGAGTGTGCGCCAGTTCTTCCATGGTGCGCTACGGTAGAGCGGATGCAGGTCCAGCAGCGTGTGCGGAAACTCGGTCGTGGGCAGCACGTCGCGCTCGATGCCCCGTTGCGCTCCGATGAAGAACGGCGTGATGCTCGCGTCACGGTTTCTGAGGGCGCGCGCGATGGCCAGCCCCGGATACAGGTGACCGCCGGTGCCGCCGCCCGCAAACCACACCGCGCGCGTCACCGGGTCACCCCTGGCGATCGGGACGCGTAGGCGCCGGCGTTACGTGGCGTGTGCAACCAGCGGGTCCGTGGCACTCACGCCGTACACGCGTTCCTTCTCGCTGCCGATGTTCACGAGAATGCCGGTCATCGCCAGTGTGATGACGAGGTTCGATCGCCCGTAGGAAATGAACGGCAAGGTCAGCCCGGTATTCGGCAGCAGATCCAACACGACGCCGATGTGGATGAACGCCGTGAACACCGTCGCGAACGTCAGACCGACAGCCAATAGTGAACAGAAGGGAGAGCGCGCGTTGCGGGCGATCCGGAAGCCGAGCCACCCAT
>CAZMGX010000426.1:0-4335 GCA_964565915.1 uncultured Gemmatimonas sp.
GCGTTCTCCCTGCCCGATGCTAGGCTTTGCGCCGGCGCCCGCGCAACAGGCCCGGGCAGTCTCGTACCAAGTGTTTTTTTTAGATCGAGCTGGTACTTCTTGTCGGCCTGGGTCAGCAGCTCGTCGTACACCTGCAGCTTCAGGTGCGCCTCCGCCAAGGCCTTCTCCAGCGCGGCGATCCGCTCCTGCTCACTCTTCATCACGACCTCCACAACATCCCGTTTGGGGCGGTAGCGGCCGAACTCCTGCACCCACTGGTGGACCATGGCTACGGTCGCCTGAGTGTCGCGGGCCGCCTCTCGCAACGAAAGATGGCCCGCTTCGATCTCCGTGACGATCCGTTGCTTCAACTCCGGACTAAACCGATGCCGAGCTCGTTGCATCATGACCACGTCTCCTTGAAGAGGGGGACGTGTAGACATTAGCTAGGACGAGACAGCTTCGCGGGATCTCCGCGCCCTTCGCGAGAACCTCTCGTGCCTCTCCCTTCGCTCCGTGCGTTCGCGCGTTTAGGCCACGGCGCCTGGCTGCTGCTGGCCGGGTGTACCACCACAGGCGCCACGTCGCGCGCGCCGGACCGCGAACCTCGCTGGGTGCTGCCGACAACGGTGGCGGACTCCACGCTGAGCGAACGACTGGCGCCGGGCGTGTGGCTCCATCATCTCGTGCGCACGAACGGCCCGCTGCGGGCCCACGTGCTCGACATAGACCTCACGTCGTGCGTCTCACTGCGCGCGCTCAAGGGTGCACCGACAGCCGTCGGTCGCATGACCACCTCAGCGCTGCTGCAGCAACTGCCAGCCGCCGATGCGCCGATCGCTGCGGTGAACGCTGACTTCTTCCTGTTCGCGCCGCCAGGCGTCCCGGTGGGGGCTCTGGTCGTCGACGGCGACCTGCTCGCCGGGCCGATCGATCGCCCCGTGCTGGCCTTCGATGATCGGCGGACACCGTTCATCGGTCGACTGCAGGCCGCGGGGGCGGTGACGTCGCGCCGAGGTCGCATGCCGCTCGTCACATGGAACCGGCCGTCGGCGTCGGCGCTCGGTGTCGTGGACGCGGCGTGGGGTCAGGCACTCGACAGTCTCACGCGACCCACCGCGCTGCAGCTGGTGCCGCTTACGCCATCCGGCGATCGACGTTATCGCGTGGCCGCACTGACGCCGACACACACCGGTCAGGCGCGTGGCGACACACTGGTCCTCGTCGGCCAGCGACGCGATGCGACGGACGCGCTTCGTGAGGGCGACACGGTGCGCGTCGAGATGGGCCTGTCGCCGTTGTTCCCGCGCACCGCCGTCGGTGGCTTCCCGATGCTCGTTCGCGATAGCGTCATCGTCCCCACGGTCGACTCAGCCGGCGCGGCGAGTTTTCGCGGCGTCAATCCGCGCACGGCCGCCGGCTTTGCATACAACGGGCAACGCCTGCTGCTCGTCGTGATCGACGGCCGCCAAGCCGGCTACAGTGTGGGCACAACCACGCGCGAAACGGCGGCCCTGCTGCGTGATCTCGGTGCACGCGAGGCGGTCAATCTCGATGGCGGCGGCTCGACAGCGATGGTCGTGCGCGATGCCGCGTCAGGGGCGATCCGCGTCGTCAACAAGCCGTCCGACGCTGCGGGTGAACGGCCGGTGGGGAATGCGCTTGCCGTCACCGGTCGTTGCGCTCGCGATCGAACTGACTGACGCGAATGACGCGATCAGAGACTGTCCAGCCCTTCTTTTCCGACCACCGGCGCCCATGGTAGCAGTTCGTACTGCGCGAGCCCGCGCTTCGTGAACGGATCGCCATCACGAATGGCATCGAGCGCCGCCACACCTTCGTCATCCGGCACGCGCAACACCAGCGCTCCGCCGTACCGCGGATCCAGCGGCCCCGACACGAGCAGGCGACCGGCTTCCTTCAGCTCGCGCAGGTACGCACGATGTTCGTCGACGTGCGGTGCGATGTCGTCGAACGGACGACGATAGCGGACGATGGCGATGGCATACATAAGTAGAGTAGAGAGCAGGGAGTAACGAGTAACGAGAGCAGGGGAGTAACAACAGGCCCACGCTACCCCAGCGCGTCGCGAAGCGCCAGCCACGGCATCAGCACGCACCCGTGGCGGGCCGGAAAGGGCACGGCGCCGCGCAACGGGACCAGCAGCGGCGGCAGGGTGTCCACCGCGTTGCCGGCCAGCATCGCCTCGACCTGTGTGATCAGGACTCGCGCAGCCTGGCGATCGAGACCGGCGACCACTTGCGTCAGCAATGACGCCGAGGCGACGGCGATCGAGCAGCCGTGGCCGGTGAACGTGACATCGTCGGCGCGCCCGTCCACATCGCGGACCATGACCCGAATGGCGTCACCACACACCGGGTTCTTGCGCTCCGCGCTGCCGGTGGCGTCCGGCAGTTCCCGCCGATTCTTCGGCGCCCGGTACTCCGCGAGCAGTCGCTCCTGATACATCGCCGACAGCATCAGCGACCCGCCCGGCGCCGCGTGGTCCGCCCCGGTGCCATCGGTTGTGACGGGTCGCCCCTCACTCCGCGACGGCGAACATGGTCTGCGCAGCTTCGACGGCACTGCACAACGCATCAACGTCGGAGGCATCGCTGTAGACATAGAACGAGGCCCGGGCCGTCGCACTGACCCCCAGGCGACGCATCAGCGGCTGCGCACAATGGTGCCCCGCGCGAATGCACACGCCACGCTGATCAAAAATCGTGGCGAGATCGTGCGGATGGACACCGTCGACGGCAAAGCTCACGACGCCGCTGCGCTGCGCTGCCGACGGACCGAAGACCGTCACACCGGGCATCGATCGCAACCGTGCGTCCGCCAGTTCCAGCAACGCGAGCTCATGCGCGCGCACCTGGCGCATATCGAGCGACGCGAGGTACCGCACCGCCGCCGCCAGCCCCACCGCATCCGCCGCATTCGGCGTGCCGGCCTCGAACTTGTGCGGAATGACGTTCCACGTGCTATCGGTGTCGTGCACCCACTCGATCATGTCGCCACCGAACTGGTAGGGCGGCATGGCCTCCAGCAAGGCCCGACGGCCCACGAGACCGCCAATACCCATCGGGCCGAGCATCTTGTGGCCACTGAACGCGTAGAAGTCGACGTCGAGCGCATCGAAGTCGACCGGCAGATGCGGCACAGCCTGGGCGCCATCCACGACGATCACCGCGGCCGAGCGTGAGCGGACGATGCGCACGACGTCGGCGAGCGGGGTGATGCTGCCTACGGCATTCGACACGTGCGTGATCGCCACCACGCGCGTCCGTTCGTTGACCATCGCGCGCATCGACGCAACGTCGATCGTCTGATCGGCCGCGAGCTCCACGATGCGCAACGTGGCCCCGGTCGCTTTCGCGAGCTGCTGCCACGGGACGAAGTTGGCGTGGTGCTCGAGCGCCGTGAGCAGGATCTCGTCTCCCGCGCGCACGTTCGCCCGGCCCCAGCTGGACGCGACGAGGTTCATCGCCTCGGTCGTACCGCGCGTGAAGACGAGACAATCGGCATCGGCCACTCCGAGGAACCGCGCCAGCGTGGCACGGGCCTCGTGGTACGCATCGGTCGCAGCGGCCGACAGCGCGTAGGCCCCACGATGCGGATTCGCGTTGGCCGTTTCGTAGAACGTGCGCAGCGCATCGAGCACCACGCGCGGCTTCTGTGAGGTCGCGGCCGAATCGAGGTAGTGCATCGCCGGGTTCGCGGCGAGCAAAGGGAAATCATCGCGCGAAGCGAGTGCTGCCAAGGAAGTCATCTGCTACTGGTTCGAGGAGCGCCAACGAAAATTTCTTCACCTACGACGCGCACGGAGTACGTGGTCAGTGCTTCGGTCGCCGGTCCATTCATGGCCTTGCCCGTGCGCACGTCGAACCGGGCGCCGTGCCAAGGGCACTCGAGCAGGCAGGGGCCGACCAGATCGCCGCCCGACAAGGCAAAATCCTTGTGGCTGCAGCGGTCGGCCACGGCATAGACTCGCTCGCCGTCGCGGATCAGACAGACGCGCTGGCCATCCGGGAGGGTGACTCCCAGCGGCAGGCCTGGTGCCACTTCAGCGAGCCGCGCCGCCCGCTGCAACTGGACCGAGTGCATCGAATACCTCGCTTCAAGGGCTGTCGAACGTGAACCACCCGAATACATGCCACGGCACGTGCTCGGCTGGTGTTACACCCGAATCCACCCGGTATCACTCCGTGCTGACAATGGGCGCTGTGTCGACCGTCACCGATTCATCTGCCAAGGCGGCTTTCAGGGTGTGCCACGCCAACGACGCACACTTGACCCGCACCGGGAATCGCGACACCCCGGAAAAGACGACGAGCTGACCCAGGTCCGCCCCGC
>CAZMGX010000427.1:0-4328 GCA_964565915.1 uncultured Gemmatimonas sp.
CCGACGCCTCCTCGGCCAACTCCTCCGCTTCTTCGGCCGCGGCTTCCGCATCAATGGCCAACCGCTCGGCGCGATATCGCTGATACCATTCGCGCGTCACCTCCGCGGCGAGCTCGCGATTGCCCAGTCCAAACGACAACGCAAGCGCCAGCGCGACGGCGCCGAAGAGAATCGCGAACGCGGTCGTCACGATGTCCGTCGCGATCCCGAGTTCCTGCAAGGCCATGAACACGGCGAGGACGATCACACCACCGCGACCGGTGCGAGCCAGCCACGGTCCGCCGTGCAGACCACCGGCCGATGCCATGATCAGCCCACCCACGAATCCGCCGAGCACGATGCCCAGGATGATGATCACGATCGCCGCGATCACACTCGGGATGTAGCTGACCAACTCCGAGAACACGTTGGCGAGTGACTCCAGCCCGATCGCGTTGGCCGAGACGAGCAGCACCGCGAACATGACGAACCAGAAGAGCACGTTCGCAATGACCTTCGCCGGATTCAGATTCGAACCGGAGCGCTCGACCGCGTGCATGACGCCGCCACGTTCGAGCAGCTGATTGAATCGCACCCGACGCAACAGGCGCTGCGTCCCCTTCTCGATCACTTTCGCCAGCAGATAGCCGGCGAAGAGGATGACCATCGCGCCGAACAACGCGGGCACGAACTCGCCCAACATGGCGAAGCTCTGCTCGAGACGGTCGGTGAACGTGGAGACGACAGATGCATCGGCCGTCCCGGCCGGTGGCGCGGACTGTTGCGCGAGAAGCAGGGTATCGGCCTGAAAGTTCTGGAGCACTGCGAGCATCATGGACAAGAGGGGCGCCGAACATGGGCGCTCATGGGTCCCGTGGGACTCCCGAAAGGTAGTGGGCGGTCAAAACGCGAACAACAAGACCGCGCCGGCGAGGCGTGGGGGCCTTGGCTCAGAGCCGCGTGCCGCGGCGCCGGTCGAACATCACGCTGCGGCGGCAGGAGGGGCAGAGCAGCCACTCCCGTTGCCGATGGTACCCCAGCCCAAACGAGCCGCCGCCGATCTCGCGATGCGTCATGCGCACCGCACAGCGCGGGCACATCGGGGCGTCGCCGGCCACCGCGGCCTCGCGGAGCGACCGCTCCTCCTCACTGGTGAACCGGGCCGTGTCGCTCATGGCCGCGGCCCGCCGCGCGCAGGGCTCGCCCTCACACCCGCACCACCACCTTGCCGAACTGGGCGCCGGTATCCAGCCGTTCGAAGGCCGCGCGCCCGTCATCCAGTGACCACACGGAATCAACCGGCGGCTGCAGCGCCCCGTGTCGAAACAACTCGGTCATGGCGTCGAACTCGGCATCATTGCCCATGGTCGATCCCATGAGGGTCCACTGATTCCAGAACATCCGTCGCACGTCCACCTGCACATGTGGGCCGGTCGTGCCACCGCACGTCACCAGCCGGCCGCGCTTGCCGAGCGCGACCAGGGACTGCGACCACGTGGCCTCGCCGACCGAATCGATGACGACGTCGACACCGCGCTTGCCGGTGCGGGCGCGGATCTCGCGTCCCAGATCAGGCTGACGATGGTCGAGCAGGTGATCGGCACCCAGCGCCTGCGCACGCACCAGTTTTTCCGGACTGCCGGAGGTGACCCACGCCGTCGCGCCGATGTGCTTCACGATTTGCAGCGCGGCCAGCGCCACGCCGCCGCCGATCCCCCAGATGAGGACATGATCACCCGGCTGCACGCGAGCGCGCGTCACGATCATGCGCCACGCCGTGAGCGTCGCCAGCGGGAACGCGGCCGCACTTTCGAAGTCGATCTCGGCGGGGATCGTGCGGACGTTGGCCGCCGGGACCACGACGTACTCCGCCATCGTTCCCGGGCGGTGCTCGCCCAGGATGCCGTAGGAGAGACAGAGTGGCTGATCCCCGTCGCGGCAGTACTCGCAGCGGCAACTGCGATCGACGATGCCGGGATTGATGATCACCCGATCACCGACGCGCAGATCACGCACGCCACTTCCGACGGCCTCGATTTCACCGGCCCCATCGGAACCGAGCACCCACCCGGGATGGATCTTCACCCCGGGAATGCCGTTCAACACCCACCAGTCGAGGCGATTGAGCGCCGCGGCACGGATGCGCACACGCACGTCGTCGGGACGATCGACGGCAGGGATCGGCAGGTCGTGGCGCACCCGCAACTGCTCCAGGCCGCCGTGGGCATCGATGGTGAGTCCGCGCATGGTGTCGGTCATCGGTCAGTTGAGCGGGTGGCGTTGCAGGAATTCCTTGTCGCTCTTCTGCTCAAGGGCGGTGTAGACCGCGCCCTTTCCGAACCCGGCAACCCGGGTTTTCGGTGGCAGGCGATAACGGGCAACCCGATCACCCGTGCGATCGATCACATCGTAGCAGAGCGCGCCATCATCCGACGCGCAGCGGGTCGCCAGCCAGATCCGGTCGTCGGGATCAACCTTCGGCACGATGTCGCCACGGAACGGCGGGTTGAGCGTTGGCCAGCTGGGCGGTTCGGAGTACGTGACGGCGAGAATGGCGGTGCGCTGTGGACTGGCCGCCAGCAACGCGCTGCCGACTGCCTTGTAGTCCTCGAGCACTCGCTTCTTGTCGTTGCTGGTGACCGGAATGGGCGTGTAGGGCACGGAGTCCGTCACCGTGCGTTCGCCGTTCGGGGCATACCACTCGACGCGATAGGATGCCGCCCGGATCACGGCCACCGTGCCGTCGGACATGGCGGCCCACGTGTCCAGAGCCTGCAGCGGCGTGGTGGCAACGAACACGTTGAACGTTCCCACCTGATTGTTGGTTAGTGGCGACCGCGGGAGCTGCGGTCCCATCAGTTGCGCCACGGTATCGGGGCGCATGGTACGAAGCGACAGGCGGAGAATCGCAAACGGGGCGCGGGCGGGCGGTGTCCCGGGATTGGGTGCGGTGAGTGGGCGGGCCGGCGGGCCCGCGGCAATCGCGCGATCAGTGCCGGAGAGGTACCGAATGATCGGTCCCCGCGGACCTCGTCCACCGCCCGGCGCACCGCCGCCAGCGCGTCCGGCCGGAGCCACGCTGACGGGATTCCCGCCGGGCATCCCGCCAGGCATTCCGCCAGGCGCTCCTCCCCCACCAAAGCGCACGGTACGTGCTGGCGTCCCATCGGGCCTGAAAATCGTGAGCCGACCCGTTCCCAGATCGGCGGCGGCCACCGAATCACCGGGCCAGGCCCAGAGTGGGCTCAACACGCGGAACTCATCCTCTTCCGTGCCGGCCTTCATCTTCGTCTCGACCTTGCCCGTTGCCAGATCGGCGAGCACCAGCCGCTCACCCACACTGTCCACGACCAGCACGCGCCCATCCGAAAGCTCTCGCAGACTGGTGACCGACTTGAGGCCGTCCTTGAGCGTCGACGAAGGCGACGGCAGTTCCTTCTCGGGCAGCACCTGCGCTGAGAGGGTCTGCGACGACAGGACCGCCAGTGGCGCGAACACCCACGGGACGAGCGGAGAGCGGGACATGAAGGACGGACGGGGCATGAGACGATTGAGGTGACGGCTGGGGACGAGGGGAATCTCCTCGGGCCGACCGGGAAATGGCAGTGTGCTGCCCCGGAAGATGAATTCCGGGCCACGTTCACGAGACCGGTTCCGGTTCCTCACCGGTCTGGCCTCGGTTCTATATTGCGTCTTCCCAGTATGCGTCCATTTCGCCCGTTCTGAATCATGTCGTCCATCAAGGTCCCACCCCTCGGCGAGTCGATTGTCGAGGCGACGGTTTCCCGCTGGCTCAAGAAGGAAGGTGACGCCATCGCGCCCGGCGACACCCTTGTCGAGCTCGAAACCGACAAGATCACCGTCGAGGTCCCCGCGCTCGAAGCCGGCGTCCTGACGGTACGCCTCAAGAACGAAGGCGACATGGTGACCGTCGGTGAGTCATTGGGTGAGGTGACGGCCGGGGGCGCGGGCGCCATCCCAACGGCCCCGGTAGCGGCCGCGCCGGCCGCGGCCGCACCAGTCTCTTCGGCAGCGCCGGCGGCCACGGCCGCCCCAGACGCCCCAGACGCCAAGGTGTCGCCTGCCGCGCAGCGTCTTGCGACGGAAAGTGGTGTGAACCTCGCAGCCGTCGAAGGAACCGGTCGAGGTGGAGTGATCGCCAAAGTCGACGTGCTGGCGGCAACGGCGGCTCCTGCATCAGCGACTGCGCCTGCGCCTGCGTCAGCTCCCGCCGCGGCGGCGGTGCCGGCGCCGGCGCCTGCTGCGTCCGCACCTGCCCCGGCCACGACAGGGGTTCGCGAAACGCGCGAAAAGATGACGACGCGCCGCAAGCGCATCGCCGAGAATCT
>CAZMGX010000428.1:0-4321 GCA_964565915.1 uncultured Gemmatimonas sp.
GTTCGACAACAGCTGCGGCGAGATGCCGAGACGCCGCAACAACACGGGATCATAGCTGACCGAAACGCCCAGATCGGTTCCGCCGCGAACGGAGACGCCAGACACGCCGGGCACCGCCGTCAATCGCGGGCTGACACGCTCATCCAGCAACTTCTGCAGGGTGCCTGGCGTGTACGGACCAAACACGGTCAGTGACAACAACGGCGGGTCTTCCAGTCCCTGCGG
The DNA here is from genome assembly GCA_964565915.1 of uncultured Gemmatimonas sp. Lineage (GTDB taxonomy): Bacteria > Gemmatimonadota > Gemmatimonadetes > Gemmatimonadales > Gemmatimonadaceae > Gemmatimonas. Next base: position 226 of record CAZMGX010000428.1, read on the forward strand.
GACGTAGTTGGACACACTGGGCGGTGAGACGCCGGGCGGAAACTCCGTACGCAACAACTCGAGTCGCTCGAGAATTGCCAGACGCGTCATCTGCACGTCGGCATTGGCTTCGAGATCGACCGTCAGCGACGAGTAATCGTCGTTCGAAACACTCGACACGCGTTTGACGCCACGTACACCCTGTATGGCCGCTTCAATGGGCGATGTGAGATACGTCTCGATGACTTCGGGCGCGGAGCCGGGCCACGACGCACTGACCTGCAGCCGCGGCAACTCCACCGTGGTGCGTGTGGCCAGCGGCAAGCGCGTGAACGCGATGATGCCCGCGAACAGCAGCGCAATGCAGCTGGCCCAGACGACGGCCGGACGGTGCGCCGCAAACCGGATCATCGATCAGTCGCCCAGCGCGGACACGGGCGCGGGTATGCCCCGTGTGGCCCGACGCGCCTCGCGGCGTTCGGTGCGGCGCTCGAGTACCGCGTATGCGGTCGGCAACAAGAAGAACGTCACCAGCAGCGCACTCACCGAACCACCGATGATGCCGGCCGCCAGCGGCTGATACAGCGCCCCGCCACTGCCCCACCCGAACACCAGCGGCAGCACACCGGTCACCGTGGTGATGGAGGTCATCGCAATCGCGCGCAGTCGCTGCTGCCCGCCGAGTACGATGGCTTCGTCCACCGAGTGCCCCGCCTCACGGAACTTGCGGATGGCATCGAGTTTGACCACCGCTTCGTTGTCGGCCATACCGATCATCACGACGATGCCGATGAGCGACACCGCGTTCAGCGATTGGCCGGTCATCCACAGGAAGATCACGGCGCCCGCTCCGGCCAGTGGCACCGTGAGCATGACCACCAGCGGAATCGTGAAGCTGGCGAACTCACCGGCGAGTACGAGAAACATCAGCAGCGCCGCCAGCACCACCACCAGCGTCAGTTCATCACTGGTGCGCTTGCGTTCGGCGTCGGCACCGGCCACCTGCCACGTCACGCCACTGGGCAGTGGCAACTTGCCCATCCGTTCGGCGACATCGCTCGTCGCGCGCGCCGTGCCGCCTGTCTCCACCAAACCCTCCACGATGGAGACGGGACGCTGGCCGACTCGAATGACCTCCAGCGGCGCCCGTGTCTCGCGCGCATCCACCAATTGCCCCAGTGGCACGCCACGAATCTGCGTCTGCAGCGCCGTCTCCAGTTGCTCATTGCGCAGACCGGCGTAACGCACGGTGATCGGGGTACGCTTATCGGTCTCGCGCAAATCGCTGGCGTTCACACCACCCAACGCGCCGGACAGCGCACTGGCCACCTGATCGGGGACGATGCCCCGCTCGGCCATCCGATCCCGACGCAACGTCACCTCGACGATCGGCTGCGACTCGGCATACGCGTCACGCACGTCGCTGAGTGACGACAGGCCACGCATCGTCGCGCGCACGGTGTCGGCCCACTGCTGCGATTCGCCGATCGACGCCGCCGACAGTTCAACGCGCACCAGTCGCCCCTCACGACCGATCAGCGAGCCGAACTCCGACTGGCCTGCGAGGTCGATGGCGAGTGCGCCGTTGGCGAGATCGGGCAACGCCTTGCGCAGACGCTGCGCAAAGTCGGCCGCGTCGGCCGAACTCGGCACCGGCACGATGAGTTGTGCGGTGGCACTCGAACCGGGATCCGAACCGCCAAGAATCTCTTCGTCGGTGGCTTTGCCGACGCGCGAGTACACACCAGTCGCGCCGAGTGTACGACTGGCCGCTTCCACTCGGCCTACCTGGGCCGCGGTCGCCTCGATGCTGGTGCCTTCGGGCAACTGCAACTGAGCGACCAGCACCCCTTCGTCGACGCGCGGCAAGATCTCCTTGGGCAGCGTCCAGATGAGGTAGCCGGTGACGGCGACCGCTACGAGGGCCATCGCAAATACGGTCTTCACATGACGCAGCGACCATACCATGCCGTGTTCGTACCACGCGCTGAGCGTGGTGCCCCAGCGATCCAGCGTTCCGCCAATACCCGTGGACGGCGCGTGGGTTGTCATCGCGCGTGGAGCCACCGCGGTTTCGGTGGCTCGCTGGCTGCGGCGACGCCCAACAATCATCACCGGCATCAACGTCAGTGACAGCAACAGCGATGCGGCGACGGTCGTGACGACACTCAGCGACAGGTCCCGGAACAGGGCGGCAGCGAGCCCACGTACAAAGATGATCGGGCCGAACACCAGCACCGTCGTCAACGTGCCTGCGAACAGTGGCGCGGCGACTTCGTCAGTGCCTTCGATGGCCGCCTGCAACAGCGGCATTCCTTCTTCCCGTCGTCGGCCCACCGATTCCGCCACGACGATTGCCGTGTCGACCAGAAGACCCGTGCCCAACGCGAGGCCGCCCAACGACAGCACGTTGATCGACACGTTCAGCGCCTGCAGTCCCACCAGCGCCACCAATACGGAGAGTGGCACGACCAGGCCGATCGCCAACGAGACCCGCCAGTCACGCAGAAACAGCAGGATGACGAGCAGAGAAAGCAGTCCGCCAGCGACAATCTCCTGCCCGAGGTTGGACAGGGCATCCACGACGAAGTCCGCCTGCGCGGCCACGACATTGATGGTGATGCCGCCGAATTCCGTTTGCAGCAGCCCGATCGCGTCGCGCATGCGCGAGGTCACGGCCACGGTGTTCGAACCCGCATCCTTGTAGACGACGAGGCCGATGGCCGGTGCGCCGTCGAGACGTGTCATCGTTTCCGGATCGGCGAGACCCAGCGTCACCGTCCCCACGTCACGCAGCGTGATGCCCGACCCCACCGGCCCCACGGGTGTGTCCAGGATCTCCGACGGCGTGCGGAACTCCGTCAGCGCCCGAACGGAAAAGCGGAACTGGCCTTTGCGAATGGTGCCGCCGGCCCCCGTGGCATTCTGCGCGCGGATCGCGAGCGCAACGTCTTCGGGCGTCAGGTTCAACGCGCGCAGTCGATCCGGATCGAGATCGACACGAATCTGATCTTCGGGGGCACCAACGACAGCCACACTCGCCACCCCTTCGATCTGCTCCAGGCGACGCGCATGTACATCAGACGCGGTACGCGCGAGACTGCGCAGGTCGCCGCCGCCCTTCGACGCATCACTCTTGAGCGCGAGCACGGCAATTGGCCGTTCGCCCGGATCACTCGTGAGCAACGTAGGACGCTCGGCACGCTCCGGCAGTTGTCCGCGGGCCGCATCAAGACGCTCCCGAATCGTGAGCACCGTGCCGCGCATGTCGGTGCCCCACGCAAACCGCGCCGTCGTGGTGACTTCACCGTTGCGGCTCACGGAACGCAGCTCGACCAATCCCGGCGTGGCCGCAATGGCCTCTTCGATCGGCTCGGCCACAAAACGCGAGACTTCGGGCGCCGCCGCACCGGAGTACACGGTGCGAATCGTGAGCACCGGCAGCGACACATCGGGCAACAACGAGACCGGCAGCCGGCTGAGCGACACCGATCCCATCAACACGACGGCGAGGATCGCCGCCACCGTCGCGACCGGGCGGCGGACGGCGAAGGCCGAGATGGACACGGGCGCGCGCCTTACGAACGCGGGCGCCGACGCGCCGTCGGATCCACCGGCACCTCGTCACGCGGCGCCATCACACGCACCGGCGCGTCGTGGGTGAGCGTGAGATGTCCTTCTACAATGACCTGATCACCCGCGCCGACCGGGATCTGCCCCGTCACGGAGTCTGGCAACACTTCGGTGTCGACACCGTTGCTGCGCCCGGGCAGGATGTACGTCCACTGCGCCCGACCGTCTTTCACGACAAAGACCAACGGCCGCCCATCACGTTCAATAACGGCGCGGGCCGGCACGAGCCGTCGGTCAGTCAGTCGCGACGCCTCGAGTTGCACGTCGGCGTACATGCCGGGACGCAGCGTTCCGTCGCCGGTGACGCGCACGATCGCGCGACCTGCCCGCGTGGTGGAGTCGACCATTGGCAGCACCGCATCGATGCGCCCACGAATCGCGCGACCGGGTGCGCCGGCCGAGGTGATCATCGCTTCGCCGCCGACGCGCACGAGCGGCAGATCATGTTCCAGCACCTGCGCTTCAATACGCAGGTTGCGCGTGT
>CAZMGX010000429.1:0-4286 GCA_964565915.1 uncultured Gemmatimonas sp.
GTGGTGCGTGAGGTCAACACACTCCGCGACACGGCGCCACGCATCGCCCTGCTCGGATCGCGACCCTATACCGTCATGCTCAATCACAACGGCAGTGGGTACAGTCAGTACGAGTCGCTCGCGGTGACGCGCTGGCGCGCCGATGGCACCCGTGATGACGCTGGACAGTTCTGCTATTTGCGAGACCTCACCAACAACCGCGTGTGGTCGACGGGTATGCAGCCGATCGGCGCCGCCGCCGACTGGAGTCGCGCATCGATGGCGCTCGACCGCGTCACCTTGCATCGCGCCGACGGCGACATCGAGACGCGCACGGAGATCACGGTCGTGCCTGGCGACGCGGCCGAGGTTCGACGCGTGACGCTCACCAATAGCGGCAGCTACGCCCATGACATCGAGCTGACCAGCTACGGCGAGATCGTGCTGGCACCACAAGGTGCCGATCAAGCGCACGCGGCGTTCTCGAACCTGTTCGTGGAAACGGAGTGGCATGCATGGTGTTCGGCGATCACCGCCACGCGCCGACCACGCACGCCCGATGAAGTTCGGCGATGGTGCGTCCACCTCGTCGATGCCGGGCCAGACCGGCTGACCGACGCCGTATGCGAGACCGATCGTGCCCGATTCATCGGTCGGGGCCGCTCGGTCCATGATCCGGCCGCGCTCGACGCGGGCGCGGTGCTGAGTGGCACGACCGGCGCCGTCCTCGATCCGATCTTCGCCATTCGTACCCGCGTGCGGGTACCGCCGGGACAGCCAGTCAGCGTCACCTTCACCACACTGGTCGCAACCAGCCGCGAGGCGGCCTTCGCTCTGGCTGGGCGGTACCACGACACCCATGCGGCCCAGCGCGCACTCGACTTCGCCTGGTCCGCCACCACCATCGAACTGCAGACGCTGGGTCTCAATACGGTCAGCGCGTCGTTGTTTCAGGATTTGGCCACGCAGTTGCTGTTTCAGGGCGGTTCGCTGGCTCCGCCGCGCGACGAAGTCGCGCGTAATCGTGGCTCACAGCCGCGTCTCTGGGCGCATGGGCTGTCCGGAGACCTTCCGATCGTCCTGGCGACGATCGATGCCATTGAAGGCCTCCCGACGCTTCGCGAACTCTTCGAGGCGCATCGGTACTGGCGCCTGCGCGGCCTGGCCGTGGACCTCGTCGTCATCAACGCACAGCCGTATGACTATCTGCAGGAACTGCGCGATGGCATCGGCGAGACCATGACGGCGTCCGGTGATGCGGCGCTGACGGATCAACCCGGCGGGGTGTTCGTGCGGCGGCGTGACGTCTTCCAACCGGAAGACTATCTCATGCTGTCCGCGACCGCGCGGATGCAGATCCCCTGCGACGGTCGCTCTCTCGCCCGTATTCTCGCCAGCGCCGAGCGACGGCTCATCGGGCCGGACGACGAGGCGCCTTCCGGTGAACGCGGAAACGCACTCGCAACGATCGTTTCCGCGCTGCGCCCCTTGGTAGCCCCATTGGTCGCTCCGCTCGCATCGACGAGTACGAGGCGAGCCGACCGCGCGCACGACGCTCGCGACGGCGCCGGGGAACCGTTGCGTTTTGCAAACGGCATCGGCGGTCTGACCAGCGACGATGACTACCTGATGACCATCGACCAGAGCCGAGTCCCACCGGCACCATGGGTGAATGTCATCGCCAACGCGCATGGCGGCTTTGTCGTCTCCGAGCGCGGTGCGGGATGCACGTGGGCGGAGAACTCCTACTTCTTCCGACTGACACCGTGGCACAATGACCCGGTCAGTGATCCCATCGGTGACGTGCTCTACCTGCAGGACACAGATACGGGAGCGCTCTGGAGCGCGACGCCTGCCCCCGTCGTATCCGATGGCGCGTGGGAGGTGCGACACGCGGCCGGCAGGACGACGTTCGTGCACGACCACGACGGCATTCACTCCGAATTGCTGCTTGGTGCGCCGGAAGACGCGGCGGTCAAGATCTCCGTGCTTCGCGTGCGGAACGATTCCAGCCGGCGGCGACGCCTCACCTTGACGGCCTTTGCCGAATGGACGCTCGGCGCGCGACGGGACTTGACGCAGCATCAGGTACAGACCTGGTATGCCGCCACCGACAACACCATCCTGGCCCGCAACACGTTCGATCCGTCGTTCGCGGAATGGACGGCGTTCCTGACGTGCAGCGAACCGGTCATCAGCTACTCTGCCGATCGGCTGAGCTTCATCGGACGGCACGGCGACCTGAATGATCCTGCGGCCCTTCGGCGCGCGTCACTCGATGGCGTGACGGGCGTCGGCTTTGATCCGTGCGCCGCACTACAAACGCAACTGATCCTGGCGCCCGGCGAGTCGCGGGACGTCGTGGTCCTGCTTGGCGCTGCGCGCTCGGAGCGTGAGGCGCGCCGGGTGATGACACGTTTGCGGACCCCGGCGGCAGCCCGGGGGGCCATCAATGGATCGGTACGAGCATGGCGGGATCGACTGAGCGTCGTGAAAGTGCACACACCCGATGCCGCCTTTGATGCCATGATCAACACGTGGACGTTGTATCAGGCCCTTGGCTGTCGCATGTGGGCCCGCACGGCCCTCTACCAGAGTAGCGGTGCCTACGGATTTCGTGACCAGTTGCAGGACACGATGGCATTCGTGTACGCCGAACCCGCCATTGCTCGCGAGCACATTCTTCGGGCCGCCGCGCGACAGTTTCAGGAGGGGGACGTGCAACATTGGTGGCATCCGCACACGGGCCGCGGCGTCCGCACCCGTTTCTCGGATGACCTCGCCTGGCTGCCCTTCGTCGTCGACCAATACGTACGCGTCACCGGCGACCATTCCGTGCTGGACGACTACGTTCCGTTTCTGGCCATGCGTGAATTGGGCCCGGACGAACACGAGCGGTACGACCTCCCCTCGATCACCGACGAACACGGCGACGTGTACGAGCATTGCCGCCGCGCCCTGCGTCGTGCCGCCACGCGTGGCGTGCACGGACTGCCCCTGATCGGTACGGGGGACTGGAACGATGGCTTGAGCCTGGTCGGCGCGAACGGGCAGGGCGAGAGCATTTGGTTGGGGTGGTTTCTCATCGCCACCCTTCGCGACTTCGCGGTGCACGCGGATCGGCGTGGTGACGCGACGGAAGCCGCGTGGATGCGCGAAGAGTCCGACCGGTACCGGATCGCGGTAGAAGCGCACGGCTGGGATGGGCAATGGTATCGCCGTGCCTACTTCGATGACGGCAGCGCCCTCGGCTCGGCGGAGAACGACGAGTGCCGTATCGATTCCATCGCACAAAGCTGGAGCGTGATCGCCGGCTCCGGACGCTCGGCGCGCGCAGACCAGGCGATGCGCTCGATGGCGGCGCACCTCGTGCGTGAGGAGGATCGCCTGCTGCTGCTGCTGACGCCGCCGTTCGACCGGAGCGAACACGACCCCGGATACATCAAGGGATACCTGCCGGGCGTGCGTGAGAACGGAGCCCAGTACACCCACGCGGCGCTGTGGGCCGTCATGGCGACATCCATGCAGGGCGATGGCGATCGCGCCTTCGAGCTGTTCCAGATGCTCAACCCGCTGACGCACAGTGCAAACGCCGACGACATGGCACGATACAAGGTGGAGCCATACGTCGTGGCGGCCGACGTGTATTCCGCCGCGGCCCACGTCGGGCGCGGTGGTTGGACCTGGTATACCGGTTCCGCCAGCTGGATGTATCGCGTGGGACTGGAACACCTGCTCGGCTTCACGAAATCGGGTAATGCACTCGTCATGAATCCATGTGTCCCCGCGGACTGGCCTCGTACTCCGTGGTCTACCGGTTCGGTGCGACGGAGTACGCCATCTCCGTCGTTGATCCCGCTGGCGTGCAACAGCGTGGTGCGGCGATCGAGATCGATGGGGTCCGGCAGCCGACCGATGTCATCCCGCTGGTGGATGACGGGCGGCAGCGTATTGTCGTCGTGTCGCCGGCGCGCTGAGCGCGGCGCCTCGTGCCCGATTCGCAATCGGACACAGCATAATCGCGCCGCACCCGGAACCGGTTGCGGCGCGATTCGACCATCGGACGTCATGCCACCCACTACATCTTTGGAGCGGCCGGCGTCATCGCATCCGTGAACGTGAAGTAGGCGAGCTTCGCCGCTCCTGTGAGGACGATCGTCGTGGCCGTGGCGCGCTGCAGGTCCATCGCCGGGATGCTCAGCAGCACCTTGTTGCCGTCTGACGCGCGAATTTGCAGGGCGACCTTGGCGGGGGTGATGTCCTTGTAGCCCGCCTCGCTCTTGAAGTTGATGCCCGAAAACAGTTTG
>CAZMGX010000430.1:0-4280 GCA_964565915.1 uncultured Gemmatimonas sp.
GCACCACCTGAACGGCGTGGGCGCCCGGCGCACCACCGTCCCCGCGCCGGTTCGGCCGCTGCTCGCGGAGGCGTACGAGGAGTTCGGCCGACTCACGGGCCGTCGCTACGGACTCCTCACGGAGTACAAGACCGACGATGCCGATACGGTATTCGTCTCGCTGGGTTGCGCCGCCGAGAACATCGAGGCGGCCTGCGACTACCTGCGCGACCAGCGCAACGCGAAGGTCGGGTCGATTCACATCAATGTGATCCGGCCCTTCCCGGAAGATGCCGTCATCGACGCGCTGCGCGGAAAGAAGCAGGTCATCATCCTCGAACGGACCGACGAGGGGCTGGCCGGCGACAATCCACTCGCCCGCGACATCCGCGTGGCGCTGGGCAAGGCCAACGAAACCACGCGCTTTGGCGGGCTGCATCCGGCGCTTACACCTGAGGAGACGCCGCGCCTGTTCCGCGGTGCGTATGGCATCGGCTCGCGCGACTTCCGCCCCGAGCACAGCATCGGGGCCTACGAGTTCGCCACCGGCGTCACTCGGCGCACCGACGGGCGCGGCGCCGACGATGGCGAGACGTATTTCGTGCTGGGCGTGGACCATCCGTATGCCGTGATCAGTCGCGATACGCCGTCGCTGCTGCCGGACGGAGCCATCGCCGTGCGCTTCCACTCGATCGGCGGCTGGGGCATGATCACCACGGGCAAGAACCTCGGGTCGATCATCGGTGAGTTCGGCAAGTTCGTCTCCGAGCACGAGGCGACGTACGACATTGACGGGGTGCTCGAGGACAAGCTGTTCGTGATGGCCAACCCCAAGTACGGCTCGGAGAAGAAGGGCGCCCCGACGAACTACTACCTGACCGTGGCGCCGTCGCAGATCAAGGTGAACTGCGAGCTCAATCATGTCGACGTGGTCCTGTGCTGCGACCCGAAGGCGTTCACCCATACCAATCCACTCGAAGGCCTCAAGCGCGGCGGGTGTCTGGTATGGGAGTCCAGCGAATCGCCGGAGACCGCATGGCAGCGGATTCCCGCGGTCCATCGCCAGTTCGTGATCGACAACGACATCAAGGTGTACATCCTCCCGGGCTTCGACATCGCCCGGGCCGCGACGACGCAGACCGAGTTGCAGTTGCGCATGCAGGGCAACGCGTTCCTCGGGGCGTTCTTCCGGGTGTCGCCGTTCCTGAAGACGTTTCACGTCACCGAGGCGCAGTTCCACGACGTGGTACGGCAGCAGTACGTGAAGAAGTTTGCCCGCTTCGGTGATGCGGTGGTCGAATCCAACATGGCCGTGATGGAGGCGGGCTTCGAGCGTGTCACCGAGATCGCCATCGGACGTGGTGATGACCCCGATCGCTCGTCGATGCGCAATCCGCTGCTGGCGCCCATTCGGGACCATCACTTTCCGCCGACGGCCGGCTGCGGCACGTGCGGCAGCGGCGGCATCGAGTTCCCGGTCACCCAGCTCGCCCGGGCGCCGTTGCAGACCCTCGCGAAGTTCGACAGTGAGTTCCGCGCCGGGTTGGGGTACCACCAGCCGTCCAGCGCGCTCGCCTCGGTGGGCGTGATGGGCGCCGGCACCGGCGCGACGCAGTCCAAGTACGTGGCGCGGCGCGAGACCCCCGTGTACATCGCGGAGAACTGCACCCAGTGCATGGAGTGCATCTCGGTATGTCCGGACACGGCGCTGCCGAACACCGCGCAGGAAGTCATCACCGTGCTGCGTACCGCCGTGGCCAACTATGTCCGCGACGCCGGCGACCGGCAGACGCTGTTGGCCGAACTGCCGGCGCTCGAGCAGCGCGCGCGCGCGGCGATGAACGACTCGGTCAAGGCGAAGACCAACGTGCCCTTCAAGGATATCGTGCGCGCCGAGGCAGCCGCGATCACCACAGTTTCAGAGCGCTCGCGCGCGGAATTTACGGGCATCATCGACAAGCTGCCGCTGGCCTACAGCAACGTGCCGGCGATCTTCCGCACCGTCGAATCGAAGTCGCCGGGGAACGGCGGCCTGTTCTCCATCTTCGTGTCCGACCTCTGCAAAGGCTGCGGCGAGTGTGTGCAGGTCTGTGGTGATCACGACGCCCTGCGCATGACCCGCGAAACCGAAGAACTGAACGCCGACCTCACGACTGCGCAGGTGTTCTCGCGTCTGTTGCCGGATACGCCGCAGAAGTATCTCGGGCTGTACACCGACGACGACATCGTCAGCTCACGCGATGCGACACTGCGCAATCACCTGATGGTGCGCCGCAACTATGAAGCACTCGTGTCCGGCGACGGCGCGTGTGCCGGGTGCGGAGAAAAGAGCATCCTGCGGTCGGTGGCCAGTGTGACCGAGGCCTACATGCGGCCGATCTATCATCGCAAGGCGGATCGTCTGGTAGCCAAGGCCGATCGCCTCGAGCGCGAAGGACACGAACGGCTGGCGGCGCTGAAGGCGCGCAGTGCCGGCGAGTACGCCTTGTTCCGCAAGACGTTTGCGCATGTGATCGTCGGCTTGGGTGGCGAGAACGACAAGGATACGGCGGTCCGGGTGGCCGCCTACGAGGCCCAGTATGGGCCCATCACCGACGAGCAACTCGTGGGCGGCCTCGTGGCCGTCCTGCGGCAGGACGCGTTCAATCACAAGTCGTTGCAGTCGGTGGACGGCCGCCGCGCCAACGGCATGTCGGTCATGATGATGGGGGCCAGCACGGGCTGCAACACCGTGTACGGATCCACGCCGCCGTCGAATCCGCATCCGTATCCGTGGATGAACTCGCTGTTCCAGGACGGCGCGACCATTTCGTGGTTGATGGCGGAGTCGGTGATCGTCGGACATGCGCACCGCTCGGTGGCGCCGGAGCGGATGGCCGATGCGCTGCTGGACCGCGCCGAGCATGTCATGACTGAGGCGGACTACTTCACCCTCACGCGACTGGACGACGCGCTCATGACGGATCAGGAGATCCGCGAGCTACCGAAGATCTGGGTCATCGGCGGTGACGGCGCGCTGGGCGATATCGGCTTCCAGAACGTGTCGAAGGTGATCCTGCAGAATCGTCCGAACGTGAACATGCTGATGCTGGACACGCAGGTGTATTCGAATACGGGTGGCCAGAACTCCGATTCGTCGACGATGCTGGGTGGCTACGACATGAATCAGTTCGGCGTGGCGTCGCAGGGGAAACTGATCGAGAAGAAGAACGTCGCCGAAGCATTCACCAGCGGCCACGGGTCGCCGTTCGTCGCGCAGCTGTCCATCGCCAACGCGCCCAAGCTGTACAAGGCGATGTTGGACGGTCTCGAGTACCGCGGCACGGCATTCTTCCAGTGCTACACGACGTGCCAGCCCGAGCACGGGGTCGGCGACAACATGAGCGCGGACCAGGCGAAGATGGTACGCGACGCGCGTGGCATGCCGGAGTTCGTGTTCAATCCGCGCCGCGGCGAAACCGCGCAGGAGGCGTTCGACCTCAAAGGCAATCCCAGTATCGACCGCGACTGGTGGCACACGAAGTACGCCAGCACCGGCGAGGCGTACAACTTCAGCGTGGCGCACTGGGCGCTGACGGAAGGCCGATTCCGCAAGCACCTCAAGCCGATCACCGCGGAGGCGGCGGCCTCACTGCGGCCGTTGGACGACGTCCTGCGCTTCGTGACGCAAGACGATGTGATCCATCGCCGCGTGTTCGATGAACATCACCGCAGTTTCATCCCCAACTTCGGCTGCTACATCAAGGTCGAGGTCGAAGGCACCTTTGCGTACTACGCGGTGACGCGCCAGATGGTGCTGTTCGCCGTCGAGCGACGCAAGGCGTGGCGGATGCTGCAAAGCAAAGCGGGGATCGTCAACAAGGACTATGTGGCACAGCGCGCGTTCCTCGCGAAGATCGACAGTGGCGCGTTGTCCCTCGCCGACGCGAAGGCCGATGCTGCCGGCTTGTGGGAGGAGGCGCTGGCCTCGGCGGTCACGACTGCTGCGACAGCACTGCAATGACCGCCGCGGCAGCCAGGACTGCCAACACGGTGAACCCGATCTTCCACGCGGACCACGGCCGGTCGCCCTTGATGGCGCCGGTCTGTCCGTTCACGACCACGCGCCACGTCTTGCCGTTGAACTGATAGGAGCAGATCCACGCCGGCAGCAGGATGTGCTTGAAGGTGACGGCGTCGTATTGCGTCGACACGCTCAGCACCCGCTGGTGATTGCCGCCGATGTCCGCGCGGATCGCCCCATCGATGGCCGAATCGAATACCCCCTTCGCCTCGGCGAAGGCGGGTTCGAGCGCCACCTG
>CAZMGX010000431.1:0-4272 GCA_964565915.1 uncultured Gemmatimonas sp.
ATGAGGATGTTTGCGGAGAAGAGCAAGCAAGGGGATACACTGACTGTAGTCATCTCTCAGGCAGTTCACGACCCTCGCCAGAGCGATGAACGTCGTTGGATTAGAAAGCTCATCTACTTTACTCGGAGTGGCGACGGTGAGTGGTTACTATCGCGCATCGGAGGTTACGTCGTACCCATGAGATCAGGCGGAACGACGTGAACGACCGCCATCCGAAGATGCTGAGTGCCATTCGCCTTGTCACGTTGGTGTTGAGCGCGGGGTTTCCCCTTTCTGGGAGCGCGCAACCGCCGTTCCCCGTCGCGCGACTGGTGAAGGAGCTGACCATCGACGGCCGCGCTGAAGACTGGGCGGTGCTGAATGGCGCCAAGGTCAACGCGCGTGGTGACATGGCCATGGGGTTCCGGCAGGATGCGCAGGTGCGTGTGTACGACGCCAAGGGCAAGCGCATCGCCGTGGCGGGTCGGAAGGGGAGCGGCCCCGGTGAATTCCGCCACATCACCGTGCGTGGGTGGATCGGTGATACGGTGTGGATTCATGACCACGAGCTCCAGCGCCACACCTTCGTGTCACGTGATGGCAAGGTGCTGCGGTCGCGCGCGATGGAAACCACGAGACCCGCGCCACGGGCCAACGCGGGGCGACTGGTGACGGTCGCCGGTCCCATCATACCGCACGCTCGAACGGCCGACGGTGCCATGCTCGCGATCGCACAAGTCGCGAGCACTACACGCGACCGCCAGGCCCGCAGCGCCATCATCGCGATCTCGCCGGCCGGTCTCGTCACGCGTGTGGCCGAGATGGACGACTATCGAACGAGCCCGTGGGAGATGCAGTTCAGCCCGTGGACAGAAGTGGCGTTTTCTGCCGACGGACGAGTCGCGGCGCAAGTGCGTGTGAACGCAATGGTCCGTGAGGGCGGGACGTACACCGTCATGCGATTCGCCGCCAATGGCGACACGCTGCTCAGCAAGACGCTTCCATATCGGGCCGTCCCCATGTCCGCGAAGTATCGCGACAGCGTGCTGGCACGTGGTGTCGGTTTCGATGGGGCGAAGACCGCGCCGGCCAGTCGCATCCCTCCGGTGCGCGTGCCCGTGACGGGGATGACGCTTGGGCCGGATGGGCAGTCGTTCATCTCGTTGCGCGATTCGGAGTCCAGCACATCGGTGCTGATCCTCGACGCGAAAGGGACGCCGATTGCGCAGTTTCCGCTTCCGTCGCAGTCGTATATCACGGCGGCGACCGCAACGCAGCTCTGGTTGATCCAGTCGGACCGCGACGGGATGCAGAGCGTCGTGCGTTATGGCCTCAGCTGCTCGGGCAAGCCCTGCCGGTAGACGCTATTCGGAGAACGCGTGCTCAGTGTTGATCACATACTCGCTGAGCACGTCGCCACCAGTACGCACCGACTTCCACGCCGTAGAATGGGCGCGCTTCACGGCTTCCGAAGGAGACCGCCATACCGTACTCGTTCTTCCACGTAGTCGCGGGCAGTGCGATCAGGGATCGCGGTTCTCTTGGCGTAGAGTGAGAGGAGTGCGTCGCGTGCGACGGCGGAGCTCCAGTAATTCAGGCCGAGTTTTGAGACCGCGCTGAACGAATGCGTGGGGTGCATAGCCAACTGTTGCAACGCGGCGACGGCCGCAGTCGTATCCGTCATGTTGCGAAGCGAGCGCACTGCCATCGCGGCGGCCTCGCCGTCCGTGGATTCCAAGGCAATCTTCAGCAGTCTGGGCGCCGCACCACGGTAGTCGATCTTTGGGTCGCTTCCCGCGATGCCCAGACGTATCACCGCCAGGTGTGAAGCACCCTGCAAACGCGACTCAGACGAAGCTGGTTGTATGGCTATTGCGACGAGAGAGTCGGCGAGCGCATCGAGGCTGCGTCGCTCAGTGCGCGCACTGCGAAAGGTGACCTCAGAGGTCGCCAAGACGCGTCTCGCCGCGTTGTCGTCGATCTGAACCACCTGCGCACTCGACGGCAGCGGAGCAGACAAGAGAAGCGCGAGAGCACAGCGAGAAGGCACGCGATGACGGGGCTTCAGCTGGTAGGGCATTTGCCTCGTTCAAGTTCCTCGAGTAGTACAGCGTCCGGCAGGGCCTCCTGCCGGCCCTCAATCCCTTACCGCTTGCGCAGCACCAGTGTCATCGTCGCGGTGCACCCAGCCGTCAGCACCGCACGGCCTTCAACCCCCACGTACGACGGCAACGCGACCCGCACGATGTACACGCCCTTCGCCAGCGTGAAGCTGGACGGCTGCGTGGCGTCCACACGAATGCTGCTGCGGGTCGTTTCGCCATCGAGCCGCAGATTGAGCTCAGTGCCGGCGGCAACGGCGGGCTCGGTGACCATGTTCACCGTCAACGTCGCGGGCGGCGGCAGATCGGTGGGCTTGGCCGGCGCCACACCCGGTGGACACGCACTCACGGTCACACGCGACGCCATCTCGGTGGCCGAGGGACGCGCGCCGCGGCACGCGGCGACCGCGGCGGCCATGGCGAACATTGCGAAGGACACGCCGTAGCGGGCGCCGGTCATGACGGACTCATGGCGCGCTCGGCGGCAGCTTCCGCGAGTCGCGCGTACACGGACGCGGAGTTGACATAGGCGCGTGCATCAGACGCAAGGCGCGCCCCCACCTCGGTCTGCGATTCGTCGAGTGATGAGACATTCACGCGCACGTTGAGCGCAGCACCTTTGCAGGCCGCTTCGGCCATCAACGCGGCGACGGCGGCATCAGTCGCCGCGTTCGTGTTGCCGCGCTCGGCCACCGCCGCGCACAACTCGGCGACCGCGGCCGCCGCGCGCGCGGTCTCGAGCGGGATCTCCGACGCAAAGACCAGAGCGGCCTGAATCGCCGCGTTGCGTGCAGTGGCCGCCTCTTCGGGTTCACGCGGCATGCTGTAGGCGGCGCGCACATGTTCGTACGCGTCGGCGTCACGCTGCACCAACGTCGCCAGTTCACGGCGCAGGGCACTCGCGCGCAGTGACAGTAACTTCATTTCGTCCTCCACGGCCGCGTACTTCTTCTTGCCGATCGTGAGGCCCGCCACCATTTGTGCAAGCGCCGCGCCCAGGGCGCCTGCGTGCGCGGCGACACTGCCACCGCCCGGGGTCGGCGTGGGTCCGGCAATGCGCGACAGGAACCCGTCAACCGACTCACCACCCGCGACGATCTCGCGCACCTTGCGTTCCAGCAGCATGTCGGGCGAATAGCCGCGCAGTTGCACGTGACGCGCGCCGGCCTCGAGCAACACACGTTCGGGCACAAGTCCCACCAGTTCGCTCCACGTGGGCTGAACACCGTGCGCCGCCGCTTCGGACTTCACGATCTCGAACACCCGATGCAGCGGCGTCTTTTCGGTGTCCACGAGATTCATGGACACCTGCGCCTGCCCATCAACCTCAAGGCCCAGCCCTTTCACATAGCGCAAACCGCCGGATGATCCCCGAATCGCCTTCGCGATTTCCTTCGCGACCGGGAGATTCTTCGCGTCGCCGAGGTAGACGTTGTAGGCGACGAGGAACGGGCGCGCTCCGATGGCCGTCGCGCCAGCGGTAGGATGCACCTCGGCCGCGCCGAAGTCGGGCACACGCGCGGGGTTCACGCGGATGTCTTCGCGCAGTCCTTCGAACTCGCCGCGGCGTACGTCGGCCAGATTTTCACGCGTGGGGCGTGTGGCGGCGCGTTCGTAGAGATAGACCGGGATCGCGAGTTCATTGGCCACGCGGGCACCCAGCTCGTGCGCGAGTGCGATGCAGTCGTCCATTGTGGTGCCGTCGAGCGGAATGAACGGCACGACGTCGGTGGCACCGATACGCGGATGCTCACCCTGATGCTTCGTGAGATCGATGCGGTCACGCGCGACGGTCATCGCGGCGAAGGCCGCCGGCACCGCGGCGTCGAGTGTCGCCACGAACGTGACGACGGTGCGGTGATGCGACGGATCGCTCGAGACATCCAGCACGTGGGCGCCGGGCGTCCCGGCGATCGCGTCGCGGATGGCGGCGATGACGTCCGGATCACGCCCTTCAGAGAAGTTCGGAACGCACTCGACGAGAGGCACAGGCAGGCGGGAGGTGGGGAGTACGGACAGCTGCGACGGAATTTACGCGGACGGCGGTGTCTGGGCGTGCAGGACTGTGGACTGAGGACCGGGGACTGCGGAGTTTGGCCCAACCAATGGACCGAAGGACCTGGGGAGTTTTGAGTGTTGACTGCGGTAGAACAACCGGACTAGGGACTTGAGACCGGGGAACCAGTGACCT
>CAZMGX010000432.1:0-4260 GCA_964565915.1 uncultured Gemmatimonas sp.
ACGGCACCGTCGCGCCGTGAAGGTGTCAACAGTGGTTGACAGACCCCATCGGTGGAGGCACCTTAGCATCGAATGCCCGGATGAAGCGGGACGAGCTGCGTCGTCAGGGAACTTGCGGCGCGGCGACGCGTTGACGCCGACAGAACGATGAAGATACCGAGACCTGACTTTTCGCCGACGCGCCGCACTGCATGACGCTCCGCACCTCTGAAGCCGACGCGCGCGAGTGTGAGCAGATCACGCTGGTGCACGCCCGCACCTTCTCGCTGGCAAGCAAGCTGCTGCCCGCCGAAAAGCGACGCGCCGCGTACGCGCTGTACGCGTTCTGCCGGATCGCCGACGATCTGGTGGACCAAGCGGACTCGACCAATACGCAACTGCTGTCCCAGCAACTCGATGCATATCGCACCGAATTGCAGGCCGCCCTCGACGGGCGGCCGAGCGGCGCGATTTTCCGGGAGGTGGCGTGGGTCGCCAGCACCTACCAGGTGTCCCCGGCCCCGCTCTTTGAATTGCTCGATGGCGTCGGTCGCGATCTGATCGTGACGACCTACGACACGTGGGCCGATCTCGAGCAGTATTGCCAGGGCGTTGCGAGCTCGGTCGGTGAGATGTGCACGTACGTGTTCGGGGTTCCTGCGGGCCCCGCGATGCGTGCCCACGCAATCCAGTATGCCCGCACGCTGGGCACGGCCATGCAGCTGACGAACATTCTTCGAGATGTGGGCGAAGACGCCCAACGCGGTCGCTGCTACTTGCCGGCCGAGGACCTCGCCCGGTTTGGCCTGACGACGAACGATGTGCTGACCAATCGCGCACTGCCGAACCACCCGCAGTGGCGCCCCATGATGCAGTATGAGGTTGGGCGCGCGCGTGCGTTGTATGCGGCGGCGCTTCCGGGCATCGCCCTTCTCGCGCCTGATGCGCAGCGTTGCGCAGCGGCGTGTGCCACCGGATACGCCGGGATTCTGACGGCGATCGAAGCGCAGAAGTACGACACCATCACCGCGCGTGCCCGTTTGGGCAACCTCGCGCGCGTTGGCATTCTCTGGAACGCGTGGCGCTATCGCGCCGAAGCGCCGGACCTGTCCGCGCTGGGCCGTGGACCGCGCATCGTCTGGGAGCCGACACCGCACGCCGCAAGCGACCGCCTGGTCCCCCAAGCCTGAGCCCGTGCCATGACCGCCAGCTCGTTCCCTGCCGACCTCTCGCTGCCCGACGCGAGCACGCAGACGCGTGATCAGCTGATCCGCATTGCGACGTTTACGCTCATGGCCCACGCGTTTCTCAGCGCGTTCTCGGCCTTCGCGTTTTCGACGTTTCTCATCCCGCCGTATCCGGCCTGGCTCATGACGCCGTCGAATCAGTCCGTCATGCGCATTGGCTACACGTACGGAGGCCAGACGACGGTCGTGCTGGGTGCGGTGTCCGGATTTGCCTTCCTGGCGTCCTGCATCGGCATGAAGCGCACCTGGATGGTATTCGCCGTCTCGTTTGTGCTCTCTCTCGGCTCGGAGTTGGCCGGCACCAGCACCGGCCTGCCGTTTGGTGTCTACAGCTACACCGACCAGCTGGGCTACAAGATTGCGGGGCTGGTGCCGTTCAACATTCCGACGTCGTGGTTCTACATGCTGGTCGCGTCGCTCGCGATCTGCGGCCGGTTCCTGCCCTCGAAGGACGACAATCTGTCGAAGTGGTGGTGGGCGCTCGTGGGCGGGCTGGTACTGACCGCCTGGGACGTGTCGATGGACCCGGCCATGGTGAAGACCACACACTGGCTGTGGTTCGTTCCCGACTTGTCCACGAAGTCGGCGTTTACCCAGTTTATCGGCACGCCGTTCTTTTTCGGGATGCCGCTGACGAACTGGCTGGGCTGGCTGCTGACCGGCATTCTGGTTGCGCGGGCCATGCTGATGCTGGTGCCGCCGTCTACCTGGGTACGGGACGTGGCGCCATCGCGGCTACCGCTCGCCCTCTACGCCGTGAACGGACTGCTGCCGCTCGCCATCTGCTTCGCCCAGGACATGGTGCTGGCCGGCGTCCTTGGGACGGTGGCGATGGCACTGCCCCTCGTGCTGGCGCTCCGTGCCGGCAGCCCCGCTGGCGAACGCGCTGCCCGCGCGCCGATCCCGATCGCCGGACGCTGAGTGAGGGATTGCCGGGCACCACGCGGCGGTCTCCCGCGTTTAGTTGTGGACGGGTGATGGATCGCCTCAATGCGGTCTTCAACTCGGACGCGCTTCCGATCGGGATTCTGGCACTGATCGTGGTGGAGGCGTCGGTGCTGGTCTGGTGGCAGCGTCGCAATCCGGGTTCGTCGCTCGGCTCACCGAACACGGCACGGGTCGTGTCGTTTCTGGGGGCCGGTGGTTCTCTGGTGGCGGCCATGATCTTCCACCGCCGCGAAGAACCGTCGCCTGAGTTGTTTGCGCTCGCCATGCTCTGTGCGCTCGTCCTTCATCTTTGGCACATCGCCGTTCTGCTTCGTCGCTGAGATCGCGCCGGGGCAGGTACCGCACTTTCAGCACTCCGGCTCATGCGAATAGTCGTCATCGGCAGTGGATTCGGTGGCCTCTCGGCCGCCATTCGCTTGCAGGCGCAGGGACACGACGTCACCATCGTCGAGAAGCTCGACAAGGCGGGCGGTCGCGCCTACGTCTTCGAACAGGATGGCTTCACGTTCGATGCCGGGCCGACCATCATCACGGCGCCGTGGATCGTCGACGAGCTGTTCGCCCTCACCGGCCACAAGACGGCCGACTACGTGAAGCTGGTCCAGCTGGACCCGTTCTACAACGTGCGTTTCGAAGACGGTACCGTCTTCCACTACAACGGCGATCGGGACTCGCTGGTGCGGCAGGTGCGTGAGTTCAATGCCGCCGACGTGGCCGGGTACGAACGCTTTCGTGAGGAAGCGTGGAAGATCTTCAATGTGGGCATGCCATTGATCGATCGCGCGTTTCTCACGCCGTCGTCCATGGTAAAGGTGATTCCCGACTTGGTCCGCCTGCGCGCCGACCGCTCGGTGGCGGCGCTGGCCGGCAAGTACATGAAGGATGAGCGGCTGCGTCAGGTGTTCTCGTTCCATCCCTTGCTGGTGGGCGGCAATCCCTATCGCGCGTCGTCAATCTACGCCCTCATTCACAAGCTCGAGCAGCAATGGGGCGTGATGTTCGCCATGGGTGGGACCGGTGCGCTCGTGAAGGGGCTCGTGCAGGCGTTTGAGGATATCGGCGGCACGATCCGCTACGAGTGCGAGGTGGCTGAGATCACGATGCACCCCGGCAGCCGCCGCGCAAACGGCGTGCGACTGGTCGACCAGGAACACCTGGCGGCCGATGCCGTCGTGTGCAATGGCGACTTGGCGCAGGCGTACCGCACGCTGGTCCCGGCCTCGCTGCGCCCCTCGATGAGCGATGCGAAGATCGCGCGCATGCGCCACTCGATGTCACTGTTTGTCATCTACTTCGGCACCAACCGGCGCTACGAGAACATCGCGCACCATGAGATCATCATGGGGAAGCGATACCAGTCGCTGCTGGAGGACATCTTCGAAAAGAAGATCCTCGCCGATGACTTCTCGTTGTACCTGCACCGCCCGACGGCGACCGACCGCTCATTGGCGCCGGCCGGCCATGACTGCTGGTATGTGCTCTCTCCCGTCCCGCATCTCGGCGGGAATGTGGATTGGGAAGCGGTCGGGCAGCGGTATCGCGACCGCATCATGCAGTACCTCGAGGATCGGTATCTCCCCGACCTGTCCAAGCACATCGTCACGGAACGCCGCATCGACCCGCGGTACTTCGAGACGACATTGAACAGCTACATGGGCGCGGCGTTCGGCACCGAGCCGGTTCTGACGCAGTCGGCCTACATGCGGCCGCAGAACGTGAGTCGTGACATCCCCAACCTGTATTTCGCCGGTGCGGGCACCCATCCGGGCGCCGGTCTGCCTGGTGTGATGGCGAGCGGGAAGATCGTGGCGGAGTTGATCGGTGCGGCGCCGGGCGGTGGGGCCCAGCGGGCCAAGACGACGACACGGCGTCGCGCCGCGGCGGCCGAGATCGGCTCGGCGGTCCCGGCGGTGGGCACGCAAGCCGCGGGCTGAGCCCCTACCCTGCAGTTGCCGTTCCCGCTGTTTTACCTTGCAGTATGAACATCACCATTACCCCGACCGAGCGGACCGGTATCTCCCGCCGGTTGCAGATCTCGGTGCCAACCGAGACGGTTGCGTCGTACGAAGATCAGGCCGCCAGGAAG
>CAZMGX010000433.1:0-4255 GCA_964565915.1 uncultured Gemmatimonas sp.
GCAGCAGTTCCCCAAGTCCGCGCATGACAAGCGTGAAGTCCACCCCTTCGTCGGCCAGTCGCTGCATGGCCGGAAAGATTTCGACGGCCCGGCGCTCGATGATGAGGTCGAGGAGCGCTAGGTATTCATCGTCGGCGATGAGGCCCAAAGCGATCCGGACACGCTCCGCCGTCACGTGACTGCTTTCGCCCAGCGACAGCACCTGGTCCGTCAACGAGAGCGCATCACGCAGGCCGCCATCGGCCGCGCGTGCAATCATGCCCAGCGCGTCGTCCTCGAAGGCCATGCCCTCTTCACGCAACACGATCGCCAGGCGCTCGCGAATCTCAGACGGCCCGATGCGCTTGAGGTCGAAACGCTGCAACCGCGATAGCACGGGAGCAGACATCTGCGCGATCTTCTGCGGCTCGGTGGTGGCGAACACGAACACGACCCGCGGCGGCGGCTCTTCGAGGATCTTGAGGAGCGCGTTCCACGCATCGCGCGTGAGCATGTGGGCTTCGTCGATGATGTACACCTTGTAGCGATCATCGCCGGACGGCGCATACATCGCGCGTTCGCGCAATTCGCGCGCGTCGTCGACGCGACCATTCGACGCCGCATCGATCTCGACGACGTCGAGCGACGCCCCACCACTCCAGATGCGATCACAACTGGCGCAGTGCCCACAGGGTTCGCCCGCCTCGCCGTCGAAGCCATCGGCCGAAACGGGCAGCGCAACGCCGGTGGCCACGGCATGACGATGGGCTGCCAGCCGCTCGCAGTTGAGGGCCATGGCCAGCACACGCGCCAACGTCGTCTTGCCGGTCCCGCGCGGCCCGCACAGGAGATACCCATGCGCCACGCGGCCGCGGGCAATCGCTCCCTTCAGCGTGTTCGCAACGTGCGACTGCACCGCGACGGTTGCGAAGTTGCGCGGGCGATACTTTCGGGCGAGTGCGATCGACATGGTCCCTGCAATTTAGCCTTCCCGCGCACGGGTCGGGCAAAAAAAAGCGCGCGGGAAGTCGGCGTCCGGAATCGGAGCCAATCTTCCCGCGCGCAGTGCCCCGGGCCTGACGAAGCGACGTCAGATTCCACATGCCGCTGCTACCTTCGGGGTCCTGACGGAGTTAGCGGGCTGGCGCCCTCCGGGACCCGGGACAATGCGGAATATAGCGTGGGGGGAAGCCTGGGAGAACTACGACACAGATGGACTGGGAGGACTGAGGAGTTTGGAGTGGGGACTTGGGTATTGCTGCGGGATGTGGGACCGGGGACCGCGGACCGGGGACCGCGGACCTCGGACCTCGGACCCACCGTCAGTCGCCGAAGACTCTTGCGAGGCGCAGCGCCGCTTCGGCGACGACGCCGGCGGGCGCATCCAGATGTGTTACGAGGCGGATGCGCGACGCATGCCACGTGGACACCAGCACGCCAACCGCGCGGGCGCGTGCTTCGAGGTCCGCGGCGATCGGGCCGGGCAGGTCGATCATCACGATGTTGGTGTCCGGCATGACGACCTGCATGCCTCCGACGCCCTGCAAGCAGTTGGCGAGATACCGTGCGGCTTCGTGGTCTTCGGGCAGTCGCGCCATGTGATGCTCCATGCCGTGCAACGCCGCCGCGGCGAGGATACCACTTTGGCGCATGCCGCCGCCGAATCGCTTGCGCGCACGCACGGCCTGTTCAATCACATCCCCCGGCCCCGCCAAGGCGGCGCCGACGGGCGCGCCGAGTCCCTTGGAGAAAGACACCATGACGGTGTCGGCGCAGGCGGCGAACGCAGCGAGTGACGTTCCCGTCGCGGCGGCCGCATTCCACAGGCGCGCGCCGTCGAGGTGCACCGGCAATCCTTCGCTGCGTGCAACGGCCTGAAGCGCCTGCATCCCCGCAAGTGGGGTGACCGCCCCACCGGCCCCGTTGTGCGTGTTCTCGATGCACACGAGAGACGTCTCCGCATTCGACGCGGACGGGAAGCGAATCGACGCGCGCAGATCGTCGGCCGTCATGACGCCCGATGGGGCGTGGCCCGAGCGTGCCTGCACCGGACGGATCTGCACACCCGCGAGCGCCGCCGTGGCCGCCATCTCCCAATGCACGATGTGTGATTCGGCGTCGACCAACACTTCCGTTCCGGGTCGGGTGTGCACCCAGATGGCCGCCTGATTCGCCATCGTGCCCGTGGGGAAGAACAGTGCGCGTTCCTTGCCCAGCCGTTCCGCGACGACCGCCTCGAGTCGGCGCGTGGTCGGATCGCCGTCCAGCACATCGTCGCCCACTTCAGCCTCGGCCATGGCGCGCCGCATCGCGGCAGTGGGACGGGTGACAGTGTCGCTACGTAGATCGATGAAAGTCGGGACGGACACGGACGATGGCGGTGAAGAGTGAACGGATGCTCAAGGTGACTTTCGCGGCGACGAGCGCGGCGTCGGACGCGATGCGCCGCGCGATGTGCCGTTCCCGACCGGCGGGGTGCGCGAGGGCGATCGCGGCGGTGGCGGCGCCCCGTCCAGCGCGCGCAACTCGGCTCGGCGCAGTTCCGCCGCCTGCGCGAGTTCACCGCCAATGAGAAAGAGCAACGAACCGTAGTACGTCCAGAAGACCACGGCCACGATGGCCGCGATCGTCCCGGTGTACAATGAACTCGGGTCGAAGTGACGCACCAACCACGCAAACACGTGTCGCGCCACTTCGAACAGGAGACTCGCGGCGGCCGCGGCCACGAGCGCCGTACGGACGGACGGCCGTCGCCGTGGGAGGCCGTGATACATCGCGTAAAAGAACCCGAACACGATGGTGATGCCCAGCAGGCGACCGCCCACGTAGGTGAGGCCACTCATCGCCGATTCGCGCAATCCCAGGCGCATGAGGAGCTGCACGCCCTGCGTGGTCGCGAGATCGAGATAGGCCGACATGGCGATATAGACGACCACGGCCATCGTCGCCACGATCGTCGCGCCAAAGTCGAACAGCTTGCCGACGACGATCCCGCGGTCGGTGCCGTCGAAGATCAGGGCCAGCACGCTGCGCAGCGACCCGAAGAGTCGCGTCGAGAACCACGCGAAGCCGACGGCGGCATAGATCGTGACGGCGCCCCGGGTGCGCAGCACGTCGGTGACGATGTCGCGCAGCAGATCGGCGGCCGAGGCCGCATCGCTGGGCAAGAACGCCAACAGCAGCCCGGTGACGGTGCGCGCAGCCTCGTCAGGTTCGCGCCCCAACAGGAGCGCGATTCCCGAGATCAGCAGGAGGACAAACGGCACGAGGGCGAGCAGGACGTTGAACGCCAGCCCGCCCGCGAGAAATAGAACATTGTCCTCTTCGCCCTGTTTCCAGACGCGACGGACAATGTCCCACCAGCCGTCAGCCGTCGCGCGAATCGCGATCGGCGGAATCCGTCACGGCCCCCGAGGGGGCATCGGCCGTCGTCACCGCGTCATGCTCGTCGGCGTATTCGGCAGCCCGTGCTTCACGATACGCGCGGCGGCTGTCGGCGTACGCCTGTTTGGTATCTGCCACCGCCTGCTCGAGATCGGCGCGCGCACGTGCGGCGCCCTCGCGACCCGCGTTCACCGCGTCGCCAACGGCCTGACGACGCGAACGCACCGCATCGCGCGCGCGCTCGACCCGATCATCGAAGCTGGCGCGTGTACGCTCGACGCGATCGGCCAGTTCGTCACCGACGGTGTCCGTCAGGTCCCTCACACGCTTGCCGGCCCGTCGCGCCTCTCGCTGAATGCGCTCGCGCGTTTCCTGGCCGCTGGCCGGCGCGAACAACAGCGCCGCGCCTGCCCCGATGGCCAATCCCAGCAGCAACATGCCGACGCCGTTGCTGCCGCCCTGCTCGACCACCACTACGCGTTCATCATCGTACTCATCACGCCGGGCCATCTGTACCTCCGCTGCGGAATTCACACTGCGTCGCCGCGCCCGATCCCGGGCGCGGCATCGTTTCGCCTCAGTCACTCAGGTCGGCATCGTCGGGCGCGGCCACGAACTTGGTCGCACCGTCCGGCGCCTTCCGATGCTGCACCGGCGGGTGTACGAACTGCCCCACCGTTTCCCGCGTGCCGCCGATCCCCAGCTGCTGAAACAGGAATCCGAACTTGTCATCGTACGCGGCGCCGAGCGTGGCGCGCAGATCCGCCGGCAGCGACCACAGGCGCTTCTTGAAGGGCCCGATCGCTTTCTTGCGGGTCTTGTAGTAAAACTGCTCGTTGCTGTCGGTCGCCTTGCGTTCGTCCTTCGCGTTCACGTCCAGCCAGGCGTAGAT
>CAZMGX010000434.1:0-4234 GCA_964565915.1 uncultured Gemmatimonas sp.
AAGCCCGCACCGCCGAAGCCGATCCCGCTCGGGCAGATGCCCAAGGCGGTGACTGCACCGGCCGCCGCCGCCGAGGCGGCGCTTGAAGCGCGCGCGGCCATGCGCCTCGAGCCGCAGCGTCCGTCCGACAAGGGTCCGCCACTGATCGTCAAGCAGCCGGTCGCGAAGCCGGCGCCAAAGCCCGCCGAGGTCGTGGCGGAGGCGCCGGTCGTCGAAAAGGCGGCCGCAAAGGCGCCCGCGAAGGCGGCTGAGAAGCCGGTCGCCGAAAAGGCAGCCGCCAAGCCCGTCGTCGCCAAGGCGCCGGCAGCCAAGGCCCCCGCCGCGAAGGCTCCTGCAGCGAAGGCGCCCGCCAAGGCCCCGGCAAAGGCTCCGGCCAAGCCGGCCGCAAAGGCGCCAGCCAAACCCGCACCAAAGGCTCCGGTCAAGGCGCCGGCGAAAGCGGCCAAGGCACCCGCGAAGAAGGCCGCCAAGAAGAAATAGTCCGTCTTATGACGGATCACGGCCGCGCGATCCTCGCTTCGGCACCAACTCGCCTCGACTTCGGTGGAGGGTGGACAGACGTCCCCCCGTACCCCGAGGAACGAGGCGGTTTTGTGTGCGCCGTGGCCATTTCGCGGCGTGCGACCGTCCGCATTCGACCGGGTATCCCGGCGACACCGACCGCCGACCCACTGGTTAGCGCTGCGCTTCGGCGCGCTGCCGTCACCGGAGTTGAGGTCTCCTTGACGAGCGATTTCCCGGTGGGTGCCGGACTCGGTGGCTCGTCGGCCGCCGGGGTAGCGCTGGCCGCCGCATTGCATGGCGTGCGTGAAATCCGAACGTCGCCGACAATGCTCGCCGAGTGGAGTCGTGCGGTTGAGGTCGAGGAACTCGGCATCGCCGGGGGGCGTCAGGACCACTATGCCGCCGCGTTCGGCGGGCCCCTCGGCCTCACGTTCGGTGCCGGGACGGAGGTCGAGTCACTCCCCGTCCCGAGTGCCGCGCGCACTGCGCTCGAGCGCCAGTGTCTGCTGTACTACACAGGCGAGTCGCGCATCTCCGCCACCACGATCTCGGCCGTACTCGACGCGTATCGTGATCGCGTACCCCGCGTCGTCGATGCGCTCGCTCGTATGGCGCAACTGGCACGCGCGATGCGCGATGCACTGGTCGCCGGCGACATTTCAACGCACGCCGCCTTGGTCGCGGAACACTGGGTCGAACAACGCGCGTTGCACCCCGGCATCACGACGCGACGGATCGACGCGATCGAAGGCGCCGCACGTGCGGCCGGAGCCACGGCGATCAAGGCACTCGGCGCCTCCGGTGGCGGCTGCGTGGTCGTACTGGCTCCGGATGCGTACGTCGAAGCGGTGACACAGGCGGTGGACCCGTTGGCCGAGCGTCTGGCGTGGCAGATCGATGACGACGGAGTGCGGGTATCCGCGCTCGACTGACATCGCGGCGTTCGATGACTTACTCTCCTCACGTGCCCTCTCGCTTCCCCATCGACGCGGTCGCGCTGACGAAAGCGCTCATCGCCATCGACTCGCGCAATCCGCAGCTGGTGCCCGGTGCGCCAGGCGAAGGGGATTGCGCGCAGTTTCTCGCGCAGGTGTTGGGGGGCTGGGGATTTGCGGTCTCGCTCAACGACGTCGTCCCGGGGCGGCCGAACGTCGTGGCACGAATCGGACCGAGCGGACGATCGCCGCTGATCCTGAACGGTCATCTCGACGTCGTCGGCACCGACGGCATGCGGCACGCGCCGTTCGAGCCTCTCGTCGAGGGCGATCGCCTCTATGGCCGCGGATCGAGCGACATGAAAGGCGGCGTGGCCGCGATGTGTGTTGCGGCTGCGCGGGCGGGGATGCGCGGTGCGCTGCACAGCGAAATCATCATCACGGCGGTGTGTGATGAGGAGTATGCCTCCATCGGCACCGAGGCACTGCTGCAAACCGGGTTGCGCGCGACCGGCGCGATCATCACCGAACCCACGCGGCTGGCCGTCTGTCCGGCGCACAAGGGGTTTGCGTGGGTCGAGGTCACGTTTGCCGGTCGCGCCGCCCATGGAAGTCGCCACGACGTCGGGATCGATGCGATTCGGCATGCCGGATTGCTGCTGGCGGCGCTCGATCGATTCGAGCGCGAGGAGTTGACGCGCCGTTCGCATCCGTTGCTTGGTCGTCCGTCGCTGCACGCCGCCATGATCAACGGTGGCACCGGATGGTCGACATATGCCGAGCAGTGCGTCCTCCGGATCGAGCGTCGCACCATCCCCGGTGAAAGTGGCGCCGACGCTCTCGCTGAGATCGACGCATTGTGTGCCACGCTGGCCGCCGAGGTGCCGTCATTCAGCGCGACCACACGACTCGTGTGCACCCAACCGCCGCTCGATCTGCCAACGGAAGCTCCCTTGGCGCAGGCCGTCCTGACGGCCGCACGCACTGAACGTGAGGAGACCCCAGTGGTGGGATTGTCCTGCTGGACCGACGCCGCGCTGTTCAACGCGGCGGGGATTCCAGCGCTCTGCTTCGGCCCCGGCGACATTGCCCGCGCCCACTCGGCGGAGGAGTGGATCGAGCCGTCGGAGATCGAGCAGGCCACGCGGGTGCTCGAGCAGGTATGCGCTGGCTGGGGGCGTTAGCGCGTGGGGCTGACCGTCGTGGAGTATGATCGATTGGAGCACGCCATCACCAAAGGCATCCGTCTCGTGCTGATTCGGCGCGGCAAGGAGTATCTCGTGATCCCGGAACGATTGCGGATCGACGCCGGCCGCGAAGTCATCGTGACGCGACATCCGACCACGGGCCATCGACTGGAGTTGTTCGTCGACGAGCTCGACCGCGTCGAGGCCGTGCGATGAGCGCGCGATATCCGCTGGTCGCCGTTTATGCCGATGAGTCCTGCCTCGGCAACGGCAAGAGCGGCGCGACACCGGGCGGACTGGGCGCGCTGGTCGAGTGGCGTCGTCCCGACGGCGCGGTGCAGCGGTACGACCTCTGGGCCTCCGAGCCGGACACGACCAACAACCGCATGGCCCTGCGGTCGGTGATCGACACTTTTCAGGCGCTGTCGCGGAAGGGCAACAGCCTGTCTGTGCACTTCACCACCGACTCCCGCTATATCGTGGACGGCATGACGTCGTGGGTACGGGGGTGGATCGCCCGCGGCTGGCGCCGGAAGGAGGGCGCCGTCGAGAATCTCGAGCTGTGGCAGGCGGCCGTTGCGGCGATTGCGCCGCACGAGTGTCACTGGGCGTGGGTCAAGGGACACGCCGGTCACCCGCAGAACGAGTACGCCAATCACCTGGCGACGCGGTCGGCGGCTCAGCAGGACGCCTCGGACGGCCTGGTCGAGTCGTCGTTCGAGGAGTGGTGGACCGCACGCCCGGTCCGGGCCGGGGCCCCTCGGGCCGCCGTCTCCCCCTTCCCCGATCCGGCGCGCTTCTCGCCCGCAGCGGCGTTACCCGCCCCGCGATGACGCGTCGTTTGGAGTAGGTCTCCGGGCGTATAGGCGTCTGGAGTATTCCGGGACGCCCATGTTCAAGATCCTCCTCATCCTCGCGCTGGGTATCGCCATCGGCTACGGCTATGGCTGGAAGGACGCCCAGATCCACGAAAAGAACGTTGCGGAGCGCATCGTCGATCGGATCGGCGGTGACAACAAGGACATGATGCGGACGGACGCGGACGCCACCACGCGAGACGTGGTCGGCAAGTGAGTTCATCCGCCCGCTCGCTCGACGACCTCGACCGCCTCGCGTTCCGACTCAACCGCGTCATCCGCTCCCAGTACCCACAGCTCGCGACGCAGGGCTTCACGTTGGGTGACCTGGAAGAGCGTCTGCTGCCATTCCGAGACACCCGTCGGGAGATGGCCGACGGCGGTGCCGAATCCTGGGAGCGATCGGTGCTGCGACTGCTGTCCGGCGAGCGCGGCATTCTCCAGTGTGAACCCGAACTGCGTCAGGCGTGCCAGCAGGCGCTCTCGATGCCGTCGCCGACCCTGGCGATCGTCCGATCGTGGTCCACGTCGCTGCTGACGCTGGCGCCCGGCGGCGAGCCGGCGGGTGGCAACGAGCATGGTGCGACGCAGCATGTTGCGACGCCCGTTGTGCGCGCCCACTCCTCGCATGGCTGCCGGTACTGCGGCGGCCGTCTCCCGGAAGGTCGGGCGGCGACCTTTTGCCCGCACTGCGGAATGGACCTGACCAAGCGGCAATGTCCGGCCTGCTGCACGGAGCTCGATGCGGATT